>NVWP01000059.1 GCA_002733705.1 Henriciella sp. | reverse complement strand
AGTTACCGTGTCACCGTGCTCAATATTACGTCCTTCTATCGGATCTAGCCGGGAGGCACGCAGCTGTAGTTGGTCCATTGCTTTATTCACGGCGTCTTCATCAATACTCACGGGTGTTTTTCTGAGTGTGAAGTCGTCATAGCGTCCCGACTGGATATCGCGGTTACGCGCCGAGATGATCCCGGCCGACACAGACCCGCCAAACCCGAACGGGTTGCCAATCGCCATGACCCAGTCGCCAACCTCGGCTTCGTCACTGTCGGCAAATTCGACAAAGGGAAGCGGGCTGTCGCTGACGACTTTCAGCACGGCCACATCGGTTTCCACATCGGTGCCGACAAGCTCGGCCTGAAGCGTGCGCCCCGACGCGAAGACCACATTGATCTCGTCGGCATTCTCGATGACGTGATTATTGGTGATGATCACCCCGTCGGCGGAGATGACAAAACCAGAGCCAAGTGAGCCTTCACGGCGAAAGCCTTCCGGGTCGCGGCCGAAGAATTCGTTGAACCGTTCCAGGGGGGAGCCATTGGGAAACTCCGGCATCCCGTCCGGCGCGACTGTCTGGCTGGTCGTGATGTTCACCACCGATGGCATCAGGCGCCGCGCGAGCGAAGAGAATGAGTCAGGCGCGCGCTGCTGGTCGATCCTGCTGACCGTATCGGAAAGAGAGCCCGCCTCGGCAGGCTGCGAGCGTTGCGCGGCCGCGGGGCTGGCCAACAGAATGGCGCCAGCAACCCCTGTAAGGGCCGACATCGCAACGCGTTTCATACTCCACACTCCATCACTGGATTTTCGTCTCTAAAGCGCAAGTATGGCGGTTCGCAGGCATAACGCAACGCGTCAACCAAAGCGCACAGCGCAATAGAACAGGATCAGCCCCAGAATCGCCGACCAGATCCCCCCGCTTCGCACCGCCTCAAGCGGCATACGCGAGAGCCACTCCCCCATGCGCCGCATAGTCTCCGGCGCAATGGCATAGAGCAGCCCCTCAAGCGCAAACCACAGACCAACCGCCGCGAGAAGAACCTGCCAGCTCATGACGGGTAACCTCCAACCGGGCCGGGCCCGCTCCGGCCTCTACCTTCCCGAACCGCTCTCGCGGGCCTGGTCGATGAAGTCGTTGCAGATGCCAAGCTGGTTGGGGCCCAGCACGACGCGTGTGTCTTCCGTGATGGCTTCCTCGCACGCGATGAGCGCGCGGTAGAAACGGAAGAACTCCGGGTCACGCTCATAAGCGTCGGCATAGATCTCGTTCCGGCGCGCATCGCCTTCACCGCGGATTTCTTCCGACTCCTGGCGCGCTTCGGCGAGAAGAACGGTCCGCTCGCGTTCGGCTGTTGCGCGCACAAGACGTGCCCGCTCGTCGCCCTCGGCGCGGATTTCCTCTGCTTCCTGCTCACGCGTGGCTTCCATACGCTGGAAGACACGTTCGGACACATCGTCCGGCAGGTCGGCGCGGCGGATACGGACATCGATAATCTCGATGCCGCGGCCGGCAATATTCGTCGCGAGGTTCTGGCGGATTTCATCCATCAGTTCCGAACGCTGACCGGAGATGATGTCTTCGGGCAGACGGGTCGCCAGCGCGTTCCGGATCGCCGCATCGGTGAAGTCGCGCAATTGCTGGCGGGCATTGGCCTCGGTGCTGAGGCGCTGATAGAAGGCCAGCGGATCGGAAATCTGCCAGCGCACAAACGCATCTACGATGAGCTGCTCCTGGTTAGAGGCATAGGCCTCGATCCCCGGTACGTTCAGCCCAAGATTACGCCGGTCATACATGACGACGTTCTGGACCAGCGGCAGTTTGAACTTGAGGCCAGCTTCATCCGAGCCCGGTTCATTATAGGCTTCAACGGCCGCACCGACCTGAAGCACCAGGGCCTGACGGCGCTGGTCGACGATGAAGAAGGAATTGAAAAGAACGATCGCAGCGAGAACGGCTGCAACGATTCCGAGAATACCGATCGGTTTCATGGCCTAGTTCTCCTGGTTTCTGCTGCGATTGACGCTGTCGAGCGGCAGGTAAGGCACCGCACCGGCTTCATTGTCGAGAATGAGCTTGTCGCTGCGATTGAGCACCCGCTCCATGGACTCAAGGTACATGCGCTCGCGCGTGACCTGCGGGGCCTGCTGGTACTCGGTCAGGATCTGCGTGAAGCGGTTGGCCTGACCGGTCGCATCGGCAATCACCTGCTCGCGATAGGCTTCGGCATCCTGCAGGATCTGCTGGGCCTCACCACGGGCGCGCGGAATGATGTCGTTTGCATAGCGGTTGGCGACCTGGACAGCCCGTTCGGCGTCCTGGCCGGCATTGACCACATCGATAAACGCGTCGCGCACTTCAGCCGGGGCCTGGGCTTCCTGGATCTCCACGTTGAGAACCTGGACACCCGCGCGATAATCATTGAGCAGCGCCTGCAGCTGTTCGCGCACCTGCGCCTGCAGCTCGTTACGGCCCGTCGTGATGACATCGTCAAGGTTTGATTTGCCGACCACTTCGCGCATCACCGATTCGGCTGCAGCTTTCACAAGGTCATAGCCATCATCGACGTTGAGGATGAAATTCTCCGGGTCGTCCTGATCATAGTACCAGAAGACGCGGTACTGCACCTCGACGATATTCTCGTCGCCGGTCAGCATCAGGCTTTCATCCTCGTTCGAGCCGACTTCAGTCACCTGCTGCTGCTGCGACGGCATGATTTCATGGCTCTCGATCGGGGTCGGCAGGTGGACATGCAGACCCGGGCCGAAATTCTTCTGCCACTGGCCAAACCGGAAGACCGCAGCCGTCTCGCCTTCGTCAACGACCACGACGCCGGTAAAGAGCCAGGCAAGCAGGGCGACAAACCCGATAACGATGAAGCCGAACGGGCCGAAATTCTGCCCGCCGCCGCCACGGCGGCCACCGCCGCCATTTCCGCGTCCGCGCCGGAACCGTTCCTGCATGCGGCGCATTTGCTCTTCCAGGTCGGGACGGTTGCCACCGCCGCCGCTGCCGGATCCATTACCGCCACCGGAACCGCCGGGACGGGACCATGGCGAGTCAGCCTTCTTTCCCTGAGATCCCCAGGGGCTGCTGCCTTTGGACGATCCCTCGCCGTCCTTGTTTTCATTCCAGGGCATCGCCCCTCCTTCACGACTGTTCGTCTATGGCCATATAGGCGTTGCGGGAATATGTGCATCCCAGACACCGCGCATCAAGGAGGTGGCCGCATGTTTCGGCGTAAACAGCGACAATCTGGCAATCTGGAAACGCGTATTCGGGACGCGCTGGCTAATCCCGACTGGCTTCAGGGCGTCCGCATACGCGAGGGCGGCGCGGTCACTTTGATCCTCGACGGCGACCCGGAGGACCTTGAAGCCTCGGAGACGCGCCGCATTGAGGCGGAAGCCCGTGTGATGAATGTTGACGGCGTTACGGATGTGCGCGCCATGCTCACCGCCGAACGCCCCGCAGGCAGCAGCCCGCCGCAATCGCCTGCCCCGCCCCCGCCGCCGAAACCCGGCCACCGCCGGGTCTCCAAAGGCGCGCGTCTTTCTGACGAAGCGATCAGCCAGGGCCAGCCCGGCCAGGCGCCCACAGACAGGATACCGGGTATTTCGCGCATCCTTGTGGTCGCCAGCGCCAAGGGCGGGGTCGGCAAGTCCACCGTGGCAGTCAATCTCGCCGCCGCCTTCGCCAAACAGGGCCTCAAGACCGGACTTCTTGACGCCGACATTTACGGGCCGAGCGCGCCCACCATGCTGGGCACCGGCGACGCATCCCCCGAAACGGACGCCAATGGCAAGCTGATACCCGTTGAAGCGCATGGCATCCGGTCCCTCTCCATCGGCTATCTCTCGGATCCCGACGCCCCGATGATCTGGCGCGGACCGATCGTCATGTCGGCGATCACCCAGATGCTGAACGATGCCGTCTGGGGCACGCCGGACGATCCGCTGGACCTTCTCATCATCGATACGCCGCCCGGCACCGGCGACGCCCAGCTTGCAATCGCCCAGCGCGTACCCGTCACGGCAGCGCTTCTGGTGACGACACCGCAGGAAGTCGCCCTGTCAGACGTGCGGCGCGGCGCCGCCATGTTCGCCAAGACGGCTGTTCCGGTGCTTGGCATTGTTGAGACGATGAGCTGGTTCGAGGACCCGGCCGGCAACCGTCACCACCTCATGGGCGAAGGCGGGGGCCGGCGCACTGCCGATGCCCTCGGCCTGCCGCTGCTGGGCCAGCTTCCCATCCTTCAGGAAATCCGCGAGGGCGGGGATGCAGGGACACCCGCAGCCTCTGGCACCGGCAAACCGGCAGAGCTGTTCCATGATATTGCCCGCAGCGTTGCGCTGAACCTGGACAGCCTGCAGACCAAGGCCCCGCCGAAAATCATCTTTGAGGAGTAGGCCTCACGCCCGCTCACCCTGCACTTGGCTGGCAAGCTGATCGAGCTCGGTGGTCTCTTCATCAGAAAGCACCAGGGAAGCCGCAGCCACATTTTCGCGTAAGCGGCGGCGCTTACGTGTGCCTGGAATAGGCAGCACTGTGAGGTTAAAGACCTCGGCTCTGCCGTACAGCCAGGCGAGCGCAACCTGCGCCGGGCTAACGCCGCGCCGGTCGGCAATGGACCTGACGACGCCGACAAGGTGCAAATTCGTATCCACGTTCGCATCGGAAAAACGCGGAAAGTTCCGCCGTGCATCATCTTGCGCCAAGGTGAGCCTCCCGGTGAGAAGACCCCGGCCTAGCGGCGCGTAGGGCACGACGGTTACCCCAAGCCTTGCCGCCGCCGGAGCCACATCGGCCTCAATATCGCGTGAAAAGACGGACCATTCGGACTGTAGCGCTGCTATAGGGTGAATAGCATGCGCCTCCGTCAGTTCTTCAGCGCTTACCTCACAAAGGCCGAGCGACCTTACCTTTCCTTCATGTACAAGATCGGACATGGCGCCGACTGATTCGGCCAACGGGATAGATGGGTCGCGGCGGTGCATATAATAGAGGTCGATCGTACCGACCCCCAATCGCGCAAGCGATCCCTCTATGGCCCGTCTGATGTGCGAAGGATCATTGGTCACGCTCCAGTCATCCGGGGTTTCGGGCGTACGTAAGAAGCCGAACTTCGTCGCGATAAATACCCGGTCGCGGTTCGCGGATAAAAACGGAGAGAGAAAGCTCTCATTCTCGCCAACGCCGTACATGTCTGCCGTGTCGAAAAGCGTGACGCCAAGCTCCAGAGCGAGGTCAAGCGTCGCCCGTGATTCCAACGGATCGGCGTCACCGTAAAATTCGCTCATGCCCATACAGCCGAGCCCTTGGGCGCCGACAATTGGACCGCCGGAGCCAAGCGGAATGCCGGGAAGCTGGGTGGTAGTGTTCGTCATTTCTGTCTCCATCTTTTTGACGAACACAGCCTATAAGTGTGGAGTGCAGTACACAGTCAAAGGGAAAGCGCATGCTGATTTCAGAGTTTTCAAAAAGGACCGGCCTGCCGCGCGAAACGGTTCGGTTCTATGTGAAGCGCGGCCTGCTCAATCCCGAGAGCGGTCGTAAAGGGGGTTCACGCCCCTACCAGATCTTTAGCGAATATGACGTTGACCTGACCCGCATCATTGGCATTCACCAGGCCCTCGGCAGCTCACTCGCGGAGATTGGCGACATGATCGACGCCTATGGCAAGGAGCCGGACAATCCCGCGCGCACCGAGGAGCTCCTGACCGGCCATATTGCAAAGCTGGAGCGTCGCAAGCAGGAGATTGATGGAATGCTTGCGTTTCTGCGGGCCAAGCTCGCCTGGCTCGATAACGGAGTGGGCGCGCCGCCGCGCTTTTCCGACTTTGTATGAAGCGGCATCAAAGTCGCCCGGGCATCAGGCGTTGAAGTTCATCTTCAACCCGGCTTCAGGCCAGCGGCATTTGATAAGCTGGCCTGTGCCCGACAGCGTGATGTAAGCGTCCTTCATGTCCTCGCCGCCAAAGGCGATATTGGTCACGAACGGGTCCGGGAAGGCGGTGTGCGAATGCTGACCATCGGGCTGCACCGTGGTGATACCGCCCCGCAGTATGGTCGCCACACAGACATTGCCAGCCGCTGAGATGGCAAGGCTGTCAAAATAGCGAAGATCGGGCATGCCCGCGACGACGCGGCCGGTGGAAAAGGGCGTCGCCTGTTTCGCAACGCCCGGCTTTTCCAGATCGAATGCCCAGACGCGCGCCGACATCGTGTCAGCGAAATAGACCGTGGCCTCATCGGGAGAGAGCCCGATCCCGTTGGGCGAGATATGGTTATAGTCGAGCTCCTGCACCTTGTCGGAGCCGGCCGCCATGAAATAGACGCCGCCTGTATCGCGATGGGTCGGATAGGATTTGCCAAGGTCGGTAAAATAGAGATTGCCAGCCTTGTCGAAGACAAGGTCGTTTGGACCCTTGAGCGGCCTTCCCTCAAATTCTGTGGCGACGACCTCGACCTCTCCGGTCTCAAGATCGATACGCTCGATCCGCCCGCCCGAATAGTCCGGCGGACAATGGCCGGGGATCAGCAGGCCGTCACGCTCATGATAGATGAAGCCGCCATTATTGGTGCACCAGAGTTTCCCGTCCGGACCTATGGCGAGACCGTTCGGGCCGCCGCCGGGCTCTGCCACGGTTTCGCGCTTGCCGCCGGGCCAGCAGCGGGTGATCTTCTTGCTTTCGATCTCAACGACAATGACCGAGCCGTCGGACATGACGACCGGGCCTTCCGGAAACCGCAACCCGTCTGCGATGACTTCATATTCCATGACGCTTCTCCCGCATTTTCTTGTCTTGATGCGGGGCGAGAGTGTCGCGTCTGATCGGCCGGTTCAAGCCGCACCGTAGCGGAAAGGCCCTTGCCGATCGGGCCTGTCAGACCCGCTTCGGCACACCGTCCATGACCCGTTCGAGCACGCGATAGGTGAAGCCGTACTCATTGCGCTCATCTGCCGGATAGGACGTCGAGCGGACTTCTTCGAACTTGTGCAGCTCGTCCTCGGGGAAGAAGACATCGCCGTCGATCTTGGTATCGACCTCAGTGATGTAGAGCCGGTCGGCCAGAAGCATGGCGCGCTCAAAAAGGCTCTGGCCGCCAATGACAAAAAGTTCGTCGACGTTTTCCTTGCTCGCAATGGCCCGTCCGGCGGCAATGGCAGCATTGATGTTGGAATAGACCCGCGCCCCCGGCGCGGCATAGTCCCACCGGCGCGTCAGGACGATATTCTGGCGATCGGGCAGCGGCTTGCGCGGCAGGCTTTCCCAGGTCTTGCGGCCCATGATGACCGGCTTGCCCAGCGTGGTCTGTTTGAATAGCTTCAGATCGTCCGAGAGTTTCCAGGGAAGGCCGCCATCCTTGCCAATTGCGCCATTGCGTGACCGCGCAACAATCATGGCCAACGTGACCTCGTCCAACATCGCGATATTCCTCTTGCATTCTCGGCGCGCTTTGCGACGGTTCGAGCTGGCTAACCGCTCGTCTTTATCCCCAGACGTCTCTGGATCAATGCGGAGTCTGTGAAAGGAACTGTAGTTTCAACTGATGATGGCCCTCTGGAACGCTCTCGTATCTGCACTGACCAATGCGCAACCCGGCCTTCTCCTGCCCGTGCTCGCCGGACTGGCTGTCACCAGCACGATCATCTGGGTCGCCAGCGGACGGTTCTGGGCTTTCGTCTATTTCGCAACGATCCCCTTCCTCAACTGGTCCTTTGGCATTGTCCCGAACATCGAACTTGCCACGCCCGGCCAGACCTTTGCCCACGGACTGGAGCTGAATCCCCTCACCGTGGTGACAGGGCTCGTCTTTGTCTTCCGCGATTTCGTCCAGCGCCGCATGGGCCACAAGGTGCTCATCGTCATGGCGCTCGCGATTGCCTGGTCCTTCTTTTACGCTTGGCCGGTCATCGCGCTGGCCTCCGGCATCGCCTTCGCCATTTCGGAACTCACCGACTGGCTGATCTTCACCTTTACGAAGTACCGCCTGTCGACCCGGATCCTCCTGTCCAGCGCCATCGCTGCCCCGGTGGACACCACGATCTTCCTCTATGGCGCCGACCTTGCGCGCCAGATGCGGCTGGGCGAGGAGCCCGGCAACATGCTGCATCTCGCCAACTGGCTCGTCTTCATCATCGGCAAGATGACAGGCGCGGTGATCATTTCCTGGTGGATCCGCCAGCGCGAAAAGCAAGGGAAGGTGGATCCCTATGACGATGACCGCATGAACGCCGCCCTCGCCCAGAGCTGACCCGGCGGCACGCTTTCCTGTCTTCGAGGCGGCGCCTAGAAACAGAAACTCGGACAAAAAAGAGAGGGAGGAGTTCACATGAAACTCGGAGCAGACACACCCGCCGTCGTGACAGGCGGCGCATCCGGCCTTGGCCGCGCCACCGCTGAGGCACTGGCCGCGCAAGGCGTCAAGGTCGCCATCTTCGACATTCAGGAAGAAAAAGGCGAAGAGGTCGCCAAACAGATCGGCGGTATCTTCTGCAATGTGAACATCCTCGATGAGGCGTCCTGCGAAGCCGGCTTCGCCAAGGCCCGCGAGGCGCATGGCCAGGAGCGCATTACCGTCCACTGCGCCATGACATCTGGCCGCGGCAAGACCCTTTCCTTCGACAAGGAGACGATGAAATACAAGCGCACGCCGACCGAACAATATGATCGCGGCGCGCAGGGCATTCTGGTCTCTTCCTACCGGATCGCCTCCATGTCGGCGCTCGGCATGGCCAATTCCGAACCGCTCCATGAGGATGGCGAGCGCGGCTCCATCACGCTGACGGCATCGGTGGCCGCACAGGACGCCCAGATCGGACAGGTCATCTATGGGTCCTGCAAGGCCGGCGTGAATGGCCTCGTCCTGCCCATGGCGCGCGACATGATGGATATCGGCATCCGTGTGAACTCGATAATGCCGGGCATTTTCGCGACGCCGCTCATGCTGGGCGCGCCAGACAAGGTGCTCGACAGCCTTGCCGCCTCCGTCCCCTTCCCCAAACGCCTCGGCAAGCCAGAAGAGTTCGGGTCGCTGGCCTGCGAGATTGCCCGCAACACCTATCTCAACGGGCATAATTTCCGCCTCGACGGCGCAATCCGGATGGCCCCGCGCTAGGGCGGACACCGCCCGCATCCGTAGTCATCCTTATGGCCGCCCGCCCTCTCTTGCCCGATCTCTGCAGGACCTGCAGCAGAAAGGAGACCACGACATGGCGGGCGGACCAAAGGATTACAGCGCAATCACAGCAGCCGTGAATGACGGCATTGGCGGGCTTCGCCAACATTCCGGCGAAGTACTGAAAGCCTTTGGCGGCATCTCGAAAGCGGCCATGACCGAGGGCGCCCTCGACAAGAAAACCAAGGAACTGATAGCGCTCGCCATCGGCGTGGCGAAACAGTGCGATGCCTGTATCGGCTTTCACACGCAAGCCCTGCGCAAGCTGGGCGCCACGGATGAGGAAGTTTCCGAAATGCTGGGGGTCAGCGTCTATATGGGCGGCGGGCCGTCCCTCATGTACGCCGCAGACGCCTGGACTGCCTGGCAGCAGACCGCCGGCTAGCCGCGATCAGACGGCGACAGGCGCCTTGATATGCTTGTGCGCCTGATAGCCGACCAGTTCGAAATCCTCATACTCCCAGCCGAAAAGATCCGTCTTTTCCGGATTGAGGACCATTTTTGGCGGGGCAAACGGCTCACGCGTGAGCTGCAGTTTCGCCTGCTCGATATGGTTCGAATAAAGGTGCGCATCGCCAAAGGTGTGCACGAAGTCGCCGGGCTTTAGCCCCGTGGCGCGCGCCATCATGAGGGTCAGCAGCGCATATGAGGCGATGTTGAACGGCACCCCCAGGAAGATGTCGGCCGAGCGCTGATAGAGCTGACAGTTCAGCTTGCCGTCCATGACATTGAACTGGAACAGGCAGTGACAGGGCGGCAGCGCCATTTCATTCACGTCCGCCGGATTCCAGGCCGAGACGACCAGACGGCGTGAGTTCGGATTGGTCCTGATCTCGTTCAGCACCCATTCGATCTGGTCGATCACCCGGCCGTCCGGCGCCGCCCAGGAGCGCCACTGCTTGCCATAGACGGGTCCGAGATCGCCATTCTCATCGGCCCACTCATCCCAGATCGACACCCCGTTTTCCTTCAGATAGGCGATGTTCGTATCGCCTTTCAGGAACCAGAGAAGCTCGATGATGATCGAGCGCAGATGCAGCTTTTTCGTGGTGAGCAGCGGGAAACTGTTTTCAAGGTCGAAGCGAAGCTGGCGGCCGAACACGCCCAGCGTGCCGGTGCCCGTCCGGTCACCGCGCTCGACACCATTCTCGAGCACATCGGAAAGCAGGTTAAGATACTGGCGCATGCAAAACAGCAATGACGACTCGCCGCCGCGAGTCCAGAGCCACCTTCATTTGCCCCACACAATTGCGCGTGATGAGGGACCATGGCGTGGGAACGGTCCTGCAAAACTTAACGAGATATCAACGCCCGCTTTGAAATCTCTCCAGCCATTAAAGCATCACCTCAACGCTGGCCCGGTAAGCAGGCAGCTTGATCAGACCTATCGCACCTCAGGGGACCTCAATGCGATCCAGCCGAGCCAGCCAGTTTCTCCGCCATCGCAAGGGCAATGTCGCTGTCATCTGGGCCTTTGCCCTGTTGCCGATCTTTGCCGTTATCGGTCTCACCATCGATACGCAGCTGGCCTTCGGCAAGAAAGAACGCGTCCAGTACGCCGCCGACTCCGCGGTGCTTGCCGGCGCACGAATGCTGCAGTCCTCAAACTCCAAAACCCAGGCGATCGCGCATGCGCGGGACTATTTCAACGCGCTGATCGCGGACAGGTCAGGCCTTCACTGCGAGACGCTGGAGGTCACCTATCCCGGCGATGATGAAATCGCCGCGAGCAGCTCATGCTATCAGGATACAACGCTCAGCCAGATTTTCGGCCGCGCGCGGCTCGACTTCAACATCGTCTCCACGGCGACCTATGGCGTCGGCAAACTGGACGTGTCCTTCGTGTTCGACATCTCCGGCTCCATGGGGGATTACGGCCGGCTTCATGACCTCAAGGCCGCCGCCAAGGATGCCGTGACCACCCTGCTTCCCGCACCCGGCTCTTCAAGCGATGGCGATGTGCGCATCGCGATGGTGGCCTATAACGACGTGATCGATGCCGGAAAATACTTCGAGAGCGTCACAGGCTTGAAGAAGAGACGGTACTATTCGACAGACCGCACGGTGACAACAACAAAAAAGGTAGAGGAAGAAGTGTGCGCCCCGGAACCGACCTGTGATTTTTGGTTCTTCGGCAGATGCTGGAAATGGGTTAGAGATTGCAAGTGGGTGGAGAAGGACGTCACCACAACCACAACCGTTACCTACACCTCTCTGCCTATCGACTCGACCTGCGTCTATGAGCGTGAGGGCACTTACAAGTTTGAGGACGAACAGCCGACGCAACTCATTACGCCGGACTTGGTCAACACGCTTCAGGAGGGCCAGCGCCGCGCCAGCACCGATGCCAACAATTCGGACGGCTACATGACGGCGAAGGCCCATGCGACCTTCGACGAAGGCAGCAAGCTGTGGACCCCCAAAGATACGAACTGCAATGCTAAAGAGCCATTTGAGCTCAGTCACAACCACACCCAGATAGACCATTACATTGACAGCCTCCGGGATGGTGGCGGCACGGCCGGCCATCAGGGTATTGCCTGGGGCTGGTATCTCATCTCACCGAAATGGGGCGATATTTTCGACCATAACGCAAAACCTTTGCCCTATGATGAGCCGGACACGACCAAGGCCATGATCATCATGACCGATGGCGAGTTTAACCGCCAGTACCACTCCGGTCAGGGTAGCTCGGCCGCGCAGGCCAAAGCGCTATGCGACAAGATAAAGGAAGAAGACGTCGTCATCTTCACGGTCGCCTTCCAGGCCCCGGAAGACGGTGCCGAGGTGCTGGCCTATTGCGCGACGAGTGAGGAACACGCCTTCAAGGCCTCGAACGGCGCCGAGCTTCAGGCGAGCTATCAGTCCATCGCCACCTCGATTTCCGACCTGCGCATAAAGAGCTAGGCCGCACCCTTCTGGTTAATGACAGGCTTCCGGCAAATCTCCAATTTTGCCGGAAGCCTCAAGCCTGCCGAAACGCGTTTTGCCCATGATTGAGCCGGGTAATTCTCGATTTTTCCGGCGACGCGTATGAAGTTCACACAGACAGGCCGCCTTCAGGCCAGCGAAGAGGGCCAGGTCGCGATCCTGTTTGCACTCGCGATCTTCCCGATTCTCCTCATCGCCGGTTTCGCAATCGACTTTCAGGTGCTGACCACCAACAAGTCGCGGGCCCAGAGCAGCATCGATTCGGCCGTGATCGCCGGCACTCGCGCCTATCAGGAGGGCGCGACCCAGGCCGAGGTCGAACAGATCGTGCGCACCTATTTCGACGCGCTTATCTCCAACGGCCCGTTTCCCCTCACCTGCACAGCCCCGATCATCGCCATCAATGAGACCGACATCAAGGCGCGGACAGATTGCGAGATGCAGACCTATCTCGCCCGGATCGCGGACATCAACAAATTCGCCTTCGGCATGGAATCGGCCACCACCTATGGCATCGGCAAGGTCGATGTCGCTTTCGTCTTCGATGTATCCGGCTCAATGGACGGCTCACGTATTTCCGACCTCAAGACCGCGGCGCGCGATGCCGTCGATGCCCTGCTCGTGGAAGATCCAAAACCGGGACGGGAAAATGACGTCCGCCTGTCCATGGTGGCCTATAATAGCGCTTTCAATGCGGGCAACTATTTCGAGGCCGCGACGGGCCATTCCAGCGAACAGAGCGTCGATTATTACCGCGATGGCAGCTGGCACACCTTCTATTATGACAGCACCTGCGTGTTTGAGCGCGAAGGGGCCGAAGCGTTCACAGATGCTGCCCCCGGCCCTGGCCAGTATGTCGAAGCGGCCGATGCACGCCGAAGAAATGACTGCAGCGGCCATGAGCCGCTTGCACTGACCAGTTCGCGCCAGCCGCTTTATGACTACATCACAGCGCTGAGGGCGGGTGGCAACACGGCAGGCCATCTTGGCGTGGCCTGGGGCTGGTACACGGTCTCCCCTAACTGGGCCTCTGTCTTTCCGGCCGCCTCCGCACCCCTTGCCTATGATGAGCCCGACAGCGCAAAGGCGCTCATCCTGATGACCGACGGCGAATTCAACGCGGTTGGCGACAGCTCGAATGGCAGCTCCCCCTGGCAGGCCCAACAGCTTTGCGACGGCGCCAAGGCGGCCGGTATCCGCATTTATTCGGTTGCCTTTCAGGCCCCCGAATCAGGCCGTGATGTGCTTCAGTACTGCTCAAGCGGCAGCGACTATTTCTTCCGCGCCGAAAGCGGCCAGGAGCTGCAGGATGCCTACCAGTCCATCGCAAGCTCCATCTCCGATCTGCGACTGACCCTTTAACCCCCCTTTTAACAGGGCGCGCGGTGGCCTATATCTAACTCGTCCCTTCGGGGACTATGGCGATAAACGCGCGTGCAATAAGCGGTTCGGACCCGGGGGCGGTACCCGGCGCCTCCACCAATTTCCCTTCCTTCAGCGGGATGGCTTTGGGGGCGAAACAGGATCGACGGACGTGTAAAGACGATGCCTTCGCCCGGATGAGCTCCGTTAGAAGCTCACTCAACAATAGTTGCAAACGACAACTTTGCTGAAGGCGAACTGCTCGCAGCCTAGTCTGCGCTCGGTTTTCCGAACTTAACTCCTAGGGCTTCAGCGCCTTAGGCGGGGCCCGGAGGCGCCTGGCAACAGAAGCCTCCACCTTATCTCTCTGAAAAGCCACGCGATTCTTGAATGACTGCGCCCTGTACTGGGAACGCTCTGCTTTGTTCTGGCGTTACAGGCTAAAACGGAGAGACACATGTCATCATTCGCAATCTATACGATCGGTTTCATGATCCTGCTGGGCGGGGTCATCTGGGCCGCAGTCGCGCTCGGTGTGCCCGGCCAGTGGGTCGCCATCGGCGCCGTCATCCTTGCCGGTATCGGCCTCATCACCGCCGTGACCAATACCCGCCGCAAGGACGAGACGGTCGCCTCCGACGGGGAACAGACCGGCTAGCCAGACCGGCCCCTTCAGCTTTTTTTGGCGTTTTCAGCGGACTTCGCGGCCAGAGACTGCGCGCGAAGTCCGCTTATGTGCTTCCCCTGATGGACGAAGCTTGTTGAACGCTTATTTTTTATCGGTAAACCAGACCCCGGCAAAGGATTTTGGGATGACCGACTATATCGGCTATGAAGCTCTGACACAGGCAGCCATGCGCGGCGTGGTCCGCGAGGCGCTGCGCCAGACCGCTTCCAATGGCGCTGCTCCTGGTGAGCATCACTTCTATATCAGCTTCCGCACAAAGGCGCCCGGCGTGAAAATGGCCGAGCATCTTGTCGAGCGGTTTCCAGACGAAATGACCATCGTGATCCAGCACCAGTTCTGGGACCTGGAAGTTCACGAAGGCCATTTTGAGCTGATCCTGAAATTCAGCGGCGTGCCCCAGCACCTTTCAATCCCCTATGCGGCGATGACGCGCTTTGTGGACCCGGCGGTGAATTTCGGCCTCTCCTTCGAGAAGGACATTACCGCCAGCGGGCAGGACGTGGTCGGTCCAGCCGGGTCTGAAGATGCGACCGAGGCAGAGCCAGAGGCCGAAACGCCCAAGGCCGCCGGCGACGAGCAGGGCTCGACCGTCGTCAGTATCGATGCGTTCCGCCGGAAATAGATTTGGCTGATCCCGGCGAAAAACCCCGCATGAGCGATGCCGACATGCTGGCGCGCTTCAAGACCTCGAAGAAGCGCCCGGCCTGTTCCGATACGCTCGGCATGGATCTGGCTGAAGTCCATCAGGACGAGATGCGGATCGTGGTGAACTTCACCGCAGACAAGAGCTTTGCCAACCCGACCGGCGCGGTACAGGGCGGCTTTATCGCGGCCATGCTGGATGAGGCGATCTCGACCAATATCATCATTGCATCCAATGTGACGATGACCGCCCCGACGCTGGAGATGAAGACCTCCTATCTCGCCCCGCTTTTCGTCGGGCCTGCGAAGGTGGAAGCGAAGATCCTCAAATTCGGCAAATCGGTCTGCTTCTCAGAGGCCAGATGCTTCGACCCGGACGGCAAACTCGTCGCAACCGCCACAGCCACTGCCGCGCCCCGCCCCTTCAAACGCTTCTAAAGCGGGAGGCGAAAACCTGCGCGTGGCTCTCGCCATAATTTAACTTGAATATTCCCGCATCGGTGGCATCAAGCTTGATTGCGCGACGCCAGCGCGGGCAAAACCCTGATCCTTTCCGGGCGGCGACCCGGCCTTTCAGGAGCTTGCCAGTCATGATGCTGGTCCCCTGTTATCTCGCGGCCTCCGACATTGAAGGTCTCGGCGTCTTTTCACGCGAGCCCGTCCGCCGCGGCCAGCTCATCTGGCGCTTCGATCCGCGGGTCGACCGGATGATCTCCCTCGACAGCTTTTCCGATGCCGATGAGCGCCTCTCGGATTTCCTCAAACGCTATACCTACATTCCGCCCTATGACCGGTCGGTCTGCATCCTGGACGGCGATGAAGGGCGTTACATGAACCATAGCGAGACCCCGAACACCGACTTTTCCTCCATCGATGCAGGCTACGCCCTCACCGATATTCCAGCCGGGGTGGAGCTGACCTGCGACTATCGCGAATTCGACACCACAGCCGACATCATGATGGCCTCGATCAGCCCGCTCGGGCGCCAGCTTCCGGCTGACTTCCTGATGGCGATGGAGATGGCCAAGCCGGCGAACTAGTCCATCGCCTCGACGCGCATATAGATGCCTTCGCGATCGCCCACCCGGCGTTCGACCAAGAGGCGTGCCACCTGATGATCGTCTGCAAAGGCGTTGCCCGAGACACTGTCGAGCAGCGCCTTTGCCAGATTGTCGAGGTCCATCCAGGGCGGATCGCCAGTATACTCCATCACGATATGGACGGCGTAGTCGCCATAGCCCGGCCGCAGCCGGGTAAAATCCTTGCGGAAAAACTCCTTCAGAAGCGGCTTGTAATATTTCGCCTGCGTCGTCAGGCCAAAGCAGCGCACTTCAAGCGCGCCTTCCTGCGTGATGCGCGCACGCACCTTTCCCGCTTTCACCCAGTCATCCATGCTCGAAAGCTAGCCCGGCGCGCGGCGGCAGACCAGTCGCAAGCGGCGGAGAAAAATAGCTTATTCTCCGAGATATATAAAATTTACCATGTCGCGCAGAGAGAGTGTCAGCCAAAGTCTGAGATGAGCGCGGCATGAACAGACTGATCCTTCCAATAGCTGATTATGTCAGACGCAAGCCACGGCGCATTCCGGTCATCGTCAGCTCGGCGGCGATCGTCTCATCCGCGCTTCTCACCTCCCTGCTGGTCGCGATGGACCTTCACCAGAACGGGGCCATTCTCATCTCTGTGGTGACGGCCCTCTCGGCCTGTCTCGCGGTTCCGGCCGGTATCGTGCATTATATGCGCGAGGACCACATAGCCCGTCAGCAGGCAGAACTTCTCGCCCTCGCCTCCACAGACGCGCTGACCGGCATCATGAACCGTCGAACCTTCGAACTGTCCGTAGAGCGTGAGCGCGCCCGCATGCGCCGCACTGGCGGTCAGGCCGCGCTCATCCTTCTGGACATAGACTGGTTCAAATCGATCAATGATTCCTTCGGGCACGCAGCCGGCGACACGGTTCTGAAAACGGTCGCAGAGCTTGCTGCCGCAGCGCTGCGCCAGCCGCTCGACGTGATCGCGCGCTGGGGTGGAGAGGAATTTGCGATTCTTCTCACCGGCGTCACGCAGGAACAGGCGCTTGAGGTCAGCGAACGTCTGCGCCGCTCCATTGAAAAGGCCGCCTTCGACACGGTCGCGCCCGGCCTTTCCGTCTCTGCCAGTTTCGGGCTCTGCCCCATGACGGCGGGCTGCTCGCTGCGGACCGCCCTGAACGAAGCCGACGCAGCCCTCTACCGGGCAAAAAAGAACGGCCGGAACCAGACCGTGTGCGCGGCCGGTGCGGCGAAACCCATCTGCGTGATAGCAAAGGCTGGCTGACCGGATTTCCGTGGCGGCAAGGTCACACTTACCCCTGTTTCAGGGCCGCAACCGGCTCACCGTCGCACCAGTGTTGCAATGCACAAATAGAGGCTCTCCGCAAACAACATCCATAGCGGAGACCTCCCATGAAATCCTTCCTGCTCACCACCACAACGCTGGCCCTCGCTGCCGCCCTCGCGCCCGCAGCGCTCGCCCAGGACAATGGCGAAGAAGAGCTGCGCCAGACGACGGTCACTGTCACCGTCCAGAAGCGCGCCGAGAATCTTCGCGACGTTCCGGTCGCCGTGTCAGCTGTGGATGACGAGCTGCTCGACGATCTCGGCCTTGATGAGTTCAGCGATGTGGCCCGCTATGTGCCGGGCTTCGAGGTGCAGGAGCAGAGCCCGAACAATCCGGGCTTTGTGATTCGCGGCATCACCTCAGACAGCGGCGAAGCCAATATCGAGCCGCGCATCGCCATCTTCCAGGACGGCGTCTCCATTTCCCGTTCGCGCGGCTCCGTGGTTGAACTTTTCGACCTGGAGCGCGTCGAGGTCGCCAAAGGTCCGCAGCCGACGCTGTTCGGGCGCGGCGCCCTCATCGGCGGTGTGAACGTCATCCAGGCCAAGCCGGAATTTGAATTCTCGGGCGAGGCCACCGCCGGTGTCGGCAATTATGACGAGGTCTATCTCGACGGACATGTCACCGGCACGATCATTGAAGACAAGCTCGCCTTCCGTCTCGCCGGCCGCATGCGCGAGCGCGATGGCTATGTTGAAAGCGTCAATCCGGCCGAAGAGGACTTCAACAGCCAGGACATGTCGGCCGTGCGCGCCTCACTCGCCTTCACGCCCAGCGCGGACCTTCGCTTTGACCTCATCGCCAACTATCAGGAAGACACCCCATCAGGCACGAGCTTCAAGTCCAAGGCCTTCCTGCCGACACCCACCGGCTCCGCCGCGCCCTGGGATCCGGCTAACCTCAATACATTTGGTGACTTCCTCGGCGGCAAACATCTCGGCCTCGACCGTGAAGTGACCAGTGTCACCTTGCTCGGTGACTGGCAGATCAATGACAATGTCTCCCTCTCCTCCATCACCGGCTACCGTGAATTCGACAGCCTCGAAGTCTTCGACCCGGACGGCTTCGGCCTTGAGCTTCTGATCTTCGGTGAAGACGCTTCGGGCGAACAGTTCAGCCAGGAGTTCCGCGCCAATTATGACGCCGGCGGACGCGTGCGCGGCTTTGTCGGCGCCAGCTATTTCGATGAGAGCGGCGAGCAGGACGTGCCGCTGACCTTTGACGAACGCGCCGCACAGGCCCTTCTCGGCGGTTTCCTCACCCCGCCGAACGCACCGCCCGTCAGCGCCCTGCCGGCCTTTAACCTCACCGTCTTCCAGCAGTCCGGCGGCACTGTCATTGTCCCGCTGAAGCCGATCCACAATGAGCGCTACGTCAATGATGGCGAGACGCAGGCCTTCGAAGTCTTTGCCGATGCCAACTTTGACGTGACCGACCGCCTGCAGCTGACCGGGGGTCTGCGCTACACCACAGAGGACAAGGAAAGCGGCCTTCTGGTCGAACTTCTGAACGGGCCAAGCGCTCTGACAGGCGCCGGTCTCTTCGTACAGCCATCGGGCGGTCGCATCTCACGCAGCGAGACCTTTGACGATGTGACCTGGCGCGCGGCAGCCAAATATGAGGTCAATGACGCGGTCAACCTCTTCGCCAACTATGCCCGCGGCCGCCGCCCGGAAGTTATCACAGCCTCGGCCTCTGCCCCGGCCGCCGGCTTCGCCATTCTCGATGCAGAGATTGTCGACGCCTATGAAGCTGGCGTGAAAAGCGCGCTTCTCAATGGCGATCTCAGCCTGGAAGCGTCCGCCTTCTATTATGAATACAGCAACTTCCAGTCGACCGAGATCACCGATGAAGGCCTGATCGAGCCGATCAATGCGGGCGACGCCACCGCTGAAGGCTTCGAGGCCCAGGCCAACTGGTACCTTTCCGACGCCCTCAACCTCATCGCCAGCTATGGCTACAACCATGCCCGTTTCGACGACGAGGACGGCGCACCTTTCGCGGGCAACAAGCTGCGTCTTTCGCCCGACCACAAGGCCAGCCTCGCAGCCCGCATCCTGCTGGCCGATACCGGCTTCGGTACGCTCAGCCTCGTGCCGAGCTATACGTGGCAGTCGAAAGTCTATTTCGACAATACAGAGCGGGACCTGATCAGCCAGGCGAGCTATGGCCTCGTCAATCTCAACGTCCAGCTCGACCTTGAGAACGGCTTCGGCGTTGAGGCCTATGCCACCAACCTCACCGGCAAGGACTATATCATCGACGCGGGCAATACCGGCGATGGCTTCGGCATCCCGACCTTCATCGCAGGCACGCCCACCTTCTACGGGGCGCGCATCCGCAAGTCTTTCTAGGCCAGGACAAACATTTTTACGGGGCGGGGCGCATCGAAAGGTGCGCCCTTTCCTTTTCTGGGCCGGTCCACCTAGACCCAGCCTGCCAGTTCCCGCGCGGCCAGCGTCTCCAGCAGGTCAATCGCCCGGTCTGAATCATTGAGGCACGGCGCCACCGAGAAATGCGTGCCGCCCGCTTCCATGAAGCTGTCACGGCCCTCCATGGCGATCTCTTCCAGCGTTTCCAGGCAGTCGGAGATAAAGGCCGGTGACACCGCGACGACCTTCTTCACGCCCTGCTCAGGCAGCGCTTCCAGCGTCTTGTCCGTATAGGGCTGGAGCCATTCGGTCGGGCCGAACCGGCTCTGGAACGTCGTCATCGCGAACCCGTCCGCCCAGCCGAGCTTTTCGGCCACCAGGCGCGTCGTCTTGTGGCAATGGCAATGATAGGGATCACCCTTCTCGAAATAGGCTTTCGGAATGCCGTGATAGCTCATCAGCACCCGTTCTGGCTGATAGTCGAGCCCGGCAATATGCTCGCTGATAGAAGCGGCCAGCGCGTCGATATAGGCGGGGTGATCATGGAAGGGTGCCGCCGTGCGCACCGCCGGTTGCCAGCGCATCTCCTTCAGAGCGTTGAAACTGCGGTCATAGACGCTCGCAGAAGTCGTCGCCGAATATTGCGGATAAAGCGCCATGATCGCGATCCGGTCACACCCCTGGGCCTTCAGGTCTTCGATCTTCATCGCAATCGACGGGTTGCCATAATTCATGGCGAAATCGACAAGCAGCCGGTCGCTTCCGATACGGGCGTTCAGCTTCTCGGCCTGCCGCTTTGTGTAGACAAGCAGCGGCGAGCCCTCATCGGTCCAGATTTTCTTGTAGGCCGCGCCGGATTTCTTCGGCCGGAATGTCAGGATCGGCCCCTGCAGGATCAGCTGCCAGACCAGCGGATTGACCTCGATGACACGCCTGTCCGACAGGAATTCCGACAGATAGCGGCGCATCGACTTGTAATCGGTGCCATCCGGCGTGCCGAGATTGACCAGAAGCAGGCCGGTCTTGCCCTGCGTGACACTCGGATGATCCTCTGGCGCGTGTGGGGGCCGGCCGGCAAGCGGTGTACGCGTTTCAACCATTTGAGAAAGTTCCCCTTTGCCGCCTCTCTTCCCCCATAGATAGGGCAGGCTGCGGCCCGGCAAGACCGGCAACTGCGACATGGCGCGCCGAAAGCGGCTTTTGCGCTTGCCCGGCAGCATGCTAAAGCGCCACCCAACGACTTAATCACCGCTGAATTACGAACAGGAGCCGACCCGATGGGCATTTTTGGCGACAAGGGCGCAAAGCCACGCACTGAATCCGACACAATGGGGGAAATCGAGGTCCCGGGCGACAAGTACTGGGGCGCACAGGCCCAGCGCAGCCTCGGCAATTTCAAGATCGGCTGGGAAAAACAGCCCGCCCCCGTCGTGCGCGCGCTCGGCATCGTCAAGAAAGCGGCCGCCGAAACCAATATGGCCCTCGGCAAGCTCGACGAGAAACTCGGCAAGGCCATCATCCAGGCCGCCGACGAAGTGATCGACGGCAAGCTCGATGAGCACTTCCCCCTTGTCGTCTGGCAGACCGGGTCCGGCACCCAGTCCAACATGAATGCGAATGAGGTCATCGCCAACCGCGCCATCGAGATACTCGGCGGCGAGATGGGCACCAAGAAGCCTGTGCACCCGAATGATCACTGCAACATGTCGCAGTCGTCCAATGACACCTTCCCGACCGCCATGCACATCGCCTGCGCCGAGGAAGTCACCCACCGCCTCATCCCGGCGCTCGAGAAACTCCACAACGCGCTCGACACCAAGGCCAAGGCCTGGGCCGACATCATCAAGATCGGCCGCACGCACACTCAGGACGCCACACCGGTCACGCTCGGCCAGGAATTCTCCGGCTACGCCCAGCAGCTCGCCAACGGCATTGAGCGCCTTGAGAGCACGCTGCCCAGGCTTATGGAGCTGGCACAGGGCGGCACGGCGGTCGGCACCGGCCTCGCCTCGCCCAAGGGCTTCGACACGATGGTCGCCGACAAGATCGCCCAGATCACCGGCCTCAATTTCCGCACCGCACCGAACAAGTTCGAGGCGCTGGCCGCGCATGACGCAATGGTCTTCACCCATGGTGCGATCAACACGGTCGCCATGTCCTGCTTCAAGATCGCGAACGACATCCGCTTCCTTGGTTCGGGCCCGCGCTCCGGCCTCGGCGAACTTGCCCTGCCAGAGAATGAGCCGGGCAGCTCCATCATGCCTGGCAAGGTGAACCCCACCCAGTGCGAGGCGATCACGCAGGTCTGCGCGCACATTCACGGCAACAATGCCGCCATCGGCTTTGCCGGCAGCCAGGGCCATTTTGAGCTTAACGTCTTCAACCCAATGATGGCCTACAACTTCCTCCAGTCGGTCCGCCTTCTGGCCGATGCAGCCATCTCCTTCACCGATAATTGCGTCGTCGGCATCGAGCCGCGCCTCGACAATATCGAACGCGGCCTCAAGAACTCGCTGATGCTGGTGACGCCGCTGAAGGAAAAATACGGCTATGACCGCGCCGCGACCATCGCCAAGACCGCCCACAAGAACGGCACCACCCTCAAGGAAGAAGCCATCAAGGACGGCATCCCCGAAGAGGATTTCGACGCCATCGTCGACCCGTCCAAGATGATCTCGCCGGGCTAATTGAGTTCGCAATAGTGAGATGATACATTCGCTGCATGCGAACACTGAGAACTTGGCGCAATGAGACAAAGACAACTCTAGCAGAACTTGCTGCGCGAGTGGGGGTCGGTAAGGGCTTCGTCTCAGAGGTCGAGCGCGGACTAAAAAGACCGTCGGCAGAAGTTGCTCGCAAAATTGAATCAGCGACCAACGGTGCTGTGACTGCGGCGGAGCTTCTCGGCGTATCAGTTCGAGCAGGGTTTTCAGAAGCAACAAAACGTTTCGCGCGATCGGATGACCCTGCACTCTTACAGGAAGCCGCCTCCTACGGTCTCGACGCCGAAGAGATCGCCCGCTCGGCTGTCGAGCGAGCTGTGAAGACCGAACGCATGAAGCGCTTCTCGGAGGAGAACCGGGAGGCTATCGAGAGCTGGAACGCGCTGGTCGAACGTGAGGGGCTTTGGTCTGATGGTTACCGGGCGTTCTGATAGATGAGGCATCTTGCCGTTTTCCGCGCAGGAGAGAACAAACCACCCATCGTTGTCTTGCAATATCCCGGCATCGATACCGGCAATTACGTCCTTGCCGCCCCGCTCTATCCGGCAGGCGCCGCCAAACCGATAGATATCGTCACCCCCATGGTCACACTGGACGGCGAGGCCTATCTGCTAGGCACCCACCTGCTCGCCAGCGTTCGGGCATCAGCCTTGGGCGATGAGATCGGCTCGCTTCTGGCCCACGAATACGAAATACAGCGCGCCCTCGCCCGGCTTTTCTTCGGCAACTAGCGATAGCTCGCTGCATCCACTTGCCAGAATACGTCGCCTCCCTCAGAAAGCTTCACCAGTGAACAAAATCGGAGGAACGCCCCATGAGCAATGATTTCAGCAATCTCTTCTCGGTGAAGGGCAAGACGGTCGTCATCACGGGCGGTTCGCGCGGGATTGGGGAGATGCTGGCCGCAGGCTACCTCGCCAGTGGCGCCAGGGTCATCATTTCATCGCGCAAGGCCGATGCCTGTGAGGAAACGGTCGAGCGCCTCAAGAGCGAGTATGGCGGCGAGATCTATGCCATCCCGTCTGATGTCGGCCAGATGGTCGGCATCCAGCACCTCGCCGATGAAATCGCCAAGCGCGAGGAGAAGGTCGACGTCCTGATCAACAATGCAGGCGTCGCCTGGGGCGCAACGCTGGAGGAGTTCCCCGAAAGCGGCTGGGACAAGGTGATGGACGTCAATGTGAAGGGCATCTTCTTCCTGTTCCAGAAGCTCATCCCGCTGCTGCGCAAGTCAGCCAGCCCCGAAGACCCGGCCCGCGTCATCAACATCGCCTCCATCGACGGCATGCACACCTCGCCCTTCAGCGGCTATGCCTATGGCACGTCCAAGGCCGCCGTCATTCACCTGACGCGCTTCATGGCGTCCCAGCATGTTGGCGAGCACATCCTCGTCAACGGCATTGCGCCGGGCCCTTTCCCGACCTGGATGCTGTCGACCGGCGTCGGCTTTGGCGGCAAGACCGAAGGCGTCGACTGGGACTCCGTCGCTGCTGGCAACCCGTCGGGCCGCGTTGGCACGCCGCAGGACATCGCCGGCCTCGCCATGTTCCTGTCGTCGCGCGCGGGGGCCTATATTTCCGGCCACACCATCCCCTGCGATGGCGGCATCGTCGCCTCCAGCTAGGCGGCAGGACAGGGAAACTTCAGTATTTTCGGCGGTCTTTGTGTTGCACCGCAGCATAAAGACCGCCATACGGACGCCTGACGTATAACGCCAGACAGACTGAGCCAGCCCCGTGACAAGCAAATCCACCTTCGCTGCATTCGCAGATCGCCTCGGCGCGCAGAATTTTTCGCAGGCGAACCTCGCCAAATTCACGCCGAACCGGATCAAGATTGAGCTTCTGGCCGGCCTGACCGTCGCGCTGGCGCTGGTACCCGAAGCTGTGGCCTTTGCCTTCGTCGCCCAGGTCGATCCGCTGGTCGGGCTCTATGCCGCCTTTATCGTCGGTCTCATCACCGCACTGATCGGCGGGCGGCCCGGCATGATCTCGGGCGCGACGGGCGCTCTCGCCGTGGTCATGGTCTCTCTCGTCGCCCAGCACGGGGTTGAATACCTCTTCGCGGCCGTTGTCCTGATGGGCATCCTCCAGCTTGCCGCAGGTATCTTCAAACTCGGCAAGTTCATCCGGCTCGTGCCGCACCCCGTCATGCTGGGCTTCGTCAACGGCCTCGCCATTGTGATCTTCCTTGCCCAGCTCACCCAGTTTCAGGTGCCCGGAACGGCCGAAGCCTCCGGCCATGGCATGTCCGGCGGTGAATGGCTGAGCGGCTGGCCGCTCGCCTGGATGCTGATCCTCGTCGCGCTCACCATGGCGATCATCTGGTTCATGCCAAAACTCACCAAAGTTATCCCCGCCCCGCTCGCCGGGATTGCCATTGTCGCGGCCATCGTGATCGTCTTCGGCCTCGATGTCCCGCGCGTGGGCGACCTCGCCTCGGTCGAGGGCGGCCTGCCGGCCTTCCATATCCCGATGGTCCCGCTCAATCTGGAAACCTTCGAGATCATCCTGCCCTATGCGGTCATCCTCGCCGCCATCGGCCTGATCGAAAGCCTGCTGACACTCAACCTCGTTGGCGAAATGACCAATCAGCGCGGCGGCGCCAGCCAGGAATGCGTGGCCCAGGGCGCAGCAAACCTCGTCACCGGTTTCTTCGGCGGCATGGGCGGGTGCGCCATGATCGGCCAGTCCATGATCAACGTAAAATCCGGCGGGCGCACGCGTCTCTCGGGCCTCTCGGCCGCCCTCTTCCTGCTCGCCTTCATCCTCATCGGCTCAGCCCTGATCGAGCAGATCCCGCTGGCGGCTCTTGTCGGCGTCATGTTCATGGTCGTCATCGGCACCTTCGCCTGGAACAGCCTGCGCATCATGACGCGTATCCCGCTCACCGATGCCCTGGTCATCGTTCTCGTGACAGGCGTCACCGTGGCCTATGACCTTGCCACCGCCGTTGTCGTCGGCGTGATCGTCTCCGCCCTCGCCTATGCCTGGAACAATGCACGCCGCATCCATATCGTCGAACGCGACAGCGTCTCGGTGCCCGGCGCCCATGTCTATGAGATCGAAGGCCCGCTCTTCTTCGGCTCCACCGATGGCTTTGCCGAGCTCTTCCACCCGGAGAGCGACCCGGACGTGGTCATTGTCGACTTCATGCGCTCGCGCGTGGTGGACCAGTCCGCCCTGCAGGCCATTGAGGACCTTGCGGCAAAGTATGAAGCCCTCGGCAAGACGCTGCGCCTGCGCCATCTTTCGCGGGACTGCCACAAGCTTCTCAAACGCGCTGGCCAGCTCATGGTCGATAGCGACGACGATCCGGACTACGCCCTCGCCGTCGACTATAGCGTGCGCACCGGCGTGTTCGGCGGCGGGCACTAGTCTCAGGGCAACCGGGCGAGGTCTTCTAGACGGGTCTCCTCGCAAGCATCCGTGACAGGCGAATGCCGTCGCGCATGTTCAGCCCCATCAGAGTAATGTTGGTTGCGCCAGCAGCGAGCTCTATGGCCTGAACCACAACAAAGGAAAGATCAAACTCGCCCTGTCCCGCCTTCCACCAGAGGAAGACAGCACTCGGGACGAGGATCAGCAGACCGTTCAACGCAATGAACGGCATGCGCTTTTTCTTGGCGTTCACAAGCCGCCCGGCCCGCTTGCCAGCCAGGGCAATGCCGCTGCCGGCGGTGATCATGAGGGACGGGATAAGCAAAGCCATCGCGTAAAGAATGCTCCGCTTTGCCAGAAAGATCGCCTCTTCGCGGCCGCTGAGTTCGGTCAGAATTGTCGCCAGCCAGAAACTGCTGATCAGCAAGAGTGCCAGCGTGCCCGCCAGTCGATGAACGATCTTTTTCATTGGGCGCCGCCTTTCGCTTTTTGAGGCAAGGCAGGGCGTCTCGTCGCGCCGCAGAGCGCCGAAAGCGCCTTCAACGTATCGAGCGCGGCTCGCGCCTGCTCCCCATCGATCTTGCCAGCAAGCTCGCTTGCCCAGTCGTCCTGCCGCTTGATGGCGTCACCATAGGCGGCCTCTCCTTCAGGCGTCAGCGTGATCAGGGGCGCGCGCTTGTGGTCCGGGTTCCCACTCGGCTCGACGAGGCCCTGCGCTGTCAGATCATGGACGACACGCTGAACCGCCTGCCTCGACA
>NVWP01000058.1 GCA_002733705.1 Henriciella sp. | reverse complement strand
GCCGCGATGGCCGCAGCGGCGCGCGGGCTGGCGCCGGTCTCCAGTGCGGGGGTCTGGCGCGTCGCGCGGACCACGTCGACGATATAGCCCGCAATATCCTCTTTCACTTTCACATTGGCGACGCTTGCGACGGCCTCGTTCAGCTCTGCGGGCGTCACCACGGCGGAGACACCGAATGTGGCAGCTGTGCGCATGCCGGTCCGGTTGCCATGGCCTGTCACGATGGCGAGCTCTTCCTCCCGGCTCGGATAGTCGAGGACGTGCTTGAACAGGAAACGGTCGAGCTGGGCTTCGGGCAGGGGATAAGTGCCCCGCTGCTCGATCGGGTTCTGGGTGGCGATCACCATGAAGCGGTCATTCAGCGAATGCGGCTTGCCATCGATGGTGACCTTGCGCTCCTGCATCGCTTCCAGCAGGGCGGCCTGCGTCTTGGGCGGGGTCCTGTTGATCTCGTCGGCCAGCAATATGTCGGTAAAGATCGGCCCCTTGGTCAGCGAGAACTCATTTGTCTGGAAATTGAAGAGGTTGGTGCCCAGAACGTCGCCCGGCATCAGGTCGGGCGTAAACTGGATACGGCCGAAGTCGAGGTCGATGGCGGCGGCAAAGCACTGGGTCAGAAGCGTCTTTGCTGTGCCGGGCGGGCCTTCCAGCAGGATATGGCCAGCCGAAAACAGCGCCGTCAGCATAAGGTCCACCGTGTCGGACTGGCCGATCACGGCTTTGGATACTTCCGACCGGATCCGGGCTGCCAGGGCTTGCACCGTCTCATTGCTCATGGGTCATCTCCTTGCGCCAGCGCCAGAGGGCGCGGGCCTTGTTCCTGAGGTCATCGCGGGAGCTTGCGGGCGAGGAAAGACCTGCCTCAAGCTCTGAAAAACTTGTCTCAATGCCGTTCTGAGCGGCCATGCGGTCGAGCAGGGCCTGATACTCCGCTTCCGGCAAGGTGCGCGGCAGGCCCAGCTCCCGGCTGAGCGCACGCCGGCTGAGAGCGAGATAGCCGGGCGCCATTCGCCGCTCGCGCTTGGCCATGGCGATGAGACCGGCCGAATTGTCCGCAAGTGCCTGCTTGCCTGCCTTGATCGCGCGGGTCTCACGCTCTGGCGCGCCGAACCGGACGGCGGCGGCCCAGCCGATCAGTGCCATGGCGGCCAAGGCTACAAGCGTCACACCCAGATACGGGATATCGAGCAATATCTTGAGGAGGTTGGTCGAGCGCTCGAAGCCGTGAAGCGTTGCATCGAAGACGATGGGCTGCGTGCCGTCCCGGCTCACTTGCCCGATGAGACCAAGCCCCGCCTTTGCGTTCTCCAGCCGGGCCAGCCCGAAATTATTGAGAAGGTCAGGATCGGAGAGGATATAGATTTCCCGCTTGGGGTGTTTCGCCAGGAGCGCGCCGCCTTCGGCCTCGATCACAGGTCGCAGCCGGTCGGTTTTTATAAGCTGCATCTGGTCTTCGAAATCCGGTCGAAAACGGTCCGCGCCGACGTTCAGCCGGTCTGGATTGGGGCCCCGGATAATCTCACCATCCTCGTCGAATTCGCGCAGATGGATCATGACGCGCTCGGCCGAAGCAAGCTCGGCGTCCTTCTCCCAGTTCTTGCGCGCCGGATTGGTGGTGTAGGTCCATTTGGGCAGTACGATGAGGGTCGGCTCGCCGATCTCGCTCAGCTCGGCGCTGCGGCCATGAACAGAGAGCGTGACGATCATCAGCCGCCGCCCGCCCGTTTCCAGCGTCTGCGGCAGGCGTGAAACGCTGATGTCGCGTCCCTGCGCCTCCAGCATGTCGACAAGACCGGAATAGCCCGTCGAGGAGGGCGAATAGGGCGTGGGGCCCGCCCGGTCGCGCGAGGCAAGCTCCGGGGCCCAGCCCATGAGCGCCAGCACGGCGCCAAGCGACAGCAGTGCGGCAATGATCAGCGTGACGGCCACGCGCCCGGTAAAGGGGGCGGCTGTCTGTGGGAGGCGTTCGCTCATGCAGGCGCCCCCCTGAAGGCAAATTGCTCATAAGAGCTTCGTGCGGCCTGCCAGCCTGACTGGTCCACCGGCCGGCCGCCGAAGAAGGAGTTCTCGACAAGGCGGATGATCGGTGAGAGGGCTTTGCGCGCGCGATCCGGCAGGTCGCCCAGCGCCTCGATCTCCCGCGCGGTCAGCGATTGCGGCACGCCGCCTTCCCGGCGGGCATTGAGGTCGGCGATGGAGCGGAAGAGCAGGAGATGCACTGCTTCGGCATAACGCCCGTCAGCGGCGAGCGCGTCGGCTTCTTCCAGCAGGGCCTCGGCCCGGCCCCGGTCCGGGACGGCGTCATCATTATAGGACACATCAGCCGCATCCTTCTCCCGCCGCCGCTTGCGGCCTGGCAGGGTCAGCCCACCCAGCATGTACCAGAGGGCATAGCAGATGACGGCAGCGATGGCCGCAATGATCAGATAGCGGAACAGCCATCCGAAATCCCGGAACAGCCGGGCGAAGAATTTGCCGATAGCCTCGATAAAGGAATTGTCGCGCGGTTCGCGCACCTCGTCTTCCTCGGGCTCGAAATCGGGCCGCTCTGTCTGGATACGGCTATTGGCCCTGTGCGCTTCCACGAGGGTTTCGACGTCCGTCCTGCTTGCGGAGTCCTTCTCCTGCGCGAGGGCCGCGTTCCCCGAAGGTGCGCCGGCCAGACAGGCGATGATGAGGGCTGCGCTGAGCAGAATGGACTTCAATCGACCGCCTCCTGTCGCCGTCTCGTCATGTGCCAGCCCCCCAGAAGTATTTGACTATTTCAGAGCCGCAGCGCGGCGTCCATGGGGCATTGAGATTATGGTCCGCATCACCGATATGCGGGGTCTTGTCCTCAAGGAGACCGCCAATGGACCGCGCCGAACGCTATGCAGAGCTGAAACAGGAAATCGAAAGCCTGGTTGCCGGAGAGACCTATGTCCCGGCGCGCTATGCGTCCGCTGCCTGCCTTCTGGCTGAGGCGTTCCGCCCGCGTTTCTTCTGGACCGGCTTCTATGTCGTGGACCCGCAGAAACCGGAAGAGCTGGTCGTCGGACCCTATCAGGGCACGCTTGGATGTCTGCGTATCCCGTTCGGTAAGGGCGTCTGCGGGGCCTGCGCTGCCGAGGGCAAGACGCAGCTTGTCGCCGACGTTCATGCCTTTCCGGGCCACATCGCGTGCGACTCCCGATCCAATTCGGAGATCGTGGTTCCTGTCTTCGACGCGGACGGCAAGCTTGCCGCCGTGCTGGATGTCGACTCCACAGACCATGATGCCTTCGATGAGGTGGATCAGGCCGGGCTGGAAGCGATCTGCGAGATCCTGCTGACGGCCTAGCCGCTCAGAATATCGGCGTTCGGCCCGATCATGGCCGAAAGCGTTTCACGCGCATCTTCCGGCAGGTCTCGCCATGCTTCGCGCAGCGTCGTCAGGCAGCGCAGCTGATACTTGAACACGCCCTGGGTATAGGGCTTGCCATCAAGCTCCAGGCTGAAGGTTTCCTCACCCGCGTTCAGCGCCTCTTCATTGGCCGCAAGGAAAGGCAGATAGGTGTCGCCCGCCACCGCCAGAAGCGCCTTTACCGGTGCGCCGGGCGCCTCTGTCCAGTCGCCTTCGATGCCGGACGCATCGTCCACCATGTCCAGCCAGCGATAGAAGTAAGGCCGGTCCTTGCGCAAAAAGGCCATCGGCGTCGGATCGACGCTCATCACCTTGACCTGCCCATAGAAGGCAAGGTCTGCGAGCGAGGGCCGGTTGCCGAAGAGGAAGAGGGTGCCGCCTTCCGCCACTTCTTCAAGGTGGCCAGTCACGCGCTTGAAAGAGGTTTCGATCACCGGCTTGGTCTCCGGCGTGCAGCCGACCAGCGCCATACGGGAAATCTGGCGCTCGCGGATCGTCCTGGCGGCCTCCTCGACCTGCTCACGTCCTGCCAGGGGCAGGCTGTCATACATCAGCCAGTTGGCGCACCATTCGGCGTCTTCTGCATAGTGCCAGCGATAGTGGAACATCGCCTTCATCGTCCATTCATCGGCCATGTCCTCCAGCAGAAGGCAGGCAAAGCGCTGGACCGGATCGGGCGGCAGCAGGGCGCGGCCCTCATCCTCAAGCGCCAGCAGGAAAGGCGTGGAGTCATTGGTCCAGTGCCCGTCCGGCGTCTGGATCACAGGGATGACCGGCGCCTTTACCTTTGAGAGCACATCACCGCGAATGTCAGCGGTCATCGGCACCCAGACATGGGGCAGGCGCTTGGCGCGCATCGCGGCGCGCACTTTCATCGAATAGGGCGAGCCGAGCGCGCCGTGGACCTTGTATGGCGTGGTCATCAATTCATCACCGGCTGCGGGTCCTTCGCGCAGGGCGTGCCATACATGCCGCCCTGGTCGATGCAGAAGAACTTGTCTTCCTCGCGCACGGGCATGGGCCGGTCATAGCGATTGTCGCCGATATAGGCGACGATCTCGACATCCGGATAGCCCTGCACCGCCAGCATGGCGGGCACCAGCTCATAGCGGGCATCCTTCTCCGACGCGCCGTCTGGCTCGGCCTTGGTCAGAAGCACGCGGAAATCCTCATTGCGTTCGAGACCGACCGCGGCAAGGTTCTCCTCGGTCCAGAGCTGCTGGGTATCGGCGCGGTTGGTAACAAGGGCCACATGGCCGCCAAGCGCGTTGACGCGTTCGATGAACTCCTTCGCGCCGGGCACCAGCGTGGCCGACTTCTCCGCAGTCCAGTTGCTCCAGCTTTCCGGCGTATAACCTTCTCCCAGACGCTCGCGCCGGATCTGATAGTCGACATTGTTGAGAACGGTTTCATCAATGTCGAGGACAACTGCCCAGCTATTTGCCGGCCGCTCACTGGCGACCTCTTCGACATAGTCGGTCGCCAGCGCATAGACCTCTTCGGCCTTCTCGCCCCATTCGGGATTGTTGGCGACCCAGTCGACGCCTTCGCTGAGAGCAAAGCTGTTGTCCTGTGGCGTGGTGGCCGGCGGGGTCGTACAGGCGGCCAGCGCGGCGGCGACGAAAATGGATTTAAGGAAAGGGGAGATTGTCATCGGGGGCGTCCTGAGAGGGGGAGGTGTTGAAATGAGGCGGTTTACGCCTGGTCCATCGGGTGGGTCTCGATCAGTTCCTGGTATTTAAGGCCTGCCTCGCGGTTGCGGTGGGCTTTCTGATAGCGCGGATCGCGCATCATGCGCAGCATGTGATGGCGGGAGGGGTAATGCACGACCAGCACCCGGTCCCATTCCTCGCCGCCGCCGATGAGATAGCCCTTGCCTGCGCCGCCATAGATCGTCTTCAGACCGATCTGCGGGTCTTTGCTCAGTTCGACCAGACCCTGAATATAACGGTTATAGGCTTCCTCGCCCGTCAGGGCTTCCTTCGCTTCCGGATCGCCTTCCTTGTACTCGGCTTTATCCTTGAATTTCAGAAGGTTGATCATGACGATGGGGCCGTCATGCGCATCCTTTGCAAAGCGGGTCATCTGCTCTGTGTTCGGTTGTAGCGCTGGCATTCTCTTCGCTCCCTTTTTCTGGGGCGACTGTCGCCGATCAGCGCGTTTCAGACAACCTCATCCCAGTCACGGCTAAGCCGGTTGGCTGCGTTGATGATGCCGACCATGGAATAGGTCTGGGGGAAGTTACCCCATAGCTCGCCTGAAGCTGTGTCGATGTCCTCCGACAGGAGCCCGAGCTTTGTGCGGTGGGCCAGGACATCCTCGAACATCGCGCGTGCTTCCTCGATCCGGCCGATGCGTGCGAGCGCGTCGATATGCCAGAAGGTGCAGGCCGTGAAGGCTGTCTGCGGCAGGCCAAAATCATCCTCCACCCGGTAGCGGTAGACGTGATAGCCGTCGCGCAGCTCCTCATCGATCCGCTCGACCGTCTTGATGAAGCGCTCATCGCTGGCCTCGATAAAGCCGATCTCCGCCATCAGCAGGACAGAGGCGTCGAGCGCGTTCTCGCCAAAGGCCCCGGTAAAGGCCTGACGCTCCTCATTCCAGGCGAGTTTCAGCACGCCCTGGCGGATCTCGTCGGCCTTGGCGTTCCAGTAGGCGGCGCGGTCCGGCTTGCCGAGCTGGGTCGCGATCCGGGCCAGCCGGTCACAGGCTGCCCAGCACATAATCGCGGACGATGTGTGAATGTGCGCCTTGCCGCGAAATTCCCAGATCCCGGCATCGGGCGTGTTCCAGACTGCATAGGCGCGCTCACCCACACCTTCGAAATGCTCGAACTCCAGCGCGCCCGCCTTGGCATGCAGGCGGTCATCGAAGAAAGCCTGGCTCGCGCCGAGGATCACATGACCATAGACATCGTGCTGGATATGCTCGGCGGCCTGATTGCCGAACCGCACGGGTCCATGGCCGCGATAGCCGGGCAGGGCACCAGCGAAACTTTCGGTGAGGTCATGCTCCAGCGCGATGCCATAGACCGGCTGGATATGGCCGCCGCGCGTATGGGCGACCGTGTTGCGCAGATAGGCGAGATAATATTCCAGCGTACCGACCGCCGAGAGCCGGTTCAGCGCCGTCACAGTGAAATAGGCGTCGCGCAGCCAGCAGAAACGGTAGTCCCAGTTGCGCTGTGAGCCTTCATGTTCGGGGATGGATGTCGTGAGCGCCGCGACAATGCCGCCGGTTTCCTCATAGACGCAGAGCTTCAGCGTAATCGCCGCACGGATGACCGCCTCCTGCCAGTCCGGCGGGGTGGCGAGACGCCGCGACCAGCTCATCCACTGGTCGGCTGTGCGCTCCAGCCATTCCAGCGCCACGACGCCGACCCGGTCCGAGAGGCTCTCATCCGGCCCGAGGACAAAGCTCGCCTCACGGTCCAGCACAAAGTCTCGCCCATCCATGACATAGGAGACCGGCGCGTCTGTGGTGATACGAAAGCCTGCATTCTCATCGAGGAATTTGATGTGATTGACGCCGCGCCGCGTCACCATGTTGTAGTCGCCGCGCTGGCTCTGGGCGAACAGCTCCACGCGGATGCGCGGCATGCCCCGAAGCGGTGTGATCCGCCGCACCATGGAGGCGGGCCGGAACATGCGGCCCCGGTCCATGAAGCGCGGGCAGTAATCGGTAATCCGGATGGCCGAGCCGTCCTCGGCTTCCAGCTCTGTCTCGATGACGGCGGTATTGCGCTGATAGCGCTGCGTGCTCTTGCAGTGGCCCTGCAGCGTGATCGCGAACTTGCCGCGCCCGCCGAGCAGACTGTTGAAGACAGGCTCGCCGTCGAAACGCGGCAGGCAGAGCCACGTACATTCGCCGTGCTCGTCGATCAGCCCTGCGACCGTGCCATTGCCGATGATGCCGAGTTCGAGATTGCTCATTTAATCCCCTGATCATTGATCCAGCTCGCGACGTCCTGCGGGCTGGAGAGACGATAGGTGGCGCGCGTCTCGCCGTCGCCCACCTTTATCGACACACCGCCCAGCCGGTTGACGACATCGAAGGCGTCTTCATCGGTCGTGTCATCACCGATCATGACAGGAATACGGTCCTTCAGCGCGTCCTGGGTGAGCAGGCTTTCGACCGCCTTGCCCTTATTGGCACTGCCGGGCTTGGCCTCAAACACCATCTTGCCCGCCTGCAGCTTGTAGCCCTTCGTGTCGGCGATACTGGCCTCGAGCCGGGCCTTCAACAAAGGGGCGATGTCCGGGTTCTGGCGGTAATGAACCGCAACGACCGGCCCCTTGGGTTCGGTCCTGACGCCCTCGAGCCCCTCCACGGCCTGATCCATCGCAGCCATGAGGCCGGCTGGGGCCTCCAGCTGTCCATCGGCTGGCGCTTCGCCCGGCGCGCAGATCTCCAGCCCATGACCGCCTGCACGCCAGAGCGAGCCCGGCACGCGGGAGGAAAGGTCGCGTATGTCGCGCCCGCTGATGATGATGATCGCGCCGCCGAGATAATCCTGAAGACGGGCCAGACTATCGGCGAGGCCATCAGGCAGGCGCACCGTGTCCGCGTCGTCCTGTATCGGGGCGAGCGTTCCGTCGAAATCCAGAAACAGGGCGTGCCTGTCGGTCAGTCGGGGCAGGTTGGCAGGGGCGTGCATCAGGCGGTGTCGACGTCCAGATCATCGAGGAATTTCTGCCGCCACCAGGAAATATCCTGCTCGACGACGGTCTTGCGCAGCTTCTGCCAGCGTTCCTGACGTTCTTCCAGAGGCATTTCAAGCGCCCGGTAGATGGTTTCAGCCACATGATAGCGGTCATGCGGATTGACGATCAGCGTATCGGCAAGCTGCTCGGCGGCGCCTGCAAACTGCGACAGGATCAGGACGCCCGGGTCGTCAGGGTCCTGCGCCATCACGAATTCCTTCGCAACGAGGTTCATCCCGTCCCGGAGCGGTGTGACCAGGCAGACCGCGGCAATGCGGTAGAGGCCTGCAAGCTCCCGCCGGTCATAGGAGCGGGCAAGATAGCGAAGCGGAATCCAGTCGAGGTCGCCATAGTCGCCATTGATGCGCCCGGCGAGCCCGTCGAGCTGTGTACGCAGGTCACGATATTCCTCCACCTTGGAGCGCGACGGCGGCGCGATCTGGGTGACCGATACGCGTCCACGTGTGGAAGGGAAATTGTCGAACATCTTGCCGACCGCTTCAAATCGCTGCGGCAGGCCCTTTGAGTAATCCATCCGGTCGACGCCGAGGACGAGCTTGCGCCCGCCAAGGAATTTGCCGATGCGCGACGCGGCCGTCTGAGCGCGCTGGCTGATCGACATTTTGGCGAAACTCTCTGCCTCGATTCCGATGGGATAGGCATTGGCCCTGATGCGTCTGCCAAAGACACTGATCCAGCCGTCGCCCTCGTCGGTTGCGTCACATGAGCGAACGAGAAATTGCACAAAGTTCGAGCGGTCATTCTCCGACTGGAAACCCAGCACGTCGAACTCGCACATCGCCCTGGCGATCTGCTCATGTTCGGGCAGGGCCCGGAAGACTTCCGGCGAGGGGAAAGGGATATGCAGGAAGAAACCGATCGGCCCGTCCCAGCCGCCTTTCCTCAGATAGTCGCCCATCAGCAGGAAGTGATAGTCATGCACCCAGACGCTGTCGCCGCTTTTGAGATGCGGGAGCACCATCTCCGCAATCCGCCTGTTGACCCTCGCATAGGCGTCGAAATCGGTATCGCCGAAATGGGCGAGATCGACCCGGTAGTGGAAGACCGGCCAGATGACCCGGTTGGCATATTGAAGATAGAAGCCCTCATGTTCGGCCTCTGTGAAGTCGGTGACGACGAATTCGACGCCCTCATCCTCGATATGGTCGGGCGGGCCGACCTCTTCGACGATATTGCCCGACCAGCCGAACCACATGCCCCCTGTGGAGGTCAGCGATTCCCAGACGGCGACGGCAAGGCCGCCGGCCCGGGCGCTGGGGTCTGCGGCGGTCCGGTTGGAAATGGCGATCAGTCGGCCCATGGAAAACCCTTCCTTCTCGAAACTGAAGATGCCGCAGGAGGAAAGCGCATCAACCCCAATCGTTCGATTTCACGTTACTTTTTGCGCAGTCGCCGCGCGCTTGCCCACTTCGCTCAGTCTTTCAGCTCCCGGTTCAGAAACGCCATGCGCGTCTTCATCAGATGTGTCTGCAGCGCCTGCCCGCGGATGCCGTGGCGCTGGCCGGGATAGGTCATGAGGTCGAAGACGATCCCCTTCTCCTGCATCTTCGCCATCAGCCGTGTGGAGTTGTCGAAGGTCACATTGTCGTCGGCCATCCCATGCATCAGGAGGAGCGGGGGAAGATCTCCGTCCAGCCGGTCCAGATGATAGAAGACCGATGACTTGTCATAGCCATCCGCATTGTCCTCGGGCGTGTCCATATAGCGCTCTGTGTAGAAGGTGTCGTAGAGCGACCAGTCCGTGACCGGCGCGCCAGACGCCGCCGCGGCGAATGTGCCTTCAGGCGCCTGCAAGATGGTCATCAGCGTCATATAGCCGCCATAGGACCAGCCCTGGATGGCAACCCTGTCTGCGTCCACGAAGGGCTGGGATTTCAGCCAGTCGACACCGCGCAGCTGGTCGCGAACTTCGGGCCCCCCGGTCTGGCGATAGATGACATCCTCGAACGCCTTGCCCCGGTTCGCCATACCGCGATTGTCGAGGCGGAAGACGATATAGCCCTGACGCGCGAGATACTGGTCCGACAGGCTTTCCCAGTCGCGATCCACCGTCTGGACGTGCGGGCCGCCATAGACTTCCACGATGGCCGGATAGGTTTTCGAAGGGTCGAAGTCTGCCGGCTTCAGGATGGAATAATAGAGGGTCTGGCCATCCTCTGCCTTCAGCGTGCCGAATTCAGGCACAGCGTGATCGGCGAGATAGGGAGAGTAGGGGTGGCCCTCATCGAGGGCGTTCTCTTCGATCCAGGCGATGAGGTCGCCCTCAGAGGTATAGAGCCCCGTCTGTGGGGGCTGGGTCGGGGAAGAGGACGTCCCCACAAAAGACTGCCCGTCGGGCGACATGCTCACCGTCCAGGACTTGCCGGCCTCTGTGATGCGCGCCGGCTCGCCGCCAGCGAGCGGCACCGAGTAGAGGTGCTGCTCCAGGGGCGTGTCCCTGTAGCCGGTAAAGTAGACGAGGCCGTTTGTGCTATCGACCGTTTTCACGCTGTCGACGGCCCAGTCGCCGCTGGTCAGAAAGCGAAGCTCGCCCCTGTCGCTGCCATCCGGAGAGATCGCGATATGGCGGTAGCCGTTTTCCTCGGTCGTCAGCAGGATGCCGTCTTCAAGGCCGACAAAGTCATTCGACAGATTGACCCATCTGTCCTGCGACTCGGCCATTGGCGTCGTGACCTCCCACGGGGCGCCGTCCGCCTGGTTATAGCGGATTTCGGTCTGGTCGCGGTTGACGGTCTGAAACCACAGGCTGTCCGAGATCCAGTTGACGCGGGCCAGGTAGGTGTCCGGCCCGACACTGGCAAGGCGTGTGTCCTCGCCGCTTTTCAGGTCGTGGACGAAGAGGTCCACAAGCGCATTCGCCGTCCCGGCACGCGGATAGCGCTGGTCGATGACGGTGGTTTTCTCGGCGGCGATATCGAAGCGCTCGATCACATCTACCGGGCTTTCATCGACCTTCGTGAAGGCAATGTGGCGCTCATCCGGGCTCCACCAGTAGCCGGTGTAGCGGCTCATTTCTTCCTGCGCCACGAATTCGGCGACGCCATAGGAGATCGCCTTGTCAGGCTCTGCATCCGGCGTGATCTGGCGTTCCTCGCCAGTTGCAAGGTCGATCACGAAGACGGCGCCATCGCGCACGAAGCTCACATAATGGCCCTTGGGGGAGACACGGGCGTCATATTCGAAGGCTTCGGTCTTGGTCAGCTGGCGGGTCTGCGGGCCGTCACCGGTGAGGGTGACGAGGTGAAGGTCGCCGCCAAGGGGAACGAGGATCGTGTCCGCCGTGCCCCAGTCATAGTCGACAATCCCCTTGCGCCCGGCGATGCGCTTTCGCTCGCGCAGCGCCTTTTCCTCTTCCGACAGCTCGACCTCTTCGGGCTCCAGCAGGGTCGAATCGACCAGCATCGACTGCTCGCCCGTCTCCACATCGAACTGCCAGAGATCGTAGCGGCTGGAATCCTCCTCGCGCGCCTTCAGGAAGGTGACGCGCTTGCCATCGGGCGCATACTTCACGCCCGTTGGCGACGGTCCGTTCAGCGAGGGTGAGGCGTAGAGACGGTCGATTGTAAGCTCTTTGGAAGGCATGGGCTCCTGCTGTGGCTGGGGCTGCGCGTTGGCGGAAAGGGCGAACAGGGTCGCGGCGGTCAGGGCGGCAAGCGTCGTCAGATTTCGCATGGCGCGACCATAGCGCCTTCTTCTGCCGTGTCAGCAGGCGGGGCGCCTCTTCTGCATATGCACGGCATGCGCGGGCGGCCGCCACACGCAAACGGCTTGACGGCGGTAATTTGGAGAGATAGTGAGCAAGCGCTTACTAACTAATGAGGTTCACATAATGTCGTTCAATCGCAAATCCGCTCTTGCTGCTGTGCTCGCCCTTGGCCTTGGCGCCTGTAGTGCCACGCTGCAGGGGACATCGGGCAGCGACTACCTCGCCCGCTATGACCGGCTGGGCTATGGGGGCGGGGCAGCCGCCGCTGGAGCGCCTGCGGCGAATGCGGATGTCGACGCCGACATTCGCCAGATCGCCAGCGTGGAGCCCCATCTCGAATTTCCCGCCCGTATCGGTCTGGCCCGTGTCGGACGGTCGGGGCTAACTGCGCTTCCGGGCGATGAAGTGCAGATCTGGCAGGCGGCCCTCGAGGGCGTCGGTGAGCAATATGGCGAGTTTGTTCCGGTCAGTCCCCTGGTCGCCTCTATGGTATCAAAGCCGGCGGCGAGGGGGACGGACCGCACGCAGGCCATCCTCGCCGATATTCGCCGCGGGGCGGCCCGCCAGCATCTGGATTATGTGCTGGTCTATGAAGTGGGCGCGTCCACACGGGACAAGGCCAATCTCCTCTCCCTCGCGGACCTGACCATTGTCGGCATGTTCGTGATCCCCACGCGCACGGTTGATGTTGAGGCGTCTGCCAGCGGCCTGCTGCTCGATGTCCGCAATGGGTATCCCTATGCGACGCTTACCGGGCATGCCCGCAAATCCTCGGTCAGCCGCGCTGTCTCCAGCCGCTCCACCCGCACCGAGCTGGCGGATACGGCCCAGGAACGGGCGGTGGCCGCCCTGGCCGATCAGGTCGCGGGCGCGCTGGATGGTCTTTATCAGATCAGTCTGCAGCGCGGGTCCGCCAAAATGGACTGACCGCCCGTGGTTTGAGCGCCTGGCCTCACCTTTCACCTTGATCTTGAGGCCCCCCAACGCCTACATCGGCGGTTTCCAAATCCCATTCCAGATCAGCGAGCGTTCTCACCCCATGGCCGGTCAACAATACGTCTACAACATGCAGGGCCTGACCAAGACCTATCCGGGCGGCAAGAAGGTGTTCGAGAACATTCATCTCTCCTTTCTGCCCGATGCCAAGATCGGCGTGGTCGGCGTCAACGGCGCGGGTAAGTCGACCCTGCTGCGCATCATGGCGGGCCAGGACACCGAGTATAATGGTGAGGCCAATCCGGCGCCGGGCGTAAAGGTCGGTTACCTGCCGCAGGAGCCGAAGCTCGACGAGAGCAAGACGGTCTTCGAGAACATCGCCTCGCAGTGCCCGGAAAAGCAGATCTTCGACAAGTTCAACGAAATCTCGATGAAGCTCGGTGAGGAATATACCGATGAGCTGATGGAAGAGATGACCGCGCTCCAGGAAGAGGTCGACCAGGCCGACGCGTGGGACATCGATTCCAAGATCGAGATGGCCATGGTCGCGCTCGGCTGCCCTGAGGGGGATGCGTCCGTGACCAACCTCTCTGGCGGTGAGATCCGCCGGGTCGCGATCTGCCAGCTGCTCCTGTCGAAGCCCGACATGATCCTGATGGACGAACCGACCAACCATCTCGATGCCGAGACTGTGGACTGGCTGCAGAACTATCTGATCCACTTCCCGGGCTGCGTGATCCTTGTCACGCACGACCGCTACTTCCTCGACAAGATTACCGACTGGATCCTCGAGCTCGATCGCGGCCGGGGCATGCCTTACAAGGGCAACTATTCCGACTGGGTCGAGCAGAAGGCCAAGCGGATGGAGCAGGAAGCGCGCGAGGACGCCGGCAAGAAGCGCACGCTCGCCAAGGAACTTGAATGGGTCCGTGCCGGCGCGAAGGCCCGTCAGGCCAAATCGAAAGCCCGTATCTCCGCCTATGAGGAACGCGCCGCAGAGGCTGAGCGCGAGAAGGTCTCGACCGCGCAGATCCGCATCCCCCCGGGGCCGCGTCTTGGCAATATCGTCATCGAAGCCGAAGACCTGCGCAAGGCATTCGGCAACAACCTCCTCATCGATGATCTCTCTTTCAAGCTGCCGCCCGGCGGCATTGTCGGCGTGATCGGTCCGAACGGGGCCGGTAAGTCCACCCTGTTCAAGATGATCATGGGCAAGGAAGAGCCCGATTCCGGGACGATCCGTGTCGGCGACACGGTGAAGCTCGGCTATGTCGACCAGAGCCGTGACCAGCTCGATGACAAGAAGAATGTCTGGGAAGAGGTTTCCGACGGGCTCGATGTCATCGATCTTGGCGGGGTCGAAGTGAACTCGCGCGCCTATGTAGGCGCCTTCAACTTCAAGGGCTCCGACCAGCAGAAGAAGGTCGGCCTGCTTTCGGGCGGTGAGCGGAACCGCGTGCATCTCGCCAAGATGCTGCGCCAGGGTGCCAACTGCCTCCTGCTGGACGAACCGACCAACGACCTTGATGTTGAGACGCTGCAGGCGCTCGAAGAAGGCCTTGATGGCTTTCCGGGCTCCGTCGTGGTCATCTCGCACGACCGCTGGTTCCTTGACCGTATGGCGACCCACATCCTGGCCTTCGAAGGCGACAGCCATGTCGAATGGTTCGAGGGGGATTTCTCGTCCTATCTGGAAGACAAGAAACGCCGCCTTGGCCCGGAAGCAGTGGAGCCGAAAAAGCTGAAATTCAAGAAGTTCCAGCGCGACTAGGGCCGGGCTGGCGAGCCGCTACATGGTGCGTCCCCTTGGGGGCGTGCACATGCACGATTTGAAAAATCCGTTCGGCCTGCCAATTCGTCCGTATGCGTCACACACGATCCCACCTCTTTCCCGCCGGCCTTGCGGCCGCCGCCTTTATTGCGCTTGCCTTCAGTGTCGCCAATGAGGCGATGCTGGTTGGTATCGACGTCACCATCAGCGACTGGGTTCAGTCTGCCCGCAGCGCGGCAACCGACTGGATGGTCGTCCTGGTTACCCTGCTGGGTGATGCGACGGCGCTGACCCTGATCGCCATTTCTGTCGTTCTTGCCCTTCTCTTGCGCCGGGCCTGGGCCGCGGCCGGGTTAAGTGCGCTCGCTTTCATTTCCACCCCGATCATCGTCAAGCTGATCAAGACCTTTATAGGCCGGGAGCGGCCGACGGCGGATCTTTATTCCGGCGTGGAGAGCTTCAGCTTCCCGTCAGGCCATATGACGAACTCCACCGTCATCTATGGCGCGCTGGCCATCTTTGCCGCCCACGCGCTCAAGGGTGTGCCGCAGAAACTGGCGGTGGGCGGCTTCGTTCTGCTGATCGCGCTGATCGGCTTCTCGCGCGTCTATCTCGGCGCGCACTGGCCAAGTGATGTGATCGGGGCGGTCCTGCTCGCCAGCATGATGCTGTTTCTTGTGGCCTGGGGATTTGATCAGCTGCCGGGAGAAGGGCGGTGCGCGCGGTCGTTCGCTCTGGTCATGATCGTGATGGCCGCGATCTGGGGCGTCTATGGCTTTGTGACGCTGGAGGTCGCCCTCGACATGTACGCGCTCGATGTCACACCGCAGGGCACGATCGAGGTGGAGCCAGTCACGCCATAAACTCAAGGTTTATGGTTCTTGCAATAAAATTACTTCAGGGTAATACTATCTAAAGAGGTTGTATTTATCGCATAGATTGAGGGTGGACTGAAACGCTGAGTGAGGTGCCGGAATTTGGGGGGCGCCCACGGAGAAAAAGATGTCTAAGGCCGTCAACCGGCTCATGCGCAGAACCCCTGTGCCGCCGCCTCTTATTCGTACGCCCGAGACCAAGGACTCCCTTGTCGAACGTCCAGGTGTGCTGCCACCGCCTTCTCCGGCCAAGGAGGGGCATGTCGAGGCGCAGCGCGAAGCCGACAGGCTGAAAGCCCTGCAAGACCTCAATATTCTCGATACGCCGAACGAGCCTTTCTTCGACAACATCGTTGAACTGATGCGCCGGATGTTCAGCGTCGATATGGCGATCATCGCGCTCGTTGACGGTCACCGCAGCTGGCCGAAGGCGTCGGCCGGGCTTGGCGGTATCGAGGTTGCCCGCAAGGACGCCTTTTCCCACAAGGTGGTTGAAACCGGAAAAATGCTGCATGTGCCGGACGCGCTTACGGACCGTCATTTCAGCACCCACCCCATGGTCCGCGGCGAGGATGGCGTCCGCTTCTATTTCGGCCTTCCTGTACGCAGCGCGGACGGACAGATCGTGGGGACGCTGGCCGTTCTTGACCGCACGCCCCGGCATGTCCAGCCCCACCAGATCGACGCGCTCAAGAACATGGCGCGCGTCCTGACCGACCATCTTGCCCTGCGAAAGCTGGCCGTCTCCGACGGGCTGACGGGGGTTCTTACGAGGCGGGCATTCGAGACCGAAGGCCAGCGCCTCGCCGCGCTCTGCTCGCGTCATCGTCACGCCCTGTCGCTCATCTGTTTCGACCTCGACCACTTCAAGGCCATCAATGATACATATGGCCACCAGGCAGGGGACAAGGTTCTGACCGAGGTGGCTGCGGCCTGCCAGTCGCTGCTTCGCGAAAGCGACCTGTTCGGACGTGTGGGGGGTGAGGAATTTGGGGTCCTGCTTCCCGAAACGAGCCGCCGCGGCGCCCTTCTGGTGGCGGAAAAAATACGCCGGGCGGTCTCAGAGCTGAGATTCACCTTTGAGGGCAAGGTCGTCGGCGTGACGGCAAGCTTCGGCGTGGCCCGTGACCGTAATCGCCGCCACGATCTCTCCAAGCTGATGGGCTGGGCGGATGCGGCGATGTACCGGGCCAAGAAGCGCGGGCGCAATTGCTGTGTGGCGCTTGGCGTTTCAAGCGATCCGGATGCCGGGCGCCGCCGGCGTGTCCTGAAAGCCGGCCAGGTGGTCTTTGCCCACAATTCCGCGGCCATCGACTGTACGGTGCGCTCACTGGGCGCGGATGGCGCGGGGGTCGACATGACCAGCACGACGGATGTGCCAGACCGATTCCAGCTTGTTATCCGCTCCGATGGCCTTGATGCGCGGTGCAGGGTAACGTCGCGCACGCCAACGCATCTTGAGGTCGACTTCAAATAGCCGGGGGCTGGGGCGGCAAGCGATGTTACCCGCCACTGAAGGAAATGACAGCTGTTGTAAGCTCCTCCTAACCATGGTCCCATAGTATAGCGATCCCAAAGGAAATTGCGGCGCCAAGCGACCATTCTGCTCTGGCGGCCGGAAGGAGATCCATGGCAAGCGCATCAGCCGACCTGACGCCGGCAAGCGGGGAGATAGACCCGGTCTTCGATCCAAGGCGGTTGGAAACGGTTGCCTGTCTCGACATGCTGGATACGCCGCCTGAGGCGTCGTTTGACCGGATTGCGGGGCTCGTCTGCCGGGTTTTTGGGGTTGAAGCGGCCATGGTCTCGCTCATCGACGCGCACCGGCAGTGGCACAAGGCAGCCCAGGGGACAGAGCGCCTCAGCGTTCCGCTGAGCGACACGTTTTGCCGCAAGACGCTGATGTTTGACAGGCCGCTGGTCGTCGAGGACGCCACACGCGACCCGCGCTTTGCGTCCAATCCCCATGTGACCGGCGCCCCGCATCTACGCTTCTATGCAGGCGTGCCGCTCAAGATGGAAAACGGCTTCGCGGTTGGCACGCTTTGCGCCATCGATTCGCGCCCACGCCGTTTTTCTGAAGAAGATCTGCAGACGTTGAGCGATTTTGCAGATCTTGCAGTCGATTATATGGAGCTGCGTGAGCAGGCCATGACTGATACCCTCACCGGCGCCTTCTCGCGGCGCGCTTTCCGGGAGGAAGCCCGACGGGCCGTTGCGCTTGCTGTCCGGCACAGCCAGAATCTCTCCGTTATCTGCTTCGACCTCGACCATTTCAAATCGGTCAATGACACCTATGGGCACCCCGCCGGCGATGAGGTGCTGAGCCGCGTCGGCGAAACGGTGAGGACGCATATGCGCGAGAGCGACCTCTTTGCGAGACTCGGCGGTGAGGAATTTGCCGTCCTGCTGCCGCAGACAGCGCTCAAGGGTGCAGCCGACGTTGCAGAAAAGCTGCGCAAGGACATTTCGAACCTGCGCTTTGACTTCGGCGGCCATACAATCGGGGTGACCTGCAGCATGGGGGTTGCCGGATTGGAGCCGGGAACGCGCGATATCGAGACGCTGCTGACCTGCGCCGATACGGCGCTCTATCAGGCCAAGAGTGACGGGCGCGACAGGGTGGTGGTCGGCAACGGAGGAGAGGCCGCTACCAAGGCGCTGCGCCGACGTGTGCTTAAGGCAGGGAAGATCGATTTCCAGGGTGACGGGGCTCCGATAGCCTGTTCGGTCCGCACGCTCGGTCCGGCAGGGGCAGGGCTCAACATGATCTCGACGACGGATGTGCCAGACCGGTTCCAGCTTGTTATCCGCTCCGATGGCCTTGATGCGCGGTGCAGGGTGACGTCCCGCACGCCAACGCATCTTGAGGTGGACTTCAAATAGTCAGTCGCCGCGCCGGAAAGGCGAGGAGACGATGAGGCGCCGGGCCGGTTCCTCTTCCGACCTGGCGGGCGCGGCGCCAGCCAGTTCGTCATCGCCTTCGGGCAGGAAGCTCTCGCTGCGGGCATAGATAGAGGCCGATGGCGCGGGCGCGGCTGCGGCGACCTCATCGCGGGGCACGATTTCAAAGCCGAGCCAGCCGAGCAGATAGTAGAAGCCGACGCCGGTAATGATGGCAGTGACCACGATCCGGATGATGAATTTGAGGACCGCGCCTGAAAACGCCGTCACCACGAGTGCGGCGATCACGCCGCCGCCAAGACCGGCCCCGGAGGCCACGGCGGCAAGGTCGAAAAGTTCGTTGAACCAGTCCATCCGGTGTCTCCTGCGCTGGAGGGTTGGTAAAGAGCGCGCGCTATTTCGCGTCCGCCGTTTCCAGATTGTTGAGCTCGAAACGCACCCCGCCAATGATGACCCCGTCACCATCGGTGGCGAGGTCCAGCCTGTCGGCCCGTTCCAGGGCCTTCATGGCGTTGTTCACGGAGATGCAGAAGGTGGAGAGAGCTTCATGGGAACCCTCTTCGAAGACGATGCGGCCTTCGCCTTCAAGCTGGATGACGGTCTGGCCCTTGCTGGTGGAGGCGGGCTGGCCGAGCGCTGCCGACCAGCGGGCCGCCAGGGCGCGCGGGTCGGGCGCGGAAAAGATTGCGCCGCCGAGATGCCCGTCTATGGCGTGTTTCTTCCACTTCGGCCCGGCCCAGCGCCAGCTGTCCCAGGGGTGGGCTTCATCCAGCGACAGGATGGCCGCGCCGACATCGGCCGGGTGGACATGGCTGGCGGCGATATCGTCTAGGTCGATATTCCAGACCCGCCGGATGCCGGCATTGTCGAGGCGGGCGCGCGCGCCCTCAAGATCCTCGGTCTGGAAGATCGCCATATAGCCGCCCTCGCCATGCTTATCGAGGAAGCGGCGGACGGGCGCGTCCGGCGTGACCGGCGCGACAACTTCTATGAATTGATCGCCCATGGCGAAGACGGCGTTTTCGAGGCCGAATTCCTTGACGCCGGGATCGGCGAACGGCTTGCCGAGGCCGAGGACCGTGCGGAGACGGTCGGCCGTGGCAAGGCTTTCTGCGGCAATAACGAGCTGGCGAAGGCGCATCCGTGTCATGCCCGATGGGGTAACACAGGTCCCGGTGACTAAGCCACTTCTTTCATGATGCCCGGCGGCGGGCGCGAGCGGAGCTCATGGTTGAGATCGAGCAGGACGGCTTTCAGCCAGTCGGGTGTATCGAGCGATCTAAGGCCCGGCGGCCAGCCGGGGCGAAGTGGTGTGATCCGGCGGTCAGAGGCAGGCGCGGCGAGCGTGCGCGCGATGCGCCGGGCGAGCCGTCTGGCCGAGCGGTCCGGGGCGTCCAGGACGCGCTGAAGCGCCTCGATCCGGCCGGTGAGCGTGTCGGCGGTCGCGGGCGCTGGAGCGGCAGCGGGAGATAGAGAGGGGGCATCGAGGTCGAGGATGCGCGGGGCGGCGCGAAAGCGGCCGCGGCCTTTTGATAGGCCGAAACAGGCGGCAAATGTCGGCACCGGCTCAAACAGGCAGAAGCTGCAGGCCGCCTTGTGGGCCGGGCGGGGCGAGGCCGCGCGTGCCGGAGAGGCGCTCAATGCCTGAAGGTCGCCGGCATCGATCTCCTCTGCGAGACGCATGATGATACGCCGGGCGAGCGCTTCGGCGGGACGCAGCAGGCGAAAGGCCTGAAGGCGAAGCCCGCGGTCCCCCGTCGCCCCTGCCTGCGCCGCGAGCTTTGCCAGCCGGGCGACAAGCGCCACAAGGCGCGGCCAGACGCGGGCGATCAGAGGGGAAAGGGCCGTTACAGGGTCGCTCATGGTGCAGCGACAGTACACGGCAGGTGCAGGTGTAGGATAAAAGCCTTCCCCGACGGTGAGGGGGGAAGGCCTTTCAGGCGGCGTCTATTTACGCTGGTCGAAGACGTTCTGCACACCGGTTTTCACCGACGGGTTAGACGCATTCGTCTTCGGCTTTTCCTTCTTGGGCTTACGGATTTCGCGGTTCGATTTCTGTTGTTTCGACATGGGGATGGTCACTTCTCAAGTATCGCAGCCAGCGATGCGGTTTGCCCCTGTAGGCCGGCGACCGGAATGGTCGATCAGGCAGGGGCAGCGCCAGAAAGGCTTTGCGGATTTTAGTGTGACGTGGGCCGCAAAAGGCGTACCGGATATATCGTGCGCCCTGCGGTGAAATACAATGGGCAAGTGCGCCGGCAGCATGACGGCGGACGCAAGTAAAAACCCCTCTCCCGGCTGGCCGGAAGAGGGGCTTTTATCCATCTCAACGGGGCAGGGCCTATTTGCGCGAGCGGTCCTGCTCTTTCGAAATGCCCGGCTTCTTCTGCGGCGAAGCGGCGCTGGGCTTGCCGGCCTGGGGCTTGCTCGGCTGGTTCTTTTTCTGTTCGGCCATGATGTTCACTCACTTTCCTCAAACTGCCTGCCGGCGCTGGTCTGAGCACCGGGGAAACAGGCAGAAGGCTTGCCTTCCGGAGACCGCGGGGACGTCATGTCGAGGCGGGCAGAGGCACGCGGGGGCTCGCCAGGCGAGAGCGAATTGCCTGTGCGCCGCGCCCTTCAAATATCTGCCTGGTGTGCCCGGCGCGCAAGAGGTGCGCGGGCCGTGCGCGAATGAAATTTACGACAGGTTGTGCGAGAGGCCTCGCGCCGCCCGCCGGGATGCAAAGCCGTTGGGAGGCGGATGGACAGACGGCGAGCAGCGCCGCAGGATGGGGCGGGCGTTGAAAGAAATGGAGACGAGAGGATGATGAAGACATTTGGACGGATGTCCGCCGTGCTGGGGCTGGGTCTGTTGCCGCTGGCCGCCTGCGGGACGCAGGAAGACATGGCCGCGCCGGAACTGGCCGCACCGCCGACCGAAGACGCCGCTTCCCCCATCCCTGCGAGCGAGCTTGTGGGGCAGGGCGAAGCGATGGCCGAAACGCTCTGCGCGGGCTGCCATGCCATCGGCCTGACCGGGGAAAGTCCCGAGCCAGAAGCGATGCCGTTCAGGCAGATTTCCTGGCACTATCCAGTTGAGGCGCTGGCCGAACCGCTGGCCGAGGGCATCATGGTCGCCCATCCAAAGATGCCGCAATGGGAGTTCGAGCCCGAACAGATCGACGCGCTGCTCGCCTATCTGGAAACGGTACAGGTGCCCGAAGAGGGATGAGGGGCTGCCTCCTGGGGCGGGGTCACAGGCGACCTCACCGCAGATACCTGCGTCCTTCGACAGGCTCAGGATGAGGGCAGGTATCCATGATGGTCGTTTTCAGTGTTGCGCTAGATGCGATGGCCCACCATGGACCCCTGTTTTCACAGGGGTCTTCGGGAGGGTGGGTTTTCGGGCCAAGGGGAAGCACCGGCCGGCCGGTTCAGCCCTGCAGCCCCAGTCGATTTGCGTTGACGCGATCAAGGCTGCCCCTCCATGGTGGTGGAAAATCGATGACGGAGGAAAGCGAAGATGTCGAAAACCGGAGGATGCCTTTGCGGCAAGGTGCGCTACGCGATCGAGGGCGAGCCGATGTTTACCGCGCTCTGCCACTGCACCAATTGCCAGAAGCAGGGCGGGGCGGCGTTTTCGGTCAATGTCCTCGTCAAGGAAGCGCAACTCACCATTGAGGGCGACCTGAAAACCTTTGAGGACAAGGGCGACAGCGGCAACAAGGTGTGGCGGAAGTTCTGCGACACGTGCGGGTCACCGATCATTTCAGAGCTTGCGGCCTCACCCGGCATGATCGCCATCAAGGCCGGCACACTGGATGATGCGTCCGGCCTCAAACCCGCCGCGCAGGTCTATTGCGACAGCAAGCAGGACTGGGTGGTCCTGCCGGAGAGTATTCCGGGCTTTGCGAAGAATGCGCCGTCAGCCTGATCCAGGGGGACGATGTCATGACCAATCATGTGACCGGCAAATCCATCATCATCACGGGCGCAGGCGGCGGGTTTGGCAAGCATCGAGTGTGACGCGGGAGGAAAGGCTCGCGTCTCATGCACCACCCTGTCCGCAGATACCTGCGCAGGCAGGTATCCATAATGGTCCTTTTCAGCGTCACGCCATGTTGATGTCGTCCACCATGGACCCCTGTTTTCACAGGGGTCTTCGGAGAGGGTGGGTTTTGAGTGAGATGTGAGTGAGGTGCCCGGCCTGTTGCAGGCCCTCAAGGCCGGGCGGCTGGCGCCGTGCCTTCGGCAGCCTTGACCGCCTGAAACAGGCCGGGCGAGGGCTGGCTGTGGCCGAATGGCAGAGGATGTTAGGCTGGCAAAGATGCCCAACTTGCGGAAGGGCGAACCGCAGCTCAATATGCCACTATGCCTTCATTGTTCAGTTACATAATTCCGGTTGACGACGGCGCAGCACCTAACCCCTTCGGGGGTATTTGCACGCTTGCCATTTGCAAGCCAGTAATCCGAAGGACTGCAAAGCCCGGCGATTGGATCGCAGGCCTAGGCTCTAAGAGGGCCCCAAGTGGCGATCTATCAGGCAAAATAGTCTATGCTATGAAAGTGGAACGTGTAGTCACACTGCGTGATTATGACAGGCTCGTCCGGTCGAATTCCTGGCCCCGCCTGCCTGACTTTGAAACTTCCGATCATCGAGATCGTCTTGGCGATTGTATTTACGACTTTAGTTCCGGAAGTGAGCCGCGACTTCGAAGAAGCGTGCATGATCATGGGAATCGGAAAACGGACCTGAGTGGCCAGAATGTCCTTATAAGTCGAGATTTCTATTATTTTGGGAAGAAAGCCAAAAAGCTGCCTTCAGACTTGCTCGGAATAGTTCATCAGAATCAGGGGCATCGAAAAGCCGCCAATCATCGATACTTCCCCAGATTTGAAGAATGGATCCGAAAAAGTGGTTGGGAAGTGGGCAAACTTTACGGCGATCCTGACTTTGAAATAGACTGGGATAACCTTGGAGGATGTAAAGGTTGCATCCGGCGCCGAAAACAAGGTGAAAGTGACGGACAGACTCGGCCCTTTTGTTAGTGCGCCTCAGCCCATGTCTTCGCTGCGTTCGCATCGACGTCTAGCGGCACGGACAAATCCAGCGCAGGAAGTGGCGCTTTCTGCATCACTCTCCGGATCACTGCGATGGTGTCTTCGGCCTGATCCTCGGGGCACTCAAACACCAGTTCGTCGTGGACCTGTAGCAGCATCTTTGCGTCGAGCTTCTTCTTCGCCAAAGCTTCCGGCATGGCGATCATGGCGCGCTTGATGATGTCGGCGGCAGAGCCCTGGATGGGGGCGTTGATGGCCTGGCGCTCTGAGAAGGCGCGCATGGCGCCGTTCTTGGAGTTCATCTCTTTCAGGTGCAGCTTCCGGCCGAAGGCGGTCTGGACGTAGAGATTGTCCTTCGCGAATTCCTTCGTCTCATCCATGTATTTGCGGATGCCGGGGAATTTCTGGAAATAGGCCTTGATATAGTCCGACGCCTCGCCGCGATCGATGCCGAGCTGGTTGGCAAGACCGAAGGCGGAGATGCCGTAGATGATGCCGAAATTGATCGCCTTGGCGCGGCGGCGCACCATCGGGTCCATGCCTTCGATGGGGGTGTCGAACATCTCGCTGGCCGTCATCGCATGAATGTCGAGGCCTTCATTGAAGGCGGCCTTCAGCGCGTCGATGTTTGCGATATGGGCGAGCAGGCGAAGCTCGATCTGGCTGTAGTCGGCGCTGATGAGGACATTGCCGTCTTCGGCGATGAAGGCTTCGCGGATCTTGCGGCCTTCTTCGGTGCGGATCGGGATGTTCTGAAGGTTCGGGTCGGTCGAGGAGAGGCGGCCGGTCTGCGCGCCCGCCATGGAATAGGAGGTGTGAACGCGTTTCGTCTGCGGGTTGATCGCGTCCTGCAGGGCCTCTGTGTAGGTCGAGCGCAGCTTTGAGAGGGTGCGCCAGTCGAGGATGATCTGCGGCAGTTCATGGCCCTGCGCGGCGAGGAATTCGAGCTGGCTGGCATCGGTCGACCAGTTGCCGGTCTTGGTCTTTTTGCCGCCGGGAAGGCCCATTTCGCCGAAGAGGATGTCGCCCAGCTGTTTGGGCGAGCCCATGTTGAATTCCTGTCCGGCGGCCTTGTAGGCGGCGTCCTCATAGCCGGCCATGCGCTGCTGGAAGTCGGCAGAAAGACGCGAGAGGAAGTCGCGGTCCACCTTGATGCCGTGACGTTCCATGTCGGCCAGCACAGGGATCAGCGGGCGGTCGAGTGTCTCGTAAACCGTGGTGACCTTCTCCTTGTGGAGATAGGGCTTCAGATATTGCCAGAGACGCAAGGTGACGTCGGCATCCTCGGCAGCGTATTCGGTCGCCTTGTCGAGCGGCACGCGGTCAAAGGTGATCTGCTTCTGGCCGCTGCCGCACACATCCTTGAACGGGATGGGGGAGTGGCTGAAATAGCGTTCCGACAGCTCATCCATGCCATGGCCATGCATGCCGGCATGCAGGGCGAATGAGATCAGCATCGTGTCATCGACGGGGGTGACCTCGATGCCGTTCCTCTGGAACACGGTGAGGTCGTATTTGAAGTTCTGGCCGACTTTCAGGACGCCGGGGTCTTCGAGCAGGGGTTTCAGCGCCTTTAGCGCATCCTCCTTGCGGACCTGGCGCGGCGGGGCGGCGTCGAACATGTCGTCACCGCCCGAATGGTCCGGATCGATATGGCCGAGCGGGATATAGGCGGCTTCATTCGGCGCGAGGGCGATGGAAATGCCGACCAGGTCGCAGGTCTGGCAGTCGAGGCTGTTGGTCTCGCAGTCGACACCGATGACGCCGGCCTCATAGGCGCGGGCGATCCAGTCCTCGAGCGTCTTGAAGTCGCGGATGCAGGTATAGGCCTCGCGGTCGAAGCCGATATCGCCGGCGGTGGTTTCCTCGATGACGCCTTCGGCCTCGAACGTTTCGCGCACGCGGCGGGTGATGGTGCGGAACTCCATCTTCTCGAGGAAGTCGATGAGGGTTTTCGGGTCCGGATCGCAGACGGCAAGGTCCTCGACGGGGACCTCTACGGGCACGTTCTCATCGAGCTGGACGAGTTTCTTCGAGATGAGGACCTGATTGGCGTGCTCGATCAGGGTCTGGCGGCGCTTGGGCTGTTTGATCTCTTCGGCGCGTTTGAGAAGCTCCTCGACGGTGCCGTATTCGTCCAGCAGCTGGGCGGCGGTCTTCACGCCAATGCCGGGGGCGCCGGGGACGTTATCGGTGCTGTCGCCTGCGAGCGACTGGACATCGACGACCTTTTCCGGGCCGACGCCGAACTTCTCGAAGACCTCATCGCGCCCGAGCGTCTTGTTCTTCATTGTGTCGAGCATGGTGATCTTGTCCGTCACCAGCTGCATGAGGTCCTTATCGGACGAGACGATGGTGACGCGCGCGCCCTTGGCCTCGGCCTGGCGGGCATAAGTGGCGATGAGGTCGTCGGCTTCGTAGCCTTCAATCTCAAGCGCGTGGCAGGCAAAGGCGATGGAGGCTTCGCGCACCAGCGGGAATTGCGGGCGAAGGTCTTCAGGCGGCTCGTCCCTGTTCGCCTTGTAGTCGGGATAGAGATCGTTGCGGAACGTGTAGCTACCCTTGTCGAATACGCAGGCAAAATGGGTGGGGCGTTCGTCGCCTTTCAGCTCTTCCAGAAGCTTCCAGAGCATGTTGCAGAAGCCGGCGACCGCGCCGACCGGCAGGCCGTCAGAGGCGCGGCTCAGCGGGGGAAGGGCGTGGAAGGCGCGGAAGATATAGGCGCTCGCATCGATCAGGTAGAGGTGGCTGTCTTCAGTGATCGGTGCGGTAGGCATGGGGCGGTGTCCTTGCGTCGGCTGGGCCAGCACAGGGTTTAGCCGCCTGCGGGTATCAGGTGCAACGGCTCTAAGTGTGTGCGGGGTGCAAGGCGGGTGTGGACGTGCCGGCTGGGGGAGGGCGCCTAGAGGTCGCTTTCTTCCGGTTCGGTGTCAGCCGCCGGCTCTCCCGGCAGGGCGCCGCGATATTCCTCCGGCTTGCCAAGACGCGTCTCGCGGCGCTCATCCTTTGGCGCCTTGAGCGAGGCGACGCGCAGCTCACGGTCGCCATCGTCGCGGTAGTCGGCCCAGAGGTTGGTGATGACGGCGGAAAACTCGGCCAGGCTCACGCGGCGGTCGAGATTGGGGTCGAACCGGACCGGGTTGGCGAGGGAGTTGTCGCGCGTCGGCAGGCTGTCTGCCCAGGCCTTCTGTTCCAGCGCGGTCAGTTCCCCGTCGCTGTTCGCATCTGCTGCTTCGAAGGCGGCGGCGATGCCGGTTTTCAGTTCCGCGCGGCTGATGCGGCCATCGCCATTGCTGTCAAACGAGGCGAGCAGGCCGCCGCCGGGTTTCAGACGATCGGCACGCAGGCGTTCGCGATCTTCCTGCGAGCGCACTTCGCC
>NVWP01000057.1 GCA_002733705.1 Henriciella sp. | reverse complement strand
TCCATCCTTTAGCCCATCTCCCGCCTGCTGGGCCGGTTCGCCGGGTATTGGGTTATGGTAATGGCCGTGGGTTCGCTCGCTGCGGAGGGTTTCGCTGGTGCCATGCGCGTTTGCATCGTCCGAAACGGTCTCGGCCTGCCTCCTGGAAACAGGAGGGGTTGCTACCGTATTGGCGGTCTCTGGCGCCTCATCCGCGCCCGTCTCGTCGTCAGCACCATTGTTTTGCTGACGCCGCGAACTCTGAAGTGTTTCGGAAAATTCCCGCCCGTGCCCCGCACGCAATGAGTCCTCGCGCCGGTTCGGGCTCTCCGGCAGGAGATGCGCGATAGGTCCAATGAAAGCAGGCATTCAGCGTCCCCGGTTAAGCCCTGATTAGGGCTCTCTTAACCAAACCTGCCTCACCAGTGGTAAAAGCGGATTTAACGCCAGGACGGCAAATTGGCCCGCTGGCGGAGACGAGAGGCCAAGGAGAGCTCACACCATGATCCCCCTGAACCTGCTCACCCCCAATGCCGACCAGGCCGCGCCCCTGAAGCGCCGCCCGGCTGCGCCCGTATCCCCGCAAGTCGAACCGGTTCAGGCCAGACAGACCCGTTCGGCCGCGGCAGTTCATCCGCTTCGGGCACCCGACACGCCCCGTACGCGCGCGGGCGTGAATTCAGATGCGGTGGAAGATACCAATAAGCGTTTTGAACAGATGCTCTGGGCCGAGATGCTAAGCCATTCCGGCATAGAGGAAGCCTTCACGAAGGGCGGCGGTCAGGCGGCTTCCGCCTTCACGCAATTCGCGGTCGAAGCTATTGCAAAGGATCTCGCGGAAAAACATCCGCTTGGCTTCAATGCGGTGGACCGCGCAATAGAGGCGTATGGAGCCGGTAGCGCCATCGGAGAACAAAAATGAGCGATCTGCCCAATGCCGACGCTGTATTGAACGGTCTCCACGACATTCTCGAAACCGAACACGCGGCCCTGAAGGCGGGAAGGGCAGGGGAGGCCGGCCAGCTTCTTCAGCCCAAGATGGAGGCAATGACGGCCTTCGACATGCTTATGGCCGATCCCCAGCAGCTGCGCGGCCTGCCGGATGTAAAGTCTCGCGTCGGCCGGATCGTGCAACTGGCGACCGAGAACGCCGAACTCTTTTCCGCCATTCGCAACGGCATCGGAAATGCGGTCTCGCGCCTCGGCGCCACATCGGCCAATTCCTATGTTGGCGCCTACACATCGGCGGGCGGCAAGACCGCTTTTTCCAAGGCGACCGGTGGCTACTCCAAAAAAGCTTGAGGCGATTAACCGATTGTCCATGTGTCCCGGGTAGAAAATCGCCACAACCAAGATTGGTTCAGGACAAAAGCCTGCTGTCAGGATGACATGAGTTAGGAACTTCGAGATCGGGTCCCGCCGGCTCGATCTGGAACTTAAAAGGGGATAACTGATGTCCAGTATTCTTACGAACAATAGCTCGATGGTTGCGCTCGAAACCCTGCGCAACATCAACCGCAATCTCGAATCCGTTCAGAATGAAATCTCGACGGGCAAAAAGGTTGCCTCGGCCAAGGACAATGCGTCCATCTGGGCCATCTCGACCGTCATGTCGACGGACGTTGCAAGCTTCGAGCAGATCTCTTCCTCGCTGAACAAGGGCTCGGCGACCGTCGGCGTTGCCCGCGCGGCTTCCGAGCAGATCACCGGCCTTCTGCAGGACATGAAAAACCTGATCGTTGATGCCCAGCAGGACCTCAACGATAGCGACCGTGCAACGATCCAGGCTGACGTCGATGCTATCCGCTCGACGATCACCAATATCGTCAATGGCGCGCAGATGAACGGTCAGAACCTTCTGAAGGGCACTGACAACCTCAAAGTTCTCGCTTCGCTCGACCGTGATACCGCTGGCGACACCGCGGCAGCCTTCATCAACGTCTCCCGCGTGGACCTGACGACGACTGCGGCTGTCGATGCTGCTGCAAAAGCTTCCTCGGACGCAGGTTACGTGTCCACGGCTGACACGATCACGGCATCGGACGTTGACAAGGTCTCCTCTGAGGCTGGCTTCCTGTCGACCAGTGCCTCTGGTTCTACGATTGCCGCATCCGGCTCTGAAGCTGTTGATATCAAAGGTGGCACAATTGCGGCTGGTGACACGTTCACCGTCAATATTGACAGCACCGACTTCACCTACACCGCACAATCTGGCGACACGGTGAACGATGTTGCCGCTGGCCTGAAAACCCTTATTGATGCAGGCGGCATTGCCGACCTTACGGTTACGGTCACCGATGCATCTGATCCCGCTGACGGCAGCGACAAAGCAGTCCTGACGCTTGCCAACGGCAACAGCTCGACCGGTATCGACTTCGATACTTCGGCTCTGAACGCAACGAAGTCGGTTTCCCAGCTCGCAGACTCCGAAAGCGTCGATGTTGACTTCAAAGGTGGCACGATCTCCACTGGCGACACCTTCACGGTCAACGTTGACAACACTGACTACACCTACACTGCTGCGGAAGGTGATACGGTCAATGATGTTGCCGCCGGCCTGAAATCACTTCTCGACGCTGCATCCATCACCAACCTTTCGGTTACCGTAACCGATGCAACCGACCCGGCGACCGAAGACGCCACCCTGACAATTGCTGCTGATGGCGGCACAGTTGATGTCAACCTTGGCGGTCTCGCGTCAACGAACGCGGCCACACCAGCCGGCGGCCTTGGCGCGCTGAGCAGCCTCAGTGTTGCAACGGCCTCCGATGCAACCGCGGCTCTGAGCTCGATTGAGACGCTTCTCGACAAGGCGATCACTGCGGCGACGACCTTCGGTTCGGCCCAGAAGCAGATCGAAGGCCAGACCGAGTTCGTCCAGAACCTGGTCGACTCGATGAAGTCGGGTATCGGCTCCATGGTCGATGCCGACATCGAGGCAGCCTCCGCGAAACTCCAGGCCCTGCAGGTCCAGCAGCAGCTGGGTGTTCAGGCCCTGTCCATCGCGAACAGCGCACCGCAGACCCTGCTGTCCCTGTTCCGCTAGACACGATGAATTGAGACCGGGCGCCTTCGCTGGCGCCCGGTTTTACCTGTTAACCAAGAGTGAGGGCGAGGGTACATGCATAATTTGGCGCACAAGGCATATAGCAACGTCACCAGCCGCACGGCGTCTGACAAGCAGATTGAATATGCCCTGTTCAGCGAAGTTACGAACGCTCTCAAGGATGTGGCGGCGCAGGATGTGCCGCCTCCTGCCGTTTGGGCAGGTGCGATTGACCGCAATCTCCAGCTTTGGCTTCTTCTTTCCGTCGATCTTCTCAGTCCTCAAAACGGACTGGAGGACAGTCTGCGCCGCAACCTTCTGACGCTCGCTGAAATGGTCCGGCGTGTCAGCTACAAGGTTCTCGCTGGCGAAACCGACATTTCCGACCTTGTCGAGATCAACGAAACGATCATGAAAGGGTTGTCTGGTGAAGTCAGCCCGAGCCACATGGAGATGAGTGCCTAAATGTCCGGATTGATACTGAAGCTCGCGGCCGGCGAAAAAGTCGTGATCAACGGCGCCCTGCTTGAGAATGGGGACAAGCCGTCCAGCCTGCGGATCGCTGACGCCAATGCGCGGGTGCTTCGTTGCCGCGACGCACTGAAGCCGGAAGAAGTCGATACGCCCGTCAAGCAAGTCTATTACGCCATCCAGCTGCTCATCACGGGCGACCTTGAAGATGACCGTGTGCTGCCCGCCTTGTTCCGCGAGATCGAGCACCTAGAAGAAGTCTTCCGGGCGATCGACCCTGAGGCCATTCCGCAGCTGCGCGAGATGCTGCGCCGGGGCAACCATTATTCGGCGCTCTGCCATATGCGCAATCTGGTTGAGCTCGAAGCCGAACTCTTCCGCCATGCGCGGCTGAAGAATACCTATTCCGAGCCGCGGGCACAGGTGGCCTGACCGGTCATGGTGCAGCCGGCCATCCCCATGTCGGGCCTTGCAGGCTGGTCCTTCCTGCAGACGACCTATTCGCGCCAGCTGGAGACGTTCTCTGACAGCGCCAGCGTGAAGAATGACCGCGCCTATATGAGCGAGAAGCTCTCCAGCCCGATCTCGCTTGATGACTTCATGTCGGACCGGCGCCTCCTGCGCGTTACGATGACGGCGTTCGATCTTGCCGGTGAGGAGTGGAAGGGCGGCTTTATCCGCAAGGCACTCGAAGAGGCGGCAAACCCCGACAGCACCTTCCTCAAGCGGCTCAATAATCCCGCCTATACGAAATTCGCGGAAACCTTCGCTTTCAAGGACGGCACCCTGTCACTCGACGTTGAGAAGATCGACCAGCTGGGTGAGGATTTCGAGACCGCTGCTTTTCGCATCGCCGTGGGCGATGTTGATGAGAACATGCGCCTCAGCCTCAACTATCAGCAGAAGATCGTCGATATCGCCGGAACCGGGGCATCCAATGATGCCATCGCCTACCGTATTCTTGGCAATGTGCCGGTAAAGACCGTGCTGGAAAAGGCGCTGAACCTGCCATCGGACCTCAGCAAGCAGCCGATTGAGAAACAGGCGGAGATGCTTCGCGACAAGCTCAGCTCGGCGTTCGGCATTTCCGACCTTGGCGATCTGGTCATGCCGGACAACGTGGACGCCGTCATAAGGCGGTTTCACGTGATGGAAACAGTCAATAACGGGCCCTCTGCGCTGACCCCTGGATACACCGCCCTGACACTGCTCGGCGGCGGTCAGGGCTTCGGCTCCATAGCCAGCCAGAACCTCTTCCTGAGCCTGCTCTAGCTAGCCAGCTTTCGCCTGAGACTGGGCCTCGGAGACGTCCGCCTTTTGCCCATGCAGCAGCGTGGCAAGCCGCTGATAGGCCGCTTTCGTATCCCCGTCATGGCGTTCTGAAATAAAGCCATCCAGCACGGGGAAGAGGTCGATCGCCCGGTCTCCGGCAGCATCCTTGCCCCGCTCATAGAGGTTGGCGCGCACCATGGGCGCAAGTTCTTCATAAAGCGCCAGGTTCCGCCTGTATTCGCCCAAAAGCGCATTCTCTTCGCTGGAGGCGGCTCGGGGCAGCGCCCGCGAGACCGACTTCAGCACATCGATTGCCGGATAACGTCCGCGCTCTGCAATCTCGCGGGAGAGAACGATATGGCCATCCAGGATCCCGCGGATCATGTCGGCAACCGGCTCCTCCATGTCGGAGCCCGCCACGAGAACCGAAAAGATGGCCGTGATGTCACCCTTGCCCTCCCGGCCGGGGCCGGCGCGTTCGGCAAGTTCCGCAATCGTGCGCACCGTCGAGGGCGGGAAGGCATGAAGGGCCGGCGCCTCACCGCCGATCAGCGCGACTTCCCTGTGAGCTTCGGCAAAGCGGGTAATGGAATCGAACAGGAGCAGCGTATGGTGACCCTGATCGCGGAAATGTTCAGCTGCGGCCATGGCGCAATAGGCGGCACGTTTCTTGGCGCCCGGCGGCTCACTCGCCGTTGCGGTCACGATGACCGAGCGTGCCCGCGCTTCCGGCGGCAGGGTCAACTTGGCAAAATCGTTCAGTTCCCGGGACCGTTCACCGATCAGCGCGATGACAATCCGGTCGGCCTGTACGCCATTGGCAAGCGCGCCCAGCAGGGTCGATTTGCCGACGCCGGAGCCAGCAAAGAGGCCCAGCCGCTGGCCCTGACAGAGCGGGATTGCCGTGTCGGTAATCATCAGCCCGGTATTGAGCCGCGGGCCCAGACTTTTCCTCAGATGGCTGGGCGGGGCCTTGCTGATCAGCTTCTTGCGCACAAGCGAGCTCGGCAGCTTGCCGGCTTTCGGGGGCTCATCGACGATTTCGCCGCGATAATTGACGATATGGCCGATCCAGTGGTCGCCGGGTGAAACCGAGGCTTCACGGTCGATATAGGCACGGTCGCCAATCCGTACCTCGTCCGATTCGTCGAACAGGAAGGCGGTGACGCGCTCTTCGGTGATGTTGAGGATTTCGCCGCGCACCGTGCCGTTCAGCGTGTGGATTTCCACCTCATTGCCGAGGCCGGCATGTGCACTCACGCCTGTAATGCCGACGGTACCGGGGCTCACATCGCTGACCCGGCCCCAGATGCGGCATAGTTCGTGTCTCTGTGGCGCTGCGTGCTGCATTACGTAAACAGAATTCCCGTTTTCATTAACCTTTTATTCAACGTAGCCGGGCACCTTTTCCAAAGAGTTAACCATGAGGGGGCGGTGCCATGTTCGAGGATATGGGGGTCTTCAAGATATACAGTGCGATGGCGCGTCACGCGGCTGAGGCCCAGACGCATGCGTCCAAGAATATCGCGCATTCTGACGACCCGGGTTACCGGGCGACCAGCCTTGAGTCCTTTGAGGACTATCTCAAGCGTACCTCTCTCAGCCCGTCCGAGTCCGAGGCATTCAAGATCACCGACAGCGGCACACCGACCGCCCCTAATGGCAACTCGGTCAGCGTCGAGCACGAACTTTACAAATCGGCCGAAGCAATGGACCAGCATCAGTTGGCGCTCACGGTTTATTCCAAGTCGCTCGACCTTTTGCGTGCGGCACTTGGCAGACGATAAGGGGGGCAGGTTGAATGAATTCGCTCAAGGCGACAATGATCCAGGCGATGCAGGGCATGCGGGTGCAGTCCGAGCGTATCGATCTCACCTCACAGAACATCTCCAACGCCGACACGCCGGGCTACCAGCGCAAGATGCTTGTGGTCGATCAGGCGACCAGTGGCGACGCTTTCCGCCGGTTGCGGATCGAACTGGACGGCGTGGAAGGCGAACGCAGCTATGAGCCGACCCATCCGATGGCGGATGAGGATGGCTATGTCACCATGTCGAACGTCTCGGTCGTCACCGAAATGGCCGACATGCGCGAAGCCAACCGGTCTTATGAGGCCAATCTCAACTCATTTCAGCAGGCACGTACCATGTACAAGTCGCTGCTCGATATTCTCAAGCGATAAGGGGGGCATGACAGATGTCAGGGGTGAACTTTTCGGCCTATGCGGCCCTCAGCAGTGTCAAACCCGCTGAAGCGGCCGGCCAGGCGGCCAAACCGAAGGGCGACGCGAATGCCGTGTCCGAAGGCTTTGCGAGCTTCAAGCAGACAATGGAAGCGGCCGAGCAGACAGCGGTGAATACAGCCGTTTCCGGCGCGGATCCGCACGCCATGGTCGAAGCGCTTGCCAATGCCGAGCTCGCGCTCGATGCCGCCGTCACCATCCGCGACAAGGTGGTAGAGGCCTATCAGGAACTCCTGCGGATGCCGGTCTAGGCAGCCATCGCGAATGACTGAGCTTGCAATCTTCGAAATCCTGCGCGGCGCCTTCTGGACCGCAACGCTGATGGCGCTGCCCATCCTCGGCGTGACGCTGATCCTTGGCTTTGCAATCGGACTGCTTCAGGCGCTTACCTCGATCCAGGAAATGACGCTGACCTTCGTGCCAAAGATCATGGCTGTGGTCATCGTCTTCTTCCTGACGCTTGGCTACATGACCCAGCTCTGCCTGGATTTCTTCAACAATTCCGTCCTGCCCATCATAGCGGGGTAGGCGATCATGCCCGCGTCCAGCCTTTTCAATCTGGCAAAGCCCACCACGCTTCTGGCCATCGGGCTGATGCTGATCATCCTCGTCATGGTCCTGCCGGTGCCGGCCTGGGTCATGGATATCGGCCTCACCCTCTCCTTTGCGTTCGCCATCCTGATCTTCACGACCGCGATCTTTATCGAGAAGCCGCTGGATTTCTCTTCCTTCCCCAGCGTGCTTCTTGCCTCGCTTGTCCTGCGTCTGGCGCTGAACGTCTCTTCGACAAAGCTGATTATCAGCCAGGGGCATACCGGCACCGGCGCGGCCGGGAACGTTATTGAAGGCTTCGCCATGTTCATCATGGGCGGAAACCTCTTCGTGGGCCTCGTTGTGTTCGGCGTCCTCATCATCGTGAACTTCATGGTGATCACAAAGGGTGCAGGCCGGATGGCGGAGGTCGGCGCGCGCTTTGCTCTCGACGCCATGCCAGGCAAGCAGCTTGCCATCGACAGTGACCTCGCGGTTGGCGCGATCAGCCATGAAGAGGCGAAGGTCCGCCGTCAGAAGGAACAGGAAGAAGCGTCCTTCCTTGGCTCGCTCGATGGCGTGTCGAAATTCGTCAAGGGCGACGCGGTGGCGGGTCTTCTGATTACCGCGCTCAACCTCATTGCGGGGATTGGCTTCGGCATTGCCGTGCATGGCCTTTCCATTACCGAAGCGCTCAATAATTATTCGATCCTGACGGTGGGCGATGGCCTCGTCTCACAGATTCCGGCCGTGATCATTTCTGTGTCGGCGGCGCTTCTTCTGTCCAAGGGCAAGGATGAGGGCGCCATTGATGTGGCGCTGCTTGCCCAGCTGGGCGCCAACGCGTCGGTACTCTTCATTGTGGCCGGCCTGCTTGGCGTCTTTGCCCTGATGCCGGGCCTGCCTTTCCTGCCCTTCATGATGGCCGCCGGTCTCTTTGGTACAGCCGCCTATTTCATCCGCGAGCATGAGAAACAGAAAGCGGCCGCCGAAGCCGAAGAAAGTGCCTATGAGGCCCCGGAACCTGCTGTCATCGGCGACTCGATCCACTCCGATGAAATCCATCTCGAAGTCGCCCCCGACCTTGTGTCCATGGTGCTTCAGGGCGCGGACGGGTTTGAAAACCGGGTCGACAAGATCCGCCGCTATATCGCTGAGGAATATGGTTTCGTCCTGCCCTCCATCCGGATGACGGACAATCCGACGCTGGCAAAGAATGCTTACCGCGTGCGGATTCAGGGCGTGAAGGTCGATGGCGGGGTCCTGCGCCCCGGCAATGTGCTGGCGCTGATGGAGGACAAACAGCTGCCACACCTGCAGGGCGAGCGCGTGAAAGAGCCGGTCTACCAGGCCTCGGCGCGCTGGCTGCCCAGCACCAAGGCGCAGGAGCTTGCCGCGGCTGGCGTCCCGGCTATTGAGGCGACAGAAGTGCTCGCCACACACATGCTGGAAATCATCCAGAACAATTTCTCGCTCATCTTCACCCGCCTCGTCATGATGGACACGCTGGATGCGCTGACCCGGCTCAGCGACGCAGAGCGCGCCGCCTCCAACAAGCGTTTCCTTGACGAGTACATTCCCGGCAAGGTGACGCCGGAACAGCTGCTGGCCGTGCTGCGCCTATTGCTCGAAGAGCGCGTCTCTATCCGCAATCTCTTTCTCATCATCGAAACGGTGGGTGAGGCCAAGGCGCGCACGTCCAATCCCTCCCAGCTGGCGGAACTGGTGCGTCAGCGCCTCGGTTTCCAGATTGTCGACCGGCTGCAGGATGGCGAGGGCCGCCTGCCGCTTCTGCAGCTCGGACCGAACTGGGAAGAACAGTTCTCCGCGCATGAGATCACCAAGGAAGACGGCGCCTCGGACATCGCCCTGCCGCCCGACGTCTTTGGCGACCTCACCACATCGATCCAGAAAAAGCTCAACGAGTATGCCCAGAAGGGTGTGACCCCCTCCATCGCGACGACATCGCGCCGGCGCCGTTTCATTCACACGGTGCTTTCCAGCAAGGGCATCCGCAATTCGGTGCTGGCCTATGAAGAGATCGGGTCGAGGAGCAAACCCTACATTGTCGGTGTCGTTTAGTGCCCGATACGCTGCTTGCATCCGGGCAGGCGATCTACTGGATCGGGGCGGTGATGCTGATCATGGCGCGGGTCGGTTTCATCATCTATTTCATGCCGGGTGTGGGCGAGCAGGCCGTGCCGGTCCGGGTGCGGGCGATGATCGTTCTGGTCTTTTCCATCTCGCTCGCCGTGACGGGCGTGGTGGAGATGCCCGTCCTCTCCAGTCTCGGCGAATTCTTCCGTTATCTCGCGCTCGAGGCCAGTATCGGCCTCTTTTTCGGACTGCTGCTGCGCCTCTCGATCTGGATGTTGTCTATCACGGGCACGATCATCGCCCAGGTCATCGGCCTGTCGCAGATGCTCGGTATTGCCCTGGAAACAGAGGCCCAGACGCTCACGGCCAACATGCTGGCGCTCGCAGGCGCGGCGCTCCTTCTCAGCATGGATTATCATGTCAGCGTCTTTGTCCGCATGGTTTCACTCTATGGCGAGATACCGGCCGGGGCGTTCGACCTGATCGATCCCCAGTTTCTTGTGATGCGCTGCTTCGAAGCCTTTGGCCTTGCCATCATGCTGGCCTGGCCTTTCGTGGCAGTGAACCTGCTCTACAACATCTGCCTTGGCTTCATAAACAAGGCGCTTCCTTCTCTCATGGTCGCCTTTGTCGGTGCGCCCTTCATGATCGGCGCGGGCATCATGCTTCTGGCCTTTTCCATCGTCACGATGCTGGTGGTCTGGACCAATCGCGTGCCCTCCCTCATCGGCTGGCTATAGGAGGGCGGCATGGCTGAAGACCAGAATAGCGGCGGTGGCGAGAAGGAATTTGAAGCCACAGAACAGAAGAAGCGCCAGGCCCGCAAGGAAGGGAATGTCGCGCAGTCCAGAGAGGCGACAACCTTCTCGCTCATGCTGGGCATGGTCATCGCGGCAGGGCTTTTCGGCACAGTGCTCGCGGGCGGCATCTTCAATGAATTCCAGATGATGTTCTATCACGCCGACAGCTATGCGCGGGACATCTTTGTGGGCAGCGGTGTGCAGTCGCGCCGGTGGCTGACCTCGGTGCTTTTCCAGTGCCTGCCCCTCTTTGCAATCCTTGTCGTGCTCGTCATGGCAACGCTGCTTGTCCAGGGCTCGGTCGCCTTCTCAACCAAGTCTATCAAGCCGGACATGAAAAAGCTTAATCCGGCAGAGAATCTGAAGAAGAAATACGGCCCCAAAGGCCTTATCGATTTCGGCAAGGACACGGCAAAGATGCTCTTTGCCGGCTTTCTGGCCGCCATGTTCCTCTATTATTTCGTCGACAATTACTATGCGAGTAGCGCGGTCCAGCTTTCGCAATTCTTCCGCTTCACCTTTACCCAGGTGACGGCGGTCATCGTGCTTTTCTGTGTCTTCCAGTTCGCCCTTGGCGCGGTCGATTTCTTCATCCAGCGCCAGCTTCACGCCAACAAGCTGAAGATGACGCGGCAGGAACTGAAGGACGAAATGAAGCGGTCCGAAGGCGATCCGCACCTGAAGCAGCAGCGCCGCGAGAAGGGCCAGAAAATCTCCAAGGGCCAGATGCTGCAGAATGTGAAGGGCGCGACCGTCGTCATGGTCAACCCGGAACACTATGCTGTCGCCCTGAAATGGGAGCCAGACAGCGACATGGCGCCGATCGTCGTTGCCAAGGGCGTCGATCATATGGCCGCGCGGATCAGGGAGGTGGCGCACGCCAATGACGTGCCGATCTATTCCGACCCGCCTGCTACGCGCTCAATCTATCGGCTGGTGGAGGTTGATGAGGAAATCCACACCGAACACTTCGCTGCTGTGGCTGCCGCGATCGGTTTCGTCGACCGGCTGCGCCAGCATCTCTAGGAGGGGCAAATGAAACAGAAGACCGCCAATACGATGAAGAAGCTTGTGGGTATGAAGCGCCAGCAGGCCGAGCAGGCGCTGGCTGAGGCGCAGCAGGCGCTGGACCGGGCGCGGGCTGATCTCGTCGCGCTTCGCAACGCTCTTGCGGCCCGGGAAGCGCCGCAAGATTATGCCGCCCTTAGCCTCGCTGAGCGCAATGGTCATTCGATCCGTCTCATCGCGAGGGTGAGGGCGCAGGAGGCCATTGTGGCTGAGCGCCAGGCAGACCTTGTCCGCGCGACGGCCACGCTGCGCCGGGCATTCGGCTCGCAGCAGCTGCTTGGCGAGACATTGCGCCAGGCAGGCTAGCTCCAACCGCACATGGCTTGCCTTTCGTCGCATGGACAATCATCTCGTTGCATGGTGAAAGGCGCGTAAGGAAAGCAACCGCGCGAAGCGTTGAATAAAGGTCTAAACGACATGTCGACAGGTCTAGTTACTCTCTTTGGCGGATCGGGCTTTATCGGCCGGTACGCCGCGCGCGCCCTTGTCGAGGCCGGTTATCGTGTGCGGATCGCGGTGCGCCGCCCGCACCTTGCAGGCGATGTCCGCCTGGCCGGCCCTCCCGGCTGGATCGACATTACGCAGGCCAATGTCCGCAACCGTATGTCGGTTGAGCGCGCCATCGAAGGCGCAGACGCGGTGGTGAACCTCGTCGGCATCCTTTACGAAAAAGGCCCACAGAGCTTTGAAGCCGCCCAGCTTGGCGGCGCGCAGACCGTGGCCGAATGCGCGGCCGCTGCGGGCATCAAGCGTTTCGTCCAGATCTCGGCGATTGGCGCAGATGAAGAGTCCCGATCGGATTATGCGCGCACGAAGGCGCTGGCAGAAAAAGCTGTGCGCGACGCCATACCGGAGGCGGTAATCCTGCGCCCCTCCATCGTGTTTGGCCCCGAAGACGATTTCTTCAACAAGTTTGCCGGCATGGCTGCCCACCCGGTCTCCAATGTGGCGCCTTTCCTGCCTGCGATTGGCGGCGGCAAGACAAAGCTCCAGCCGGTCTATGCGGGCGACGTAGCCGAAGCGATTGCGGCGGCTGTCAGCCGTGACGACGTTCTTGGCAAGACCTATGAGCTTGGCGGCCCGCGCACCTACACCTTCCGTGAGATCTATGACTACATCTGCGAGGAGGTGGACCGGAAGCGCTATGCGCTGCCGCTGCCTTACTTCATCGCAAAGCCGATGGGCCTCACCTTCGGCGCGATCTGGAAACTCCCGGTCATCTCGACCGGTATCTTCGGCCCGCCGCCGATCACTGGCGATCAGGTCGACATGCTGAAGACGGACAATGTGGTGGCTGAGGACGCGCTGACACTGAAGGATCTCGGCATCGATGACATCGAAAGCGTCGAGGCCATCGTGCCGACCTATCTCTGGCGTTACCGCGCCTATGGCGAATTCCACCAGAAGGGCGAAGCGTAGGGACGCCTCGTAGAAGTGCTAAGAGGGGTCTTGGCGCTGAATTAGCGCTTCCGCGCATCGTGTGTCCTCTGGCTCAGAGCATACCATGTATTGGATTGGATAGACCACGCCGGTCATTCGGACAGGCTTGCCATCGACAAGTTTCGGTTCAAAGCGGAGCGTCTGAATGGCTGAGCGCGTGGCTTCCATAAATCCCGGATGCGTGCACTCAATCTCGATACCGGCTTCAACGAAGCCTTCTTCGGAAACATTGAAGGTAGATTGGCATTCGGCGCTTATGCCCTGCTGAGCCATATCCAGGGGGTATTCGGGGTGGGGAAGAGCGATGGGTTGCGCGTCGGTGTCGGCCGAACTTGGCAGGGCCAGGGTGGCGACGACGCCAATTGATGTTACGGCGGCAGCAAGGCCGCCCGTGGTCTTCAACGGGTTACGGATGAGGGTCATGGAGATATCCTTTGCGATACGCTTGGCTTTCATCTGCCGCGACCGGCGCAGATAGGCGTCAATGAAAGTGCGCACCGCATGGCTCGCCGTGATGCCTTCTTTCTCGCAGGCCGCCTTGAAGGCTTCCTTCTTCGAATGGGGCAGACGGACTTCGAGCGTCTCAGACTTCTTTTCGCGATGAGGTTTCATGGGGCACAGCGCCTTCCTGCCAGTCGTGGCGTCTCCATGGTTTGAAACTTGCGCCAGGATTGAAACCGTAAATCCGTCCCGGCGCCAGACATTTCCTGTCCGGACACGCGCAAAGACCTGTGTTTAAAGGGGCTCGGTGCTGAGCCTAGCCGGCCATCATCGGAATCATGGCGATGATGGCGACACCCAGAATGAGCCTGTAGATCACGAAAGGCAGGAAGCTCATCCGGTTGAGCAGGGCCATCAGGGCGAAGATGGAGGCATAGGCGGTCACGAAGCTCAGACCCGCCACGATCAGCCCGTCCGATAGCGGCACCGTCACCTCTCCGCTTTCGGCGGTGGCGAGTTTGAGGCAGGCATAAGCGCCCGCGATAAGCAGGACCGGCGCGCCGCACAGCATGCCGAAGCGCGCCGCTTCGGTGCGCGACAGGCCGAGGGCACGCGCCGCCGTCATCGTGACACCGGACCGGCTGACGCCGGGAATAAAGGCAAGGGCCTGCGCCAGGCCGATCAGGATGCCATCGCGCAGCTTCATGTCGGCTTCGGTGCGGTGGCGTGGGCCTTTGACGTCCGCCCACCAGAGAAGGAGGCCGAAGACGATGGTCGCGGCTGCGATCACATGCGGGGTGCGTAGAACGTCGAGACCGGGCGCGAGCTCATAGACGAGACCGGCAACGAGTGCCGGCGGTGTGGCCACCAGAATCAGCAGGGCGAGCTTGCCCCCCTGGGACAGGCGGCCATTTTCCCGGCCGATGCCGACAAGCTCGAAGCTCCCGGTGATGACACGAGCCGTGTCCCGCCAGAAATAGGCAAATAGCGCGAACAGCGTTCCAAGGTGCGCCATCGCATTCACCATGAGCTCGTCCTCGCCGGAAATCCCGAACAAATTCGCCGTGAGCAGGACATGTGCGGAAGATGAAATAGGCAGCCATTCGGAGATGCCCTGGACGATCGAAATGATGACAAGCTGAAGAAGTGACATAATTCTCTTTCGGGCCTGCGATTACACCAATGTCTCTACTGTCACGCTTTGGCACCAAAATCACGCCAAAGAAAAACATATCAATACGATATGCGTTAAATTTGCAAAACGCCGTTTTTCGCGCTATATAGACCATCAAAGCAACTCCTATATATCATCTTGATATGTATGGGCTGGATTTGCCTTGCAATCTCGCTGAAAAGCTAAGATAGGGCATGAACTTGCACGAAAGGGATGGGCGCCATGGCGAGCCGCATGCTAAAATTTACGAAGATCAATCCGTCCATGCCGGAAAAGCGCGCGGCTGAGGCGCGCCGGGGCGACTTTCATGAAATTTATGGCGACTATGCCCAGGAAGTCGCAGAGGATCAGGCCGGACGGTGCTCCCAGTGCGGTGTTCCGTTCTGCCAGCAGGGCTGCCCGCTTTCCAACAATATTCCCGACTGGCTGAAACTGGCTGCCGAAGACCGGATGGAAGAGGCTTATCATGTCTCGCAGGCCACCAATAACATGCCGGAGATCTGCGGCCGTATCTGCCCGCAGGACCGCCTCTGCGAAGGCATCTGCACAGTCGAGCAGTCTGGTCACGGCACCGTCACCATTGGCGCGATCGAGCGCTATATCACCGATAATGCCTGGGAGCAGGGCTATGTGAAACCGATCAAGCCGCCGCGCGAGCGCGACCAGTCTGCCGGCATCATCGGTGCGGGCCCTGGTGGACTAGCGGCTGCTGAACAGCTTCGGCGCAAGGGCTATCAGGTGACCGTCTATGACCGCTATGATCGCGGCGGCGGCCTGCTTGTCTATGGCATTCCGGGCTTCAAGCTGGAGAAATACATTGTCGAACGCCGTATCAAGCGGCTTGAGGAAAGCGGCGTAAAGTTTGAGTTCAACGCCTCCATCGGCGAGACACACAAGCTGACCGACCTTCGCGACAAGCATGACACGCTGCTGATCGCGACCGGTGTTTACAAGGCGCGTGATCTGATGGTGCCGGGGGCTGGCTGTGAAGGCGTGCACAAGGCACTCGATTTTCTGACCGCGTCCAATCGCAAGGGCCTTGGCGATGACGTTCCCGAATTCGAGAACGGAACGCTCGACGCAAAAGGCCGGAAAGTCGTCGTCATTGGTGGCGGGGATACTGCTATGGACTGTGTGCGCACCGCGATCCGTCAGGGTGCGACCTCTGTTTCATGCCTCTATCGCCGTGACCGTGCGAACATGCCGGGCTCGCAGCGTGAAGTGGCCAATGCCGAGGAAGAGGGTGTCAAGTTCGAATGGCTCGCCGCTCCCGAAGCCCTGATCGATGACGAGAATGGCAAACTGAAAGCAGTACGTGCTTCCCGCATGAAGCTTGGCGCGCCGGACCCGTCTGGGCGCCAGTCGCCTGAGAAGACCGGCGAGACCTTCGACATTGAGGCCGACATGGTGATCAAGGCGCTGGGTTTTGACCCGGAAGACCTGCCACAGCTCTTTGATGAGAGGGCCCTGACCGTCAATCGTTGGGGCGCCATCAAGGTTGATTTCGCAACGCTGGAAACCAGCCTGCCGGGCGTCTTCGCGGCTGGCGATATCGTGCGCGGCGCCTCGCTCGTCGTCTGGGCGATCAAGGATGGCCGCGACGCTGCCGAGAGCATGCACAAGCGCATGAAGCAGATGGACCGCGCCAGCTCACCCACACCGGTGGCCGCCGAATAGGCTCTGCCCCTGCCGCGCCTTGCAAGATTTAACCCCTCCAAGGGACCGAACATGACCGACACAATCGAAAAATACCTCAAAGAGCGCCAGAAACTCGTTGAGGCGCACGCCTATGATGAAGAGTTCGAGAAGGACGCTTGCGGCGTGGGCCTCGTTGCCTCGCTCGATGGCAAGCCGAAGCGCGAAATCGTCGAGATGGGCATCAAGGCGCTCAAGAATGTCTGGCATCGCGGTGCCGTGGACGCCGATGGCAAGACGGGCGACGGCGCCGGTATCCGGATCGAGGTGCCGCAGGACTTCTTCCGTGAGCAGGCAGAGCGGACCGGTCACAATCCGACCGACGATCCGATCTGCGTCGGGCAGATCTTTCTGCCGCGCACCGATCTTGGCAATCAGGAGGCTGCGCGCGCCATCGTGGAGACCGAAATCCTGCATTTTGGCTTCTATATCTATGGCTGGCGCCAGCCGCCCGTCGACATCTCCGTGATTGGCCAGAAAGCAGCCGATACGCGCCCGGAAATCGAACAGGTCATGTTTCGCGACAGCCGCGGCCGGTCCGCCGATGAGCTGGAACGTGCCCTCTATCTCTGCCGCCGCCGCATTGAGCGCAAGGCGCGCGAGGCCGCGATCCCGAGCTTCTATATCTGTTCGCTAAGCCACAAGTCACTGATCTATAAGGGCATGTTCCTCGCCCAGGATATCGACAATTTCTATCTCGACCTGAAGGATGATCGCTTCATCTCGCCGATTGCGATCTATCACCAGCGCTATTCGACCAACACCTTTCCGCAATGGTCGCTCGCCCAACCCTTCCGCATGCTCGCCCACAATGGCGAGATCAACACGCTGCGCGGCAACCTCAACTGGATGAAGAGCCACGAGATCAAGATGGTCTCTGGCGCCTTCGGTGATGATGTCGAGGACGTCAAACCGGTTGTGCCAAAAGGCCTTTCAGACTCCGGCGCGCTCGATGCCGTGTTCGAGATTCTGTGCAAGGCGGGCCGCACCGCGCCAATGACCAAAGCGCTCCTCATTCCGGAGGCGTGGTCAAAACGCGCCTCGATCATCCCGGATGAGCATGCGGCGCTATATGCCTATTGCAACTCGGTGATGGAGCCTTGGGACGGCCCTGCTGCCGTGTGTGCCTATGATGGGCGCTGGGCTGTGGCCGGTCTCGACCGCAACGGTCTTCGCCCTCTTCGTTACGCGCTGACATCCGATGGCATTCTGGCCGTCGGCTCTGAAACCGGTATGTGCCCGCTCTCGGGCCACGACGTGGTGCGCCGCGGTCATGTGCGCGCCGGGGGCATGATTGCTGCAAACCTGGAGGAGGGCCGTTTCTACGAGCATGATGAGATCATTGATGAACTCGCTGCGGAGCACCCGTATTCCGACTGGCTGAAGAACGTCAAAGAGCTTGAAGTCGACATCATCAAGGGCGAGGAACCGCGCCTCTTCGACAAGGAGATGCTGCTGCGCCGCCAGATGGTGGCGGGCTTTACGCTTGAATCCTCAGAACTGATCCTTGCGCCCATGGCCGAGGATGGCAAGGAAGCCATCGGTTCGATGGGCGACGACACGCCCGTGGCCGTGCTCTCACAGGAGTGCCGCCCGCTCTCGCACTTCTTCCGCCAGAGCTTCAGCCAGGTGACCAATCCGCCGGTCGATCCGCTGCGCGAAGACCGTGTGATGTCGCTAAAAACGCGCTTCAAGAACCTCGGCAATATCCTCACCACCGACGAGACTCAGCAGAACGTCTTCGTGCTGGAAAGCCCTGTCCTTTCGACCGGCATGTATCACCGGCTGATGGAAATTCTCGGCGATGGCGTCGAGCATATCGATTGCACCTTCCCGATGGCCGGCGTGCGTCAGGACGGGCGCGCGCTCAAGGAAGCGCTCTCGCGTATCCAGAAAGAGGCTGAAGAGGCCGTGCGCGCGGGCCGGGAGCATATTGTCCTTTCCGACGAGAACCAGGATCCGGAAAATGTCGCGATCCCGATGATCCTTGCGACCGGTGCCGTACACAGCCACCTCGTTGCCCAAGGCCTTCGTACCTTCTGCTCGCTGACAGTGCGCTCGGCAGAGTGTCTCGACACGCATTACTTCGCCGTTCTGGTCGGTGTCGGCGCCACCTGTGTGAACGCCTATCTGGCGCAGGAAGCCATTGCCGACCGCCACGAGCGCGGCCTGCTCGGCGATGAATCGCTCAACGTCTATGTCCAGAACTACAAGAAGGCGATCGAGGCGGGGCTTCTGAAGATCATGTCCAAGATGGGCATCTCGGTCATCTCGTCCTATCGCGGCGGCTACAATTTTGAGGCGCTTGGCCTCTCCCGCGCGCTGGTCGCTGACTATTTCCCCGGCATGACCAGCCGTATTTCCGGCATCGGTCTTGCCGGCCTGGAGGACAATGCGGTCGAGCGTCACGAGCTCGCCTTCGATGAGGATGTCATTTCGCTGCCGGTGGGCGGCTTCTACCGCCTGCGAGCGTCGGGAGAGCCGCACGCCCTCGACGGCAACCTCATCCACATGCTGCAGGCGGCCTGCGACCGCGGCGACTATGCGCTCTATGAACGCTATGTTGACGCCCTGGGTGGACGCGCACCCATTCAGTTGCGCGATCTTATCGACTTCAAGACCCGCAGCCAGACCTCCATCCCCCTGGAGCAGGTCCAGTCTGTGAATGAAATCCGCAAGCGCTTCGTGACCCCGGGCATGTCGCTCGGCGCGCTCAGTCCGGAGGCCCATGGCACGCTAAACGTCGCCATGAACCGGATCGGCGCGAAGTCGGTTTCCGGGGAGGGCGGTGAAATCCGCGAGCGGTATCGCCCGCTCCCCAACGGCGACAATATGAACTCGGCGGTCAAGCAGGTCGCCTCCGGCCGCTTTGGCGTGACGGCGGAATACCTCAATGAGTGCCGCGAGGTGGAGATCAAGATCGCTCAGGGGGCCAAGCCCGGCGAGGGCGGTCAGCTGCCGGGCTTCAAGGTCACCGAACTCATCGCCAAGAACCGGCATGCAACGCCGGGCGTGACCCTGATTTCTCCGCCGCCGCACCACGATATATATTCCATCGAGGACCTTGCCCAGCTCATCTATGACCTCAAGCAGATCAACCCGGACTGCCGGGTCTGTGTGAAGCTCGTCGCCCAGTCCGGCGTCGGCACGGTCGCAGCAGGGGTGGCGAAGGCGAAGGCGGACGTCATGCTGATTGCTGGCGGGGTCGGTGGTACGGGCGCGAGCCCGCAGACCTCGATCAAATATGCGGGCCTGCCCTGGGAAATGGGCCTGGCCGAGGCTCATCAGGTCCTCTCGCTCAACAATCTCCGCAACAAGGTCACCCTGCGCACCGATGGCGGCTTGCGGACCGGCCGTGACATCGTCATCGCCGCCATGCTGGGGGCTGAGGAATACGGCATCGGCACGGCCTCTCTCGTGGCGATGGGCTGTATCATGGTGCGTCAGTGCCATTCCAACACCTGTCCGGTCGGTGTCTGCGTGCAGGATGAGGCGCTTCGCAAGAAGTTCACCGGGACCGCAGAGAAGGTCGTGAACCTCATGTCATTCCTGGCCGAAGATGTGCGCCATATCCTGGCAAGTCTCGGCCTCTCCTCCCTCGATGAGGCAGTTGGCCGTACCGATCTTCTGGCGCAGGTCAGCCGCGGCGCGTCGCATCTCGATGACCTCGACCTCAACCCGCTTCTGGTCCGGGTCGAGACCGATACACCGGTGAAGTACCGTCCGACGCACCGAACCGAGGTGCCGGATACACTGGACGCGCAGATCCTGCGCGACGGCGAACCTTTCTTCACGCGCGGTGAGAAGATGCAGCTCGAATATGACGTCCAGAACGTCCAGCGCACGATTGGGGCACGCTGCTCGTCGGCCATTGTCCGCAAGTTCGGCGAACGCGCTCTTCCCGAAGGCCGGCTTCGCATTCGCCTGACGGGCAGCGCGGGCCAGTCGCTGGGCGCCTTCTCGGTGCAGGGCCTGCTGCTCGATGTCTATGGCGATGCCAATGACTATGTCGGCAAGGGCCTGTCGGGGGCGACTATTCAGCTTCGCCCACGCCGCGATGCGCAGCTGGAAGCGTCGGATAATACGATCATCGGTAATACCTGCCTTTACGGCGCGACCAATGGCCGGCTCTTTGCTGCCGGACAGGCGGGGGTGCGCTTTGCGGTACGCAATTCCGGTGCAGAGGCGGTGGTCGAAGGCTGCGGCGCGAATGGCTGCGAGTACATGACCGGCGGGCGCGTTGCGATCCTCGGGCCTGTCGGTGACAATTTCGGCGCTGGCATGACGGGCGGCATGGCCTGGGTGTGGGACCCGAAAGGTATCTTCGCCCGCGTCGCCAACCCGGATTCAATCGACTGGTATCCGCTCTCGCAGATGCCGGACGAACATGTGGGTCGCTTCCAGACGCTTCTGGAAATGCATGCAGAGCGGACCGGCTCGAAGCGCGCAAAGGACCTTCTGGAAAGCTGGGACAGGACGCTGGAACAGACCCTGTTCATCGTTCCCAAGGAAGTGGCCGACCGTATCCTCGGCAGCAAGCAGCCTGAGCTGCAGGCCGTCTAGAGAGTGTCCATTATATTGAATCAGGCGTGCACGCAGGCCAGCACTTGCGCTGCGTGCACGCTGCGCCCAACTGTCACGCAACGTCTGACATCTAACCCAATTGATCGCCTGACATGAGCAAACAGGACTATTATGAAATACTGGGCGTCGCGAAGGACGCTGACGCCAAGGCGCTGAAAAGCGCCTATCGCAAGCTCGCCCTGAAATACCATCCCGACCAGAACCCCGGCGACGAAGCTGCCGAGGCAAAGTTCAAGGAAGTCGGCGAAGCTTACGCCATTCTTTCAGACCCCGAAAAGCGTGCCGCCTATGACCGTTTCGGCCATGCGGCCTTTGAAGGTGGCGGTGCAGGCCCCGGCGGCGGCAACCCGTTCGGCCAGGGTGACCCGGGCGATATCTTCGAAAATATCTTCAGCCAGGTTTTCGGCGGTGGCTTTGGCGGCGGTGGCCGCCGGCGTAATGGCCCGGCGCGCGGCGCCGATCTTCGCTACGACCTCGAAATTTCGCTGGAAGATGCCTACACCGGCAAGGACACCGAAATCACGCTGCCAAGCGCGGTCGATTGCGACACCTGCGATGGCAGTGGGGCAGAGCCCGGCACAAGTCCGGAAACCTGCCCCACCTGTCAGGGCGCAGGCCGGGTGCGTGCCCAGCAGGGCTTTTTCACCATGGAACGCACCTGCGCGCGCTGCGCAGGTCGCGGCAAGGTCATTCCAAACCCGTGCAAGACATGCGGCGGTGCCGGACAGGTCCGAGAGGACCGCACGCTACAGGTCAAGATCCCGGCTGGGGTCGAGAGCGGCATGCGTATCCGTCTCTCCGGGGAGGGTGAGCCGGGTCTCCATGGCGGGCCAAAGGGCGATCTTTATATTTTCATCGACGTCACCGAACACGACATTTTCGAACGCGACGGGCCGAACCTTTACTGCCCGGCGCCTGTGCCGATGGTGACAGCTGCCCTCGGCGGAGAGATCGAGATCCCGACCATCGATGGCGGACGCGCCCGTGTGACTGTGCCGGAAGGCGCACAGACTGGCCGCAAGCTGCGCCTGCGCGGCAAGGGTATGCCCTCGCTTCGTGGATCCGGGCATGGCGGCGATCTCTTCGTGGAGATGATCGTGGAAACCCCGCGCAACCTGTCTGCCCGCCAGAAAGAGCTCCTGCGAGAATTCTGCGAATGCTCCGGCGCCGACTGCAACCCTGAAAGCGAAGGCTTTCTCGGCCGCGTCAAGAAGTTCTGGGACGGTATGACGGGCGAGGATCAGCAGCGCCCGAACTAGGCGCCTGCCTCACCTTTCACCGCGATTGCGATTTCTGCGCAGGTGGCTTTCAGCCGCGCGATGTCCTGCGGGCGTGACAGCCTGTGGTCGCCATCCTTGATAAGCTGAAAGACAAGGTCTTGGCTTGTCATCGCCGTCACCAGTTTTTCGGCATGTTGCCACGGCACATCCGGGTCCTGCATGCCCTGAAGGATGCGGACCGGGCCATCGAATTTGATCGGCTTGTCCAGAATTGACCAAGTCTTGCCATCCTCGATCAGCGCCCGCGTAATGGGGTAGGGGTCACCATAATCCGATGGCCGAAGATGCTGGCCCTTCTCCATGATCTGGACTTTCGCCGCTTCGTCGAATTCCGGCCACATCAGTTTTTCGGTAAAATCCGGCGCGGGCGCGATCAGCACCATACCTTTCACGCGCTCTGGTAGTGCCAGCATCGACAGAAGTGCCATCCAGCCACCCATGCTGGAGCCGACGAGCACAAGGTCGCCTGATGTCTGTGCGGTTATCGCCGCAATCGCATCTTCGCGCCAGGCGCTGATTGTGCCGTCCTCGAACCTGCCACCGGACTGGCCGTGTCCGGAATAGTCGAAAGCCAGGAAGCCATGTCCCTGCGACCTCGCCCAGGCTTCCAGCTCCGTCACCTTGCCGCCCATCATGTCGGACTTGAAACCGCACAGCCAGACAAAGGTCAGGCCGCTCGACCCTTCCGTGACGCGGTAGGCGATCTTGCGCCCCTGCGGGCTCGTGAAAACATCTCTCGTCATGGGGCGATGCCTCCCGCGGGCTGCAGTTAATGTCAAGCAAGTGGCTTGGCGTTTCAGGGCGGAACGCGCTAGAGCGGGCCGATGACGCGATGGTGGCCCTTGCGGGGCAGCCTGTGGAGAGAGAGACTGCGCGCATGACGGAGACGGCGCTGCCAGACCTGCGCAGCAGGACGATTCTGCAGATCATACCCGAGCTTTCTGCCGGGGGCGCAGAGCGTACGACGCTGGAAGTCGCTGAAGCCATTATGGAGGCTGGCGGCCGCGCGATCGTCGCCAGTGAAGGTGGCCGGCTTGTGCCAGCGCTGGAGGCGCTGGGAGCTGAACACAGGACGCTGAAGCTCAGCTCAAAGAATCCAGCGGTCATTATCTCCAATGCCGGAAAACTCGCCCGCCTCATTGAGGAGACCGGCACCGATCTTGTCCACGCCCGCTCGCGCGCCCCGGCCTGGAGCGCGCTCTGGGCAGCGCGGCGGACTGGCACGGCTTTTGTGACAACTTATCATGGGGCCTATTCAGGGCGGTCCGCGCTGAAAAAAGTCTATAATTCGGTCATGGCGCGCGGCGATGTCGTTATCGCCAATTCCGAATGGACGGCCGATCATGTGCAGGACACCCACGGTGTGACGGGCGACCGGCTGGTCACCATTCCGCGGGGTGTCGATTTCGATGTCTTCGCGCCCGGGAGCGTTTCCGAAGACCGGGTGACCGCAACCCGCCGCGCCTGGCAGATCGAGGCGGCTGACCCGACCGTTCTTTTGCTTCCTGGCCGTCTGACCAGCTGGAAAGGCCAGCGCGTCGCCATTGAAGCCATGGCCCAGGTGGATGAATCGCTGCGCTCCGGCGCCATCCTTGTCCTTGCCGGCGATGCCCAGGGACGCGACGATTATGTTGACGAACTGGAGCGGGCGATTGCCGAGCTCGGCCTCGAACATGCTGTAAGGATTGTCGGCCATACAGAGGATATGGCGGCTGCCTATATGGCCAGCGATATCGTTCTGGCCCCCTCCACACGCCCTGAAGCCTTTGGACGGGTCGCGGCCGAAGCGTCAGCCATGGGCAAGCCGGTGATCGTCGCAGATCATGGTGGCCAGCGCGAAATCATCGAAGACCGCCGCACGGGGCTCAGGGTTGAGCCGGGCAGCCCGGCATCGCTCGCCACGGGAATCGGCGCGCTGCTTGCATTGGATCCCGCTGAAAGACAGTCGCTTGGCGAGGCGGGCCGCGTCCATGTGCGGGAGCGGTTTTCCAAGCGCGGCCTGCAGGCGGCAACCTTGTCTGTTTACAAGCGTGTCTTTGACGCACGCGAGGAGAGGCAGAAGTGAGCAGAAGCGTGAACCCTGGTGAGAATGCCAGGCGCGTCCTTATCATCAAGCTGAGCGCACTGGGCGACTTCGTCCTGGCGCTTGGGGCCATGCGCGCGATCCGCGCCGCCCATCCGAAAGCGCAGCTAACCCTGCTGACCACGCCGCCCTATGAGGCACTGGCCAAGGCGACCGGCTTCTTCCAGAAAATCGAGACCGATGGCCGCCCGGCCGGCATGAAAGCGACACGTGAGCTTATCAAGCGCATTCGCAGCCAGCGCTACGATGTCATCTATGACCTGCAGACCTCCGGGCGCACGGCGAACTATTTCAAGGCCCTGAACATGCCTTTCCGCAACCCGCCGCTCTGGTCGGGCCATGCCCGGGGCGCTGCCTTTGAGCATAAGGATCCGGCGCGCGGAAACATGCACAGTATCGACCGGCTTGCCGCCCAGCTCGAAGTAGCCGGAATTGGGCCGCAGCGTGTGGGCGGGGCGTGGCCGCCCATGCCGGACATGTCATTTGTGCGCCGCTCCCTGGGCGATACGCCGTCGCTGCTGCCCGAATATTTCAGCCTGCACGGCCCCTATGCGCTGATGATCCCGGGCGCGTCCAGCCATCGCGCCGCAAAGCGCTGGTCGCCGGAAAACTATGCCGGCCTTGCCTCGCGCATTGCTGAATCCGGCGTGACACCTGTCCTCATTGGCTCGAAAGCCGAGTCAGAAATCGCCCAGACCATCAAGTCCTCAGAGCCGCGTGCCAAGAATCTCGTCACCCGGACCAGCCTCTTCCAGATCGTTACCCTGGCAGAAAAGGCGCTGTTCGCGGTCGGAAATGATACCGGCCCCATGCACATGGCGGCACTTTCCGGCTGTCCGGGCGTTGCCCTTTTTGCAACAAGCGAGAGCGATCCTGACAAGGCCGCGCCGCGCGGGTCGCAGATTATTATCTGCGAAGCCCCGACGCTCGACGAGCTCAGCGTGCGTGACGTCTGGCAGGCCGTTCAGATGCTTGGTGTCATTCCTGGCCGCGAACGGGTCGGGCAATCTTGAAAATAATGCCTGTTAGAGGCATATTACGGCACTGTTTTAACTGCTCGAAGGAGAAGAGCCATAGCACGTAGACCGCATGCGGCACCGCCATCCAAAAGAAACACTGGGCCGCGCACAAATAGGGACATCAAGGCAGACAAGGTTCTGCTGATCGACGAACATGGTGAAAAACAGGGTGTTATGCCGCTTATGGCTGCCCTGGACGCAGCTTCTGAAGCTGGCCTCGACCTTGTTGAAGTCTCGCCCAACCAGGACGTCCCGGTCTGCAAGATCATCGACTATGGCAAGCTTCGCTACGAAGAGCAGAAGAAGAAAGCCGCTGCGAAGAAAAAGCAGAAATCGGCTGAGCTCAAAGAAATAAAGATGCGCCCGAATATCGACACCCATGATTATGAGGTGAAGACACGGTCGATGACCCGCTTCTTCGAGGAAGGCGACAAGGTCAAAGTGACTCTCCGCTTCCGCGGCCGCGAGATGGCTCACCAGCATCTCGGCATGGAGCTGCTCCAGAAGGTCAAGGAGGAGTTTGAGGAAGTCGCCAAGGTTGAGCTTGAGCCAAAGCTCGAAGGCCGCCAGATGACCATGGTGATGGCGCCGCGTTAGAAGCGGGCAAGCGGGCTTCTCAGAACAGCACGCGCACCCCGGCGGGAACATTCCGGCCTCATAACCGTCATGTAGCAGACGCCCGGCCTCCTGCCGGGCGCTTGTCATGCTGTGAACACCGGTTTCTCCCTGGTTTCGTTACCGCGGCGCCGGCAACAGAGGCCGAAACGGACGTCAATGGCCAGCCCAAAATCTGCCGACCGCCGCGCGCTTGACCGCGTCTTCATCACCCGCTCTCTTTTCATCCTCGCGGCGATCATGCTCGCGATGGTCCTTGTCGAACTGGCGAGTGTGCTGGTTCTGGTCTTCGGTGCCGTGATCGTCGCCGTGTTGCTGCGCGCGATCATGGATCCACTCCGCGAACACACGCCCATGCCGGCTCCGCTCTGTCTTGCTGTATCGGTCGTACTCGTTGCCGGCAGCTTGATCGGTGTCGGCGTGTTTTTTGGTTTCAAGTTCACCAGCCAGGCCGACGAACTGCTCACCATTCTGCCTGAACGGATCAATGCGCTTCAGAACAGTCTGCAAGCCTCAGAACTTGGCCGCATGGCGGCTGACATGTTTCCGGCCGGCCCGCAGGCGATGGACATTGCCCGTGGCACACCATCCTTCCTCGCAAGCGCCTTTGGCGGCACGGTCAGTATTATCGTCGTTCTGGCAGCCGGTCTGTATCTCGCCGCCCATCCGGCGCGCTATCGCGATGGCCTCGTCATCCTTGTCCCCGCCCACCAGCAGGAGCGCTTTCGCCATGCCCTCAATGCCAGTGGACGCGCGCTAAATGGCTGGTTGATCGCCCAGCTGGTCTCGATGACGGTTGTGGGCCTGCTGACATGGCTCGGTCTCACACTGATCGGTGTTCCGGCCGCTGTCGCGCTCGGCATCTTTGCCTTTGTTGCGCAATTCGTCCCGATTGTCGGTCCGATTATCGCAGCGGTGCCGGGGATTCTCGCGGCCTCATCGGTCAGTCCGGAAACTGCGCTGTGGGCCGCTGGAGTCTATGTGCTCGTACAACAGCTGGAGTCCAATCTTATCACCCCTTACGTCCAGCAGCGTGTGGTCTCGCTCCCAATGGTCCTCACCATGTTTTCGGTGGTTACGTTCAGTGCCCTTCTGGGCTTTGTCGGCATGCTGTTTGCGACGCCGCTTGCGGTCGTCGTCTTCGTCCTTGTGAAGATGCTCTATGTAGAGGACATGCTGGGCCATGACATCAAAGTGGCGGTCGAACAGGAAACCAGCGGGACCAGGGATTCCGGAGATGACGCGAAAAGCTGAATTGAACGCAGCGCCAGCGGGTCTGGCACCTTGATTCCTGCCCCCCTTTCCGTCATAAGCGCCCTCTTTCGAGCACTGCGGGCCAGAACGGCATGCCTGCGGGCTCATGAACGACTAGACAGTGGTCGCCTCGCGCGTCCCGACAGGAGATCGAAATGCCGAAGATGAAGACCAAGAAGGCCGCTGCGAAGCGGTTCAAGTTCACGGCCACAGGCAAGCTCAAGCACGGCGTCGCCGGCAAGCGTCACCGCCTGATCAGCCACAACGCAAAGTACATCCGCCAGAACCGCGGCACCAAGCCGGTGGCCAAGGCTGACGAGTACCGCGTCAAGAAGTACCTGCCCTACGGCCTGTAGGCCGGAAGCAGACCGAACTCGAACCGTATTTGAACTAGCAGGAGGCCAAG
>NVWP01000056.1 GCA_002733705.1 Henriciella sp. | reverse complement strand
GAGGCCGGTACGCAATGGACCTGCCCGATGCATCCGCAAATCCTGAAGGATGAGCCCGGGTCCTGTCCGATCTGCGGCATGGCGCTTGAACCGATGCTTCCATCGGACGAGCCGTCAGAAGAGTTGTCCGATTTCACAACACGCATGTGGATCAGCGCGGCAGCCGCCGTTCTTTCCTTCCTGATCTATACAAGGCTGCCGGAGCAGACGGCGCCGCGAAAGGAAGCGGGCCTCAAGACCAGCGGCAAGAAGGAAGGCGACGGGCTGTGGCGCGATCCGCGCGTCTACCCCTATCTCATCTTTGCGATTGGCCTGTCAGTGGTAACGGGCACGCTGACGCAGACCTTTGCCTTTGCGATCATGGACAAGATCGGCGTCGACGGGGCTGAGGCGATGCAGTTTACCGGTCCGGCCTATACAGTGGGCGCGGCCGGCACACTGATCGCGCAGCTCGTCATCATTCCCCGTCTCAAGATGACCAACCGGACCCTGATGGTGACCGGCGCCCTGACGCTGTCGGTCGGAGCATTCATGATCGTGCCGACAAGTGAATTTGCCGTCCTGGTTCTGGCGCAGTTCTTTGTCGGACTGGGGCAGGGTCTTGCACGGCCGGGCTTTTCAAGCGGTGCCTCTCTTGCGGTGGGCTCCAGCCTTCAGGGCAATGTGGCCGGCCTTGTCATCTCTGCCAATGGGATGGGCTTTATCGTCAGTCCCTTCTTTGGCCCGTGGACCTATGAACATGTCCATCAGAGCGCGCCTTTCATCGGCGCGGGTGTCGTGCTTCTTGTCATGGCGGTTTTCGCCCGCCGCGTCTTTCCGGCCAATCAGGTCTATCAGGACGATGACGATCAGCCGGAAATCTACGACTAGGCGGGCGGCCTAGCTTCTGAGCTGGGCCAGCACCGCATTGAGCGCGGGTTTGGAGGGATAGCCGTCGGCCACCAGTCCATTGGCCTGCTGGAAACGCTGCAAGGCCCCGCGTGTGCCGGACCCGACTATGCCGTCGACGCCGCCGGCATCATAGCCAAGCTGGTTGAGCGCGGACTGAAGCTGCTTCACTTCCTCAATTGTCAGCCGCTCCATATCGCGCGGCCACGCGGCGACCGGCCCATATTGTCCGCCCAGCCCGTCGGCGAGGAGACCGACGGCGAAGGCATAGCTGTTGGACCGGTTATAGGTCTTGAAGACCTCGAAATTGCGGAAGAGGAGGTATTTCGGCCCGGTCGCGCCCGCAGGCAGCCAGAGCTGGGCATAGTCGCTGTCGGAGGCGCCGAAACTGCCGCCGCGGATGGGGGTGAGGCCCTGCGCCTTCCAGGTGGAGAGGCGCCGGTCATTGCCATCGGCCATCGACCAGTCAAAGCCCTGCGGCGCGATCACTTCGGTGCCCCATGGCTGATCGAAACGATAACCGGAGGCAGAGAGATAATTGGCCGCCGAGGCCAGCGCATCGGGCGCCGAGGTCCAGACATTGGCGAGGCCGTCGCCATCATAGTCCTGCGCATAGGTCAGATAGGTGGTCGGCATGAACTGGGTATGGCCCATCGCCCCCGCCCAGCCGGAGCCAAGCTGATCGACGCGGGCATAGCCGTTTTCGACAATCTCGAAGAGGGCCGTGATCTGACTTTCGGCGAAGCTGCGGCGGCGCCCTTCCACGGCCATGTTCGCCAGCGTGTTCGCGGCGCTGAAATCGCCCATATAGCCCCCGAAATTCGTCTCCATGCCCCAGATGGCGCCCAGCACTTCGCGGTTGACGCCATAGGTCTGTTCGATGCGGTCAAAGACAGGGCCGAGCTCAGCCAGCTTGCGCTGGCCGGTCTCGAAGCGCGCATCCGTGACGGCGGTGGACAGGTAGTCCCAGATCGCCTTTGCGAACTCAGCCTGGTTTGCAACTTCCGACTGATTGTCCGGGCCGAGATAGATGTCCAGCGGGCGGATATCCTTCAGGAGTGCATAGACGAGAGCCGGATTGTGGCCTTCGGCGCGGGCGCGCATGGCAAAGTCCTCGCGCCAGGCGTCCATCTCGGCATTGCCGGTGGGATCGAAGGGGCCGGTGGGCCCTGAAAAGGCGGTGGCATCCGGGGAGCCGGCCGGGTCGCCCGGCACGGCGGCGGGGCCAGTGTTCGCGGCCGGAACCGTGACGGGCGTACTGACCGGCTGCTGGGCCTGTCCCTCCGGTGGCTGCACCGGATATGTCTTCTGGGAGGGCGGTGTCGGCGCCGGGCCTGCCTGCGGGGCGGGCTCAGGGGTGGCCGCACAGGCGCCAAGCAGGCCGGCAAGTGTAGTGGCCAGTGCTAGGCGATTGAGGACCTTGGGTCTAAGCGTCATATGGCGAATCTTCCTTTTACCGTCGCGGTGCGTGTGCGGCGTTGACTCTGTATAGTCCATTCTGTATCTGGCGCCCCTTACGAGTTTTCAAAGATCGCCGGGGCACTCCCATGAAAGTTAAGTCTTCACTGAAATCCTTGAGAACGCGCCACCGCGATTGCAAGGTCGTGCGCCGCAAGGGCCGGACATACGTCATCAATAAAACCGACCCCCGCTTTAAAGCAAAGCAGGGCTAAGCAGAAGATGAACGCATCAGCCGGGTGGAGGATTTCTGCCTGTGTCTGACCGCATCATCCTGTTCGACCTCGGGAATGTCATTCTCGAATGGTCGCCGGTTCGTCTTTACCGGAAGATCTTTCCGAGCGCGGCAGAGGCTGAAGCCTTCTGCCGCGACGTCTGTAATATGGCCTGGCATGTCGAACATGACCGGGGCCGCACCTTCGCGGAGGGTGCCCGCCTGCTGAAGCAGGACTTCCCGCATTATGCAGATGAGATCGATGCCTGGCATGGCCGATGGTTCGAGATGTTCGACGGCTATGTGCCCGGCGTCCTGCCGCTGATGGGGCGTCTGGAAGAGGCGGGCTACCCGCTTTACGCCCTCTCCAACATGTCGCATGAGGTCTGGCCCGAAACGCGCGAGCGGTTCGCCATGCTCAAAATCTTCCGGGACGCGGTCATCTCAGGTGCCGAGGGACTGATCAAGCCGGACCGCGCGATCTATGACGTTGCGCATGAGCGGATGGGCCGGCCCGACAGGGCCTCTGTCTTTTTTATCGATGACAGCCAGAAAAATGTCGACGCCGCGCGCGATTTCGGCTTCCGGGCACACCGGTTCACGACCGCTCAGGCGCTGGAAGCAGCGCTTGTCGAGGAAGGCATATTGCAGCCTGCCACCTGATCGCCGCAATCGGGCCTTGCCGAGACCGCAGCGACACTCATACTCAAGGGCATGCTGAAAGCGCTTTTCATCGCAGGACTTATCTCTGTCAGCGGCCCCGCCTATGGGCCGAGCGACGAGATGTTCGAGGAGCTGAAGAATGCCCCCAGCGAGGAAGCGGCACACAGCACGGCGCTCGACATCTGGGCGGCATGGCTGGAAAGCGGATCGGCGGCTGCCGACCTCGTCATGGAGCGCGCCGTCGCGGCCCAGTCGGCCGGCGAGCTTGAGCTTGCACATGAACTCTATGACCGGGTGATCGCCATCCAGCCGGACTATGCCGAAGCCTATAACCGGCGGGCATCGGTCTTTCTGATGGAAGAGAATATGCCCGAAGCCCTGCGCGACGTGAATGAGGCGCTGCGGCTTGAGCCGCGCCATTTCGGGGCGTGGACGGGACTGGGGCGTATCCTCGAAGAACTGGGCGCGAAGGAAGAAGCGCTTGAGGCGTATCGCGAGGCCCTGAAGATCCATCCGCAACTTGAGGCGGCGCGCGCGGCCGAATCCCGGCTGACGCGTGCGCAGAACGGTCAGGGGCTTTGAAGATCTTCCTGCTCGGCCTGCTCCTCCTGCTGGCGCTTGGCGGTGTCGGGGCGTGCGTACACAGCGCGATCTATACCAGTAATGTGGAAGAGAAATATCCGCCCGTCGGCGAGTTCGTCGAGGTGAACGGGGCAAAGGTCCATGTCATCACAGCAGGTGAGACCGGCCCGCCCGTCCTGATGATCCATGGCGCGTCGGCGAATGCCCGCGAATACACATTCACCCTTGCGCCGCGTCTTGAAGAGAATTTCCGCGTCCTGATGGCGGACAGGCCGGGCCATGGCTATTCCACCCGGCCGGAAGACGATGAGGAACTGGGCGTGCAGGCGGCCCAGATGGCGGGTGTGCTGCGGGCCTTTGCGCCCGGCGAAAAAGCTGTGGTCGTCGGTCATTCCTATGGCGGCGCCGTGGCGCTCAGGCTGGCGCTCGATTTTCCGGACATGGTGAGCGGCGTCGTGCTTCTGGCGCCGGTGACCCATGACTGGGGCGGGGGCGGCGAAGCCTGGTACAACAAGGTTGCAGGCCCGCCCATTATCGGCCCCGTCTTCTCCCAGCTCGTGCCACTGGTGGGCCCTTCCATGGTGAAAAGCGGCGTGGATGGCGTGTTCGATCCGCGCGAGGCGCCTGAGGATTATTATGCCGAGGCAGCCATCGGACTTCTCTTCCGGCCGCCCAACTTCCGGGCCAATGCCGACCAGATGAACGCCTTGCGTGGCGAACTTGCCGCCCAGCAAAGCCGCTATCCAGAGCTGGATATGCCGGTGGTGCTGTATTCAGGCGCAAAGGACACGGTGATCGATCCCAAACTCCATGCCGGGAAGATCAAGACACAGGTCACCGATTTCGACCTCGTCAAACTGCCCGATACCGGCCACATGCCCCACCATGCGCATGGCGGCGATGTGGCCGATACGATCAGGCGTCTGGCTGACGGGGCCGATCAGTCCTCATAATCGACGAGACCGCTTGCGAGCCCCATCACGTGAAAGATCTCGTTCTGCTCGATCGTGCCGCGGACGAGTTCTGCACCCGGCCCGCGGGCAAAGACCGGAACGTCCTCGCCAGCATGGGTTTCAGATCCGTAGAGGACCAGTGTCTGCTGGTGAAAGTCCTTGTCGGTCGTGTCGACATTGGTGAGGTCTTCGCGCGCACAGTCCTCTTCGCCGGGCTTGCAGGCCGTCTGGCCATTTGCATAGCCGAGAGTGGTGTACGGCTTGCCGTCATCGGCGCGGGCGAGACCGCCCGGTCCATAGGCGACCTTGCCGAGGATGGGATTGCCCCGGACCGGATAGCCGGCAATCGTCATCGTATGCGAATGGTCGGCGGTCACGATGATCAGCGTGTCGTCCGGGTCGGTCATGTCGACAGCGGTCTGTACCGCTTCATCCAGCGCGGCCGTATCACCCAGCGCACGGGCCGCATTGACGGCATGGTGGGCGTGATCGATGCGCCCGCCCTCGACCATAAGGACATAGCCGTCCTCATTCTGCGACAGGCGCGTGATCGCCGCTTCCGTCAGTTCTGCCAGTGAAGGTTCCCCGGCCACATCCTCTTCGCGGTCGAGATCATATTGCATGTGCGAGGGCTCGAAGAGGCCGAGGACCCGGGTGTCGCTGGCAAAGTCTACCCCGTCAAAGCCTGCCTTGTCGGTGATGTAGACGTGGCCCGGCAGATCGGTCCAGGCTTTGGTGAGATCGGCTTCATCGCGCCGCTGACCGGCTGGCTCGCCGCTTTCCGGGTCCGTCATGGAAGACGGAAAGAAGGCGCCGCGCCCGCCGCCAAGGACAATCTCGAAGCCGTCGCCGGCCTCCCATTCGACCAGCTGGCGGGCAATGTCCTTGCAATCTGTGCCGCCGACCTGCGCGTCGTCTTCCCAGTTGCGGTCTGCGCTTTCGGCATAGGTGGAGGCAGGCGTGGCATGGGTGATGCGGGCGGTGGAGACAATGCCAGTCGCAAGCCCGGCGTTTTCGGCGATTTCAAACAGGGAATCGGTGCTCTGCCCCTCAACCGAGGCGCAGTTGCCATAAGCGATGCCAGAGCGCAGGCCGAGCGTGCGTGACAATGTCTTGACGCCTGTGACCAGTGCCGTCGCCGTGGCGGCGCTGTCTGGAACCTGTGCATCATGGCTGTAGGTCTTGGAGAAGGCCGAATAGGGCAGGCTCTCCATGGCGAGGCGGTAGCTCTCGCCATCCAGGCCCTTTTGCTGACCGGCATAGATGCGCCCCGCCGTGACGGTGGAAACGCCCATGCCGTCGCCGACAAACAGGATCACATTCTTGGCCTGCGGCACGAAATCGGCGCCCGCGCGGGTCTTCACCGCCCCCGACGCCGTCACGTAATAGGAGTCGCTGGCCTGCTGCGGCACCACGCCGGCGCGCACGGGCGCGGCAGTTTCCGTGGCTGGCGCGCTGGCTTCATCGACGGTGCTGGCGGTCGTGCAGGCAGCCAGCACAACCATGCTGGTCATGCCGAGGAAGATCGGGCGTAGGTTGCGGGCAAGCGGTCTGTTCATGGCGATGGTCTCCTTTGCTCAAGGGCGGGTTGTAGCTTCGGCCTGTGACGGTTTTGACAATTTGCGGCGCCGGCGTTTTACCCCGCCCTGCGAGAGCCAGATCCCGAACAGGATGAGGACCCCGCCCGCGCCCTGTATGCCGGTGAGCGTCTCGCCAAAAAGCTGCCAGGAAAGTGCGGCGGCGAAGACCGGCTGGATCAGTACGATAATGCCTGCAATCGCAGCCGGCGTGCGGCCGAGCCCTGCGATGATAAGGCCCTGTCCACCGACCTGCGCGGCAAGCGCAAGGAAAAGCGGCACCCTGAAACCTTCGAGCGTCTCGGGGAAGACGCGTTCGCGCGCGATGAGCACGATAAGGAAGGCAACGGCTGACTCGACAACTGTCAGCCAGAAGATGACATCCATTGCGCCCAGCCGGTTACGCGCGAGCTTTGAAAAGAGCATGTAGCCTGCCACCATGATGGCCGCGCCGACCGCCATGAGATCCCCGCGAATATCGGCCTGACCCTCAGAGCCTCCGCCCTGCGACAGGGCTGCCGCCCCGATGATGGCGACCACAACGGCGATGAACCAGATCGGTTTTGGCCGCTCTTTCAGCACCATCCAGGCGATAAAGCCGACACAGACATTGCCCATATTCACGATGAAAGTCGCGTTGGCGACGGTGGTGAGCGTAAGCGCCCAGTGCCAGAGCGCGATATCGATGGCAAACAGCGTGCCGGCCAGGATCACATAGGGGTCGATCCGCTTCGGCAGCCGCCGTTCAATCCCGACCAGCAGGACGAACAGCATGGGGATGGCAAACGTATAACGCCAGAAAGCAATGGCCTGGGGGCCCAGCGTGTCGAGACCAAAGCGCAGGCCGATCGGTGCCAGACCGATACACAGGCCGCCAAGCAGGAGCAAAAGAGGGCCAAGCCAGCTACGGGCTGCTGCGGTATCGCTCATGATGACTTGTCCTCAAACGCCCGCGAGCCGTTTCACATCTTCGGGCGTTAGCCCGTCTTCCCGCAGGCTCGCAAGGCTTTTTGATGCAAACCGTTTGGCGAGCTTCTTGCCGTCCGGCCCCTTGATCAGGGGATGGTGGGTATAGACCGGTGTCGGCCAGCCCATCAGCGCCTGCAGCAGGACATGGATGTGGGCAGCATCCTCAAGATCGGTGCCGCGAATGACATGGGTGATGCCCTGCAGCGCGTCATCATGCGTGCAGGCGACATGATAGGCGGTGGGCGCGTCCTTGCGGGTGAGATTGATATCGCCGTGGAGTTCGGGGCGGGCCTTTTCAACTGAACGCGCGCCATCCAGGCCGAGCGTCTCATAGCTCATGCGATGATAGGCCGGGCCAAGATAATCCCGGCATTTCTCCAGTGATAATCGCCACGCGAAAGGCGCCTCGCCGGCAAGGCGTTCGGCCTCAAGCTCTGCAGGAAGCGGACGCCCGGTAAAGGGTGTGTCTGCGGGCAATCCGGCAGCTTCTGTCTCTTCGGCCATTTCCCGGCGCGTGCGGAAGCAGCGATAGGTCAGGCCAAGTTCTGTCAGCCGCTCGACGACTTTCTTATAGTCGGCAAAATGTTCTGACTGGATGCGCGGTGTGCCGGGCCACGTAAAACCGAGCCAGCTCAGGTCCTCGAAAATACCATCGGTATATTCCGGCCGGCACCGTGTCTGGTCGATATCCTCGATGCGCAGCAGAACCTGCCCGCCCGCGCGGTCTGCCGCTTGCCAGACATGAAAGGCAGACGCGGCATGGCCAAGATGCAGCCGCCCCGTCGGGGACGGGGCAAAACGGGTCAGGTAATCGCTCACCCGGCCCGCTTAGCAGATCACCTCAAGCACTGACACCTGTGGGCATGGGGCAGGAGACGCCCGTACCGCCAATACCGCAATAGCCATTGGGATTCTTGGCGAGATATTGCTGGTGATAGTCCTCGGCGTGGTAGAACTCGTCCAGCGGGCGAATCTCGGTGGCGATCGGTCCGCGGCCGCTTTCATTCAGCGCTTTCTGGAAGGTGTCACGCGTTGCGGCGGCAATCTTTTCCTGCTCTTCGGTCGTGGTGAAGATGGCAGAGCGGTACTGCGTGCCGACATCATTGCCCTGGCGCATGCCCTGGGTCGGATCATGATTTTCCCAGAATGTGCGGATGAGGTCGGTCGCCGTCACTTTGGAAGGGTCATATACGACGCGCACAACTTCGGTGTGGCCGGTCTGTCCGGAGCAGGTTTCCTCATAGGTCGGGTTGGGTGTCTCGCCGCCAGCGTAACCGGCCTGCGTGACCCAGACGCCGTCCATCTGCCAGAAGATGCGCTCCACGCCCCAGAAACAGCCCATGCCGAAGACGATTTCCTCAAACCCTTCGGGAACAGGCGCGCTCATATCGTTGCCGTTCACGAAATGGGTGGTGGATGTGGGGATGGGCTGGTCGCGCCCGGGCAGGGCCTCGCCCTTTTCGGGCAGCGCTGCAGGTTTGCGGCTAAAGAACATGGTCGTCGTCCTTTCGGTCTCTCTGCGGCCAATATGGGGTTTCAGCAGCCAGGAAACAATCACGGGCTTGCGACCTACCGCTTCCATCCTCTATAGACGCGCCCTTACGGTGAGGTGGCCGAGTGGTTGAAGGCGCACGCCTGGAACGCGTGTAGGCGGTAACCCCGTCTCCAGGGTTCGAATCCCTGTCTCACCGCCATTTTCCTGTTCCAGAAAACCCAGTATCTAGGTCTGTCGGCCGGGCTGCCCGGCCTTGCGCACCATTGCCCCTTTTCTCAGCAGACATGCAGCGCGTTTCCTATTTCAGGTATCTGCTAAAATATTGCTTTACTTTTCTCGGGTTAAGTTTCGCGGCTTGACTGAGGACGACCTGATGCAACCGAGCCTGGAAAACGTGCGGGAAGCTGCGCGTCTTCATTGCCTTCGCAGGATGAAGATCCTCGATTCTGCTTCAGACGATGCATTTGATGCAATCACGCGCGCCGCCGCGCGGCATTTCCAGACGCCGATCGCACTTGTTTCGCTCGTGGATGAAAAACGCCAGTGGTTCAAGTCGCGCGTCGGTCTGGACGTCTGCGAAACCGACCGCGAGCATTCCTTCTGCGCGCATGCCGTGGCCATGCGTGACATGTTCATTGTTGAGGATGCACAGAAAGACCCGCGTTTCCAAGCCAATCCGCTCGTAACCGGCCCTCCTTTCATCCGCTTCTATGCCGGTGCTCCGATCAACGTAAATGGTTATGATCTCGGCACGCTCTGCGTGATCGATACAGAGCCAAGAACGTTCAGCGCCGTCGAACAGCGTGAGCTGAAGCGCATGGCACATCTGGCTAAAAGGCAGATCAAGCTGAAGGCGAGAATGGCCGGTCTCGAACCGGTTCAGGCGCTTGCGCCCGAGTAACGTGATGGCCCAATTAGACCTTTCAGAGATTCTGGATACGGTTCCCTACGCCGTCTTCATAAAGGACAGTCAGCACCGCTGGGTCTATGGAAACGCCGCGTTCCGCGAGCTGATCGGGGATGATTTCCTCGGCAAGGACGACAGGGACCTGTTCGGTGAAGAGCAAGTGCAGGTCTTCTGGCGTGAGGACGCACGTGTCTTCGCGGGTGAGGAAAGCCTCAATGAAGAAGAGATCGGGGAAAACCGTTTCGCGATCACCAAAAAGGTCCCGTTCAAGCTGCCGGACGGCACGACGGGTCTGCTGGGCATCATCATCGACTATATCGCCACCTCATCAGGTGAGCTGGACAAAAAGGTCCCGGCTGTGGATCTGGGCGGTTTCGAACCGCAGATGACGGCGCTGAAGCGCCGTCTGGAAGAAGCGCTGAGAGAGAAGAACCTTGCGATCGAGGTGGCCTATACAGATGCGGCGACGGGTCTGCGCAATCGCCACGGCCTGGAGGCTGACCTCGCCCGCCAGATCGCCGTCGCGGATCAGACCGGCAGGCCCTTCGCGCTCGCGCTGCTGGACCTCGATAATTTCAAACGCATCAATGACCGTTTTGGCCATGCCGCAGGCGATGAGGTCTTGAAGGTGATTGGCCGGAGGCTGAAGGAAATTCCCAGCGTCATCAGCGTCGGCCGCATCGGCGGCGATGAGTTTGCGATCATCACAGAGAAAATAGATCAGACAGATGAGGCTCGGAACGAGCGACTGGAGCGTCTGCGGCAAATTATTTTCCGGCCGATTTTTGCTGGGGACAGAGAGCTGCAAATCTCTGGCTCGGCCGGCGTGTGTATTTATCCTGCTGATGCCAGCACGGGCTCTGAGCTTCTCAGCCGGGCGGATATGGCCTTGTTCTCAGCCAAGCGCAGCGACCAGTTCTCGGCGAAAATCTTCGATAGCGCCACCTTGGTCGCCTATCAGCGCCGTATCCAGATTGAGGAAAAGCTTCCTGAGGCTATTCGCAACGGCGATATTGTGCCGGTCTATCAGCCGATTGTCTCCAGCACGACCCGCCGCGCGGTGGGTGTTGAAGTTCTGGCGCGGTGGCGCAATGAGGATCTGGGGCTGGTCAGCCCCGACGAATTCATTTCGACGGCTACCGATATCGGCGTCATCGGCAAGCTGGACCGTGCGATCTTCTCGCAGGCCATGCACGATACACGGGCCTGGCTTGAGAACGGGCAGATCGACTTTGTCTCGCTGAATGCCTCGCCGATGGACGTGGTCTCTCCGGGCTATGCGGCCGATTTCCTGCGCCGGCTGAAAGAGGCCGGAATCAGCCCGGACCATATATGTCTCGAGATTCTGGAATCCTCGATTGTCGAGGATGTGAGTTCCGCGCGCCGCAATCTCGGCAAGCTTCGCGATGCTGGCGTAGAAATCGCCCTTGATGATTACGGAACCGGCTATTCGAATTTGCGGGCCCTGCTCGACATGCCGCTCGACAAGCTGAAGATCGACAAATCCCTCGTCTGGGGGATCGAGAAAGACGACAAGGTGCTCGATCTTGTCATTTCCCTGGTCCAGCTTGGCCGGGCGCTTGAGCTGACAACGGTTGCCGAAGGGGTCGAAACCAATGCCCAGAGCGCCTTTATCGAAGGAGCGGGCTGTCCGGAGCTCCAGGGATATCTTTTCTGCAAGCCCCAGAGCCGGGCGGCCCTAGACGAGTGGTTTGCGACGCAGGCCCCTGCGGCCGAGGGAAGCGGCGAATCCCTCAAAAGCCCGGTCTAGGCGCATCGCCCTTCTTCCCGGACGCTTTTGAAACAATGTTCAGCAGTCTGCGTTCGCGGGGACATGTTCAACTTCATCAGCCAGAACGCCGCCGCGATCAGCGCCATAGCCAATGTCATCATGGTGCTGGTCTGGATCACCTATCTGCAGCTCCTGCTGAACAGCTTCATGCGCCAGCGCCGGTCCAGCCTGATCATCTCCTGTTCGGTCAGTCCGAATGACCAGCCCACCTGTTTCATGTCCAATATGAGTGAAGGGCGTTTTCACATCCAGAATATCGCGGGCACAGTTATGGTGGATGGAGAAAGCTACCGCGCGGACATTACCGAACCGACGGCGGACAACCACGAAACCTCCTTTCAGCGTCCGCTGGCCGATGGCCAAAGCCTGGACCTTGGCCTCTTCAGGGAGCTTCTGGAACGGGTGGAAGCGGCAGAGACAGGTCTGCCCTCAGATGTACTGCGCAAGCACGGTGAGATCGATTTCTATATCATCGTGATCGGCATCCATGGAGCCAGCCGCAAGGCCGTGGCTGCGCGCCGCGGGTTTCGTCTTCACCTTGAGGACGGCGACCTCAAGGCGTCCGGCCTTGTGCGGCACACCGAACAATTCCGCTGGGGCCCGGCCCGCCGGCGGATCGTGCAGGAAAGCACGGTCATCAACTAGCGCGGGGCCACGGCCCGCCCGGCAAGGCGCGAGAGAACATTGACCAGACGCGCGTCGCTATAGGGCTTGGAAAGCATATCCATCTCGCGGAATCCATCGGGCAGCGTGTCCCGTCCATAGCCCGTCGCAAAGGCAAAGGGTATCGCCCGCTCGGCGAGGGCGGCGGCCACCTTGTCCACCCGCTCGCCATGCAGGTTCGCGTCGAGCAGGACGAGATCGGGCTCGGTTTTCGACAGTATATCGAGAGCTTCGCTGACACTGGCAGCCGTGCCTACGACATCGAAGCCGAGCTGTTCGAACTTGAACTCCAGATCCATGGCGACGATGGCTTCGTCTTCCACCAGCAGCGCTTTCAGCCCGTCAAAACTGGTCACCGCGACAGCTGGCTTGTCGCTGGCAGGTTGCGGGCCTTCAGAGGGCGCCGTGCCGATATCATCCCGGTCCTGCACGTTGAACTCAATGCGGGCCTCAAGACCGTCCGGCCGGTAGCTGATCGTGGACGTTCCGCCGCTCGCTGCCAGCGTCTTTTTGATGAGCTGGGTGCCGAAGCCGGGCGTCTGCGGTTCGCTTACTGATGGGACACCGCTTTCGGACCAGACCAGCACCAGCCGGTCTGCGGCGTTCGGCGCGCGCTCCCAGCTGACCGAAAGGCGCGCCTGATCAAGGGAAAGCGCCCCGAACTTACGCGCATTTGTCGTCAACTCGTGCAGGATCAGCGCAAGATGGGTTACCAGCGTGCCGCGCAAGGTCACGTCCGGCCCGGAAAGCGTAATGGAGCTGTCGAGTTCAGCGTCAGAGCCGATTTGCGAGGCCACGAGATCGCGCAGGCTGATGCCCTGCATGCGTTCGCGCACCAGAAGGTCATGAGCTTTGGACAAGGTCTGGAGGCGCCCGCCAAAAGAGGCGAGGAAATCTTCCGGACTATCGGCAAAGGCGAGCGACTGGCTGGCGACCGACTGGACGATGGCGAGTGTGTTCTTCACGCGGTGGTTCAGCTCATCCACGAGCAGTTTCTGCATCGCCTCGGCACGTTTGCGTTCCGTGATGTCGCGGCCGATCTTGGAGGCGCCGACAACTTCGCCCGCCTGGTTTCGGAGCGGAGACACTGTCAGGGAGATATCCACCAGCCGGCCATCCTTTGCGACTCGCACCGTATCGAAATGCTTGATGCTCTCCCCATCGCGCAGTCTGGCGAGGATTTCCCGTTCCTGCTCATGAAGCTCTGGCGGGATCAGTCTGAAGACGGGCTCACCGATGATTTCTTCGGCGGTATAGCCGAAGATGCGCGTGGCGCCTGCATTCCAGGTCCGGATAATGCCGTCCAGGGATTTGCTGATAATGGCATCTTCGGAGGAGGCCACGATGGAAGCGAGCCGTTCAAGCTCGATATCATGATCAGTTGATGTGCGGTCCTGCCCCATCCTGCCCTACTCTGTTCTTGACCCCACGCTCGCGAACGCAAGACTCGCGCCAGGGTTCCAACAGCATGCAGATAGAAAAACAGCCGCCCCGCATGTTCGGGGCGGCTGCGTTGGAACCGTTCATACAGCCCAATCAGGGCTTGTCGTAGCAGAGAATGCCCCAGGAGAGCCATCCGGCCTTGCCCCCTTCGACCCAAGCGCCGAGGCCGTTGATCATCCGGTCGGCATAATCGTCGGAGACAATGCCTTTCAGCTCTGCGCGCCGGGAGGTGAGCTCCTCACGCACGCGGCCATAGTGAAGCGGCAGCATCGGTGCCATTTCCTCACGCGGACCCGGCTGAAGGCCGAGCTCTCCGGCAACCCTGTCGTAAAACTCGATTGAGCCCAGGCTGGAGAGGTGAATCCTGTCATAGATGGGCTGGAGCTTGTCAGCGGGCGCATCCGGCGTCTGCAGGATGTCGGTGAAGATCAGCCGCCCGCCAGGCTTCAGGATCCGCGCGCATTCAGCGATGATCTGTTTGCGGTCCGCCCCATGCAGGAAGCTGTCCTGGCTCCAGACGACATCAAAGCTCTCATCCTTGGCTGGCACATCGTCGAACGAGCCGTGCAGCACGTCGATCCTGTCAGCGAGACCGGCCGCCTCGTTCTTCTCACGGTTGAGCTTGTTCTGGGTCTCGGAAATGTTGACGCAGACGCATTCGCGCGCCCCGGCTTCGGTGACGAGATAGCGGGCAGCGCCCCCATAGCCGGCACCAAGGTCGATGACGCGGGGATCCGGGCCCGCCGCCTCCATCAGGCTCGCCATGCGCTTCACCGTCCGGCGGCTGGCAGGCGCGATGGCTTCGCCGGGCGTCTCATAGAGGCCGACATGGATGTCCTCGCCGCCCCAAATGGTGAAATAGAAGCGGTCCGCATCATCGCTGTCGTAGTAATCTTCGGCAACTGCGACATCTTCAGCTCTGGATTCAGCCTTCATCGCGCTTCTCCGCAACATGAATGAAGAAGTCCGGATCATTCTCGTCGAAGTCCGACTGGAAATCGCCATAGGTGCGGATCTTCTCGAACCCGGCTTCCTTCAGAAGCTTCTGCACATAGCGCCGGCGCAGCGGGAACATGTTGAGATTATAGGTCGATCCGTCCGGGAAGCTGTAACGGAAGCGGGCAAGCCCCTCATCAATGTATTCCGGCTCGGCCACGATGTCCTTGCCGCAATAATAGTATTTGTGCTTCGGTTTCGAGGCGGAGTCCTCGCTCAACAGCAGGTCGTAATTGCGCTGGTCGAGGATGAGAATCCCGTCATGCTTCAGCGCGGCATAGAATTCCGCCAGCGCCTTGCGGCGGTCCATCTCGTCATGGATGTGTGTGAAGGAATTGCCGAGGCAGATGATCGCGTCGAACTTGCCCTTGATGTCCTTGTTCAGCCAGCGCCAGTCGGCCTGACAGGTCTTCAGGACCTGGCCGCGCTTGCCGGCATTCTGGAACGCCTTCATCAGCATTTCGGCGCTGCCATCGACACTGGTGACGTCGAAGCCTTCCTCCATCAGACGGCAGGAATGAAAGCCGGTGCCGGTGGCGACATCCAGAACGGTCTGCTTGCCGCGGCCGCGCAGGATGTCGACAAAGAACTGGCCTTCGCCTTCTGCACGTGAGTCCCAGTCGATGAGCGAGTCCCACTTGTCGACAAAGCCTTCGATATATTCATCCTGATAGGTGTCCGTCTCGCGGACAGCGAGCGGATCGTCACCATAGTCCTGCTTGGTCTTCATGACGGTCTCCTGACCGGAGTTGGGTTCCATGTCCTCTCCTTCGAGCCTGTCTGTTTCAATTGCGCGATCAGGGGCGTTCTGGGTGGTCTGTCCCCGTGCTGCGGATTTCGCAGTGAGCCCCGATCGACAAGTCCTGTATGGGTCGAATGCCGATCCGTGCGACCGCATTCCCCGGACCTGACCTTTCAGAAATAGACCGGTTCGTCAAAGTATTTGGGGCTAATTATTTGACTTCGCCACGACAAATCGCGGCGAGATGCTCCGCTGTGCAGCATAATTGGCGCCGCCGCAAATTACTTTATACGTTGATATATTGCGCCTTTCGACAGGGGCGTGCGCCGAGCCAGCCGTGCCCGTATCGGATGCGCTGCGGCAAGTGAGAAACTTTTGTATCAATGCACTTTTGCACAAGTCTTGTGCAGGCCGATTCTGGCGGGTTTAAGCGTTTTTCCCGTCCGCAGGTGCCAGGCCAAGCTCGCGCAGCACATCCTCGCTATGCTCACCAAGGCGCGGCGCCGGCCGGATTTCGCGCTCTGGCTGGCCGACAAATCTCACAGGCGGTTTGACCTCCCAATAGCCGCCCTCGCTTGGATGTTCGCGGCGGGTAAAGAAGTTCACCGCTTCCAGATGGGGGTCGCTTCGCAGGTCCGAGATATCGTTCACACGCGCGGCAGGCACATCCGCCTCGCCCAGCATGTCGAGCAGCTCCTCGGTCGTGAAGTTCACGAAATGAGCCTGGACGCGGGACATGAGATAGTCGTGGTTGAAGAACCGGCCGCGATAGTCGTTGATCCGCTCATCCTCCAGCTCCTGCGGCTGGCCGATGGTCTCAAACAGCGTCACCCAGCGGTGATCCACATAGGGTGCGATCGTGATCCAGCCATTCTTCGTGCGGACCGGCTGACGCGAGGGGTCGATCTGGCGCTGATAGTAATAGGGGCCGACAGGCGGATCAAAGGCGGCTTCGTAGAAATGCTCTTCCAGAAGGAAGCTCGAAATGCATTCGAACATGGGCACTTCGACATGAACCGCTTCGCCTGTCCGGTCCCGGTGGTGGAGCGCGGCCAGCGTTGCATACATGGCATGCAGGCCTGAGACCTTGTCGGCAAAAGCGGTCGGCAGGAAGCGCGGCGCTTCATTTCCGTCGACATTGGGCAGGAGGTTGCAGGCCCCGGCGAGTGACTGGATGAGGTCGTCATAAGCCGGGCGGCCCGCATAGGGGCCTTCTGTGCCAAAGCCGAGACAATGGACATAGACGATGTCGGGCCGGATCGCCTTGACCTCCTCGAAGGTGAGGCCCAGCCGCGCGACCGCGTCCGGGCGTATATTGTGGATGAAGACGTCGCTTTGTCCGATCAGCTTGCGGATCGCCGCTTTCCCCTCATCGGACTTCATGTCCCAGACCACCGAGCGCTTGCCCCGATTGATCGTCATGTGGCAGGGGCCCATGCCGCGGTTATTGGCCGGGCGCCCGACATTCCGGAAGGTGTCGCCGCTCTCGGGCTCGAGCTTGACGACGTCGGCGCCCATGTCGGCAAGGGTCTGGGTACAATAGGGGCCAAAGATGACCGTCGTCATGTCGGCAATACGAATGTCGGCCAAGAGCGATGTGGCGGGCATGGGCGTCTCCTTCTGGCGCCTATTCAGCAAGGACGCGCGCCGTCGTAAATGGGGGGCAGAGGGATACCGCAACGGCAATTGGCCAGAATTCCCCGTCATTGCTGCAGAACGCAGATGAGCCATAGCTGATTGAAGCGAATTTGTTCATCCTTCGTTTAACCATAATCGGCAGACTTCTTACATGACCCAAGAAGACCCCGAACCTCGGCGCGAGTCCCGCCTGGGGCCGTCTTATCTCACACGCTGGATCGCGTGGGATGTCTGGGCTGTTCTCATTGCCTGCGTCCTCACGATTCTGGCAGGCATTCGCTTTGATATCGTGGAAAAATTCTACATTTTCACGCGCGATCATGATGACTGGGAGCTGGATGAGTTCGCCCTTGTCTTCGTCACGCTGTCGGTGGGCGGACTGCTTCTGTCGCTGCGGCGATATCTGCAGGTGCGCGCGGAATTCAGAAGGCGCGCAGAGGCCGAATCCCATCTGGAATATCTGGCCACCAATGATTCCCTGACAGGGCTTGCCAATCGCCGGGCTTTCATGAAGCGGCTCGGCGCTTGCCTCGATCCCGCCGATACAACGGATTATGCGGTCGTCATGATCGATCTTGACCGGTTCAAGCCGGTCAACGACCTTTATGGTCACGACATCGGCGACCGCCTGCTCCAGCAGGTGAGCGAGCGGATGCAGGCCCAGCTGAAACCACAGGATTTCCTCGCCCGGCTCGGCGGGGACGAGTTTGCCGCCATCCTCAGTGATGCGTCCGGTGATGAAGAACTCGACCGTGTCGTGACCCGCCTGCTTCGCACGATTGCAGAGCGTATCGAAATCGGCCGGATCGTCTGTAATATCGATGCAAGTGCCGGGATCGCCTTCGTTCATCCGCAAACGAATCTCAGTGTCTCGCAGATCCTCAAACAGGCCGATATGGCGCTTTACAGCGCAAAAGAGCGGGGAAGAGGCCGCCATGTCTATTTCGATGAGGAGATGAACGAGAAGGCGACCTTGCGCCTGGCCCTTGAGGCGGATCTGGGTGAGGCCATCCGGACCGGGCAGGTTCAGCCCCATTACCAGCCTCTTATCCGCTTCTCGGACAATGCGGTTGAAGGGTATGAAATCCTCGCGCGCTGGGACCATCCGGACATGGGCATGGTGCCACCTGACCGTTTCATTCCCATCGCTGAGGATAGCGGGCTGATCAATGAGCTGACCTTCACCTTGTTCCGCAAGGTATGCGAAGAGGCACAGACCTGGCCGAAGGGACTTTTTGTTTCCCTGAATATATCTCCGGTCCAGTTGCGGACGGAAAATATCGTTGAGGATCTGCTTGCCATTCTGGCGGAGTTTGGCTTGCCGGCGGGTTTCCTCGAGGTTGAGATTACCGAAAATGCCGTCATACACGATGTGGAAGAGGCTGCCATTGTGCTGAACCGGATGGCCGAGGCCGGTATCCGGCTGGCACTTGATGATTTCGGCACGGGGTATTCAAGCCTCCATCATCTCAGGCAGCTACCCTTCAGCAAGCTGAAGATCGACAAGTCGTTCATAATCGGCATGGAAGACAGTCCGGAGAGCCGCAAGATCATTCGGTCCGTCCTTTCACTCAGCAACAGCCTCGGCCTCAGCTGCACAGCCGAAGGGGTTGAGACGGAGTCGACGGCAGAGTGGCTCAAAGAGGCTGGCTGCGGCCTTGGGCAAGGCTATTATTTCGGCCGCCCCTCGCGCCAGCTGTTATCCTTCGACGCAGATGGCGCTCCCCTGCTCGATCTGTCGGATGTCAAACACGCTCCGGCTCAGGATGAGGCTGATACCGCGCTGCCGAAGCCAAAGAGGCGCGCCTCGAACGAGTGATCGTCTCTTGACGCTAGCGCGTACAGGCGCCACGAGCTGAAGCATGGCAAGCGTGAAGATATGCGGCATCTCAGATGCGGACATGGTGAAGGTCGCGGCGGAAGCCGGTGCAGACTGGGCCGGTTTCGTGCTGGTGCCACAGAGCCCGCGCAATGTTCTGGGCGAGGGCCGTAACCGCTTCCAGCGCCTTGTCGATCTCATGTCGGCGGCCACCGCAAACGGTCTTCAGTCTGTTGTTCTCCTGTCTGATCCCGAGCCCGCCATCCTGCGCGGCCTGGACGGCGCCGTCATGCCGGATGTCTTTCAGTTGCACGGCAAGGAGACGCCCGATTTCGTCTCGAATCTGAGGTCCAGCCTGCCTTCTTCGGTGGAGGTCTGGAAGGCGGTCGGGGTCTCGACACGCGAAGACCTGGAAGCTGCCGCCAGATACAAGGCCGCCGACCGGCTATTGATCGATGCCAGGCCGCCCGAGGGCGCAGACCGTACCGGCGGGCATGGCGAAGCGTTCGACTGGTCTATCCTTGAAGGGTGGAAAGCGCCCAAGCCCTGGCTCCTGGCGGGGGGGCTTACCCCGGACAATGTCGCCGGGGCGATCAGGGCTACAGGCGCGAGCGGTGTGGACGTTTCCTCAGGCGTTGAGCGTCAGCGCGGCATCAAGGATGCCGCCCTCGTGCGCGCCTTCATTGCAGCAGCGAAGACAGGAGACTATGAGGGCTCTCATGAACAAGCCAAACACATGGGCCCAATGGCCGGACGAGAAGGGCCGCTTCGGCGAATTTGGCGGTCGCTACGTCGCTGAAACGCTGATGCCGCTTATCCTCGAACTCGAGGATGAGTATCGCAAGGCAAAAAGAGATCCTGAATTTGCAGCCCAGATGGACGATCTCTGGCGCAATTATGTCGGCCGGCCGTCGCCGCTCTATCATGCGGAGCGGATAAGCGAGCATTTCGGCGGACCGAAGATCTACTTCAAGCGCGACGAACTCAATCATACCGGCGCGCACAAGATCAATAACTGCCTCGGTCAGGTCCTTCTCGCCATGCGCATGGGCAAGAAGCGCATCATCGCGGAAACCGGCGCCGGCCAGCATGGCGTCGCCACGGCGACAGTTTGCGCGCGGTTCGGCCTGAAATGTGTTGTCTTCATGGGCGCCACAGATGTCGAGCGTCAGAAGCCGAACGTGTTCAGGATGAAGATGCTGGGCGCGGAAATTGTCCCCGTCTCCTCGGGTACGGGTACACTCAAGGACGCAATGAATGAAGCGCTCCGGGACTGGGTCACGAATGTGCACGACACCTTCTATGTCATCGGCACCGCGGCCGGGCCGCATCCCTATCCGGAACTGGTGCGCGATTTTCAGTCGGTCATTGGCGAGGAAGCCAAGCGCCAGCTTCAGGAGCGCGAAGGCCGTCTGCCGGATGCCGTCATGGCCTGTATCGGTGGCGGGTCGAACGCGATTGGCCTGTTCCATCCTTTCATTGAGGATGAAGGCGTGCGCCTGATCGGTGTCGAGGCTTCCGGCCACGGCATCGAGACCGGCCAGCATGCCGCGGCCCTCAATGGCGGCAAGCCAGGCATCCTTCACGGCAACAAGACCTATCTGCTTCAGACCGATGACGGCCAGATCATCGATGCCCACTCGATTTCAGCCGGTCTCGACTATCCCGGAATCGGCCCTGAACACGCCTTTCTGCGCGACACGGGCCGGGCTGAGTATCTGACCTGTACGGACAAGGAAGCCCTTGAGGGCTTCCAGCTCTGCACCCGGCTTGAGGGGATTATCCCTGCACTTGAGCCAGCCCACGCCATCGCGCGGCTGGGCGATGTCTGTGAGACGATGGACAAGGACCAGATCCTCATCATGAATCTCTGCGGGCGCGGCGACAAGGACATCTTCTCCGTCGCCGAACATCTCGGGATGGAGATATAGAGGTCTTGATCTCCCACATCACCATCGGAACACGCGACAAGGCACGGGCGAAGGCGTTCTATACGCCGATCATGGAGCTGCTCGGCTATCCGCCGCGCGACCCGGCAAAGTCGAAACAGTTTGTGATGTGGACCGCGCCCGATGGAGGACGTCCCTTCTTCGTCATTGCCGAACCCTTTGACGGGAAAGCGCCCTCGGTGGGCAATGGCCAGATGACGGCTCTTGTCGCGCCCTACCGGCCCGCCGTCGATGCGGCTCATGCCGCCGCCCTTGAGGCTGGCGCAACAGATGAAGGCGCGCCCGGCCTTCGTCCGCAATACCACGCCAACTATTATGGCGCCTATTTCCGCGACCCCGACGGAAACAAGGTCTGTATTGTCTGCCATGATGCGGTAGAAGGCTGACATGACTGAAGCGCTTCTCATCCGGATCACCTGCCCGTCGCAGGACGTCGCCCAGGAGATTGCTGATGCCGCCGTTGAGAAACGGCTCGCCGCCTGCGGCAATATCGAGGGTCCGGTCAGCTCCACCTATCTCTGGAAAGGTGTGGTCGAGCAGGCTTTCGAGCATATTCTGTGGCTGAAAACGGTCGAGCCCTGCTGGCAGGCGCTCGAAGCCCTCGTAAAGACTATCCACCCCTATGATGTGCCCGCTATGGTCGCCTGGCCTTGCTCTCATGTGCTGGCTGAGTATGCCGACTGGCTCCACGACAACACGGAAGCGCCCTCCCGCTAATGCCGACATCACGAATTACCGCCCGGTTCGACAAGGTTCGCGCCGAAGGCCGCGCTGCGCTGGTGAGTTATATCATGGCCGGCGATCCCGATCTTGAAACAAGCTTCAAGGCACTCTGCGCCCTGCGCGACAATGGCGCCGACATCATTGAGCTTGGCGCGCCCTTCACTGACCCGATGGCCGATGGCCCGGCGATCCAGATGGCGGGCCAGCGTAGCCTGAAGGCCGGTACGAAGCTCACGGATGTCCTGGCGCTGGCCAAGCGGTTCCGCGCCGAAGACAAGGACACGCCGCTCATCCTGATGGGATATGCCAATCCCGTTTTTCATATGGGCTATCAGGCCTTTGCCGATGCGGCCGCCGAGGCTGGAATCGATGGCACCATCCTTGTCGACCTGCCGCCCGAGGAAGACCATGAGCTGCGCGAGGCCTATGCGCATCATGAGATTTCGGTCATCCGGCTGGCCACGCCGACCACGACAGACAAGCGGATCGCCAAGGTCGCCGAAGGGGCCTCTGGCTTTCTTTATTACGTTGCCGTCGCCGGTGTGACAGGCTCTGGTTCGGCAGATCCCGAAGACATCCGCGAGGGCGTGGAACGCGCGCGGAAAGTCTCCGGGCTTCCCGTCTGCGTCGGATTTGGCGTGCGGACCGGGGAACAAGCCGCCGCCATGGCCGCTATTGCAGATGGGGTTGTGGTCGGGTCCGCATTCGTGGATCATGTAAGACTTGCCCTTGAGGCTGGTGAGCCGGATGCGATAGCTCCGCGGATTGGCACACTGGCTGCAGAGCTGTCGGGCGCGCTCAGGTCGGCTGAGTGATGCGGAAGAGACAGACCAATGAAGGAGTTGAGCTGACATGAACTGGCTCACCAATTTCAGAACACCCGGATTGAAGACATTCCTGTCTTCAAAGAAGGACACGCCGGATAATCTCTGGGTCAAATGTCCGAAGTCCGGCGAACTCGTTTATCGCTCGGACCTTGAAGAAAGCTGGTATGTGACACCGGCTGGCGCGCATCTCAGGATTTCGCCGCGCCGCCGCTTCCGCCTTCTTTTTGACGGGGAGCGCTGGGAGCCCTTGCAGCTGCCGCCCGTCGTTCAGGATCCGCTGAAGTTCCGCGATGACAAACCTTACCCTTCGCGCCTGAAAGCGGCGAAGGCCAAGATTGCAGGGCGCGAAAAGGAAGAAAGCCCGGACGCCAGCCCGCCCATTGCGCAGGATGATTGCATGGCCGCGGCCTTTGGCCGGGTGAACGGCAAACCTGCCGTCATCCTCGTCCAGGACTTCGCCTTCATGGGCGGCTCGCTCGGCATGGCTGCGGGGGAAGCCTTTATCGCCGCCGCCCAGATGGCGGTCGCGCGCAAGGCCGCCTTTGTGGTCTGCACGGCTTCCGGCGGTGCGCGCATGCAGGAAGGCACACTTTCCCTGATGCAGATGCCGCGCACAACGCTCGCGATCGATGAAGTTCGCGAGGCCGGGCTCCCCTATATCGTTGTCCTGACCGATCCGACATCGGGCGGGGTGTCGGCCTCCTATGCGATGCTGGGCGATGTTCATATTGCAGAACCCGGCGCGATGATTGCCTTTTCCGGCCCGCGCGTGATTGAGCAGACCATCCGCGAAAAACTGCCGGACGGCTTCCAGCGGTCTGAGTTCCTGCGCGAAAAAGGCCAGGTCGATATTGTCAGCGACCGGCGGGAGCTGAAGAAGACGCTTGGCCGGCTTCTTGTCCACCTCATGCCCAAACGGGCCGGTGACGACACGCCAATCGGGCCGCTCAAGGCGCCGCTTGCCGATGTGCCGGCCCCCGAAGCAGCCGACAAGTCGCGGGGCAAGAAGGCTTGATCGACGCCCAGCTTGGCGTCGAAACGGCGCTGAAACGGTTCGAACGCTATAATCCGAAAGACCGGATCCTCGCGCTCGACCGGCTTTTGGTCGTGCTCGAAGAGCTGGGCAATCCGCATCTGGATCTTCCGCCGGTCATTCATGTCGCGGGCACAAATGGCAAAGGCTCGACCGTTGCCTTTATCCGCGCCATGGCAGAAGCGGCCGGGCTTGCCGTTCACACATCGACATCGCCGCATCTGGTCCGTTTCAATGAGCGCATCCGGCTTGGCGGGCAGCTGATCGGGGATGATTATCTTGTCTCCTGTCTTGAGCGCGTCGAAGCCGCCCTCAAGGGCCACCGCGAGATCACGCATTTCGAGGCCGCGCAGGCGGCCAGTTTCCTTGCCTTCCATGAAACCCCGGCGGACCTCCTCATCCTCGAGGTCGGGCTTGGGGGGCGGTATGATGCCTCCAATGTGATCGAGCAGGCGGCTTGCTCTGTTTTCTGCCCCATCGACCTCGATCATCAGGCCTTTCTCGGCAACACGATCACGAAGATCGCGACCGACAAGGCCGGGATCCTGAAGCCCGGCTGCCCCGCAGTGTCCGCCATTCAGGGCGCGGAGGCGAAAGCCGCGCTGGAGGCTGAAGCCGCGCGCACGGGCAATCACATCGATTTTCTCAGCCTCGATGACCTCGCCCTGATCCAGCCGCCGCTTGGCCTGTGGGGGGAGCATCAATATGCCAATGCCGCGCTTGCGGCGAAGGCGCTGAAAGCCGCGAATATTCAGGGCATTACCCCCGAAGCCATTGCCAAAGGCGCTGCCAGTGCCCGCTGGCCGGCGCGGATGCAGAGGCTTTCCAAGGGGCCGGTCACCGCGCTCGCCGGGGAGAAGCCCGTCTGGCTCGATGGCGGGCATAATCCGCATGCGGGCCGGGCGCTTTCTGCGGTGCTCGACACGCTGGACAGCGAAGAGCCCGCCAAGCGGACCATGCTCGTCTCGGCCATGCTGGCCAACAAGGATGCGGCAGGCTTTTTTGCTGCCCTCAACCGGCCCGGCCTTCGCGTCTTTACCTGCCCCATCGACAATAATGAGAACAGTTTCACCCCCGAGGCGCTGGCCGATGCGGCCCGCGAGGCGGGCGCTGGCGCCGAGGCCCATCAGAGCTTTCGCGCCGCGATGGAAGCGGCCCGGGAGGCGGGGGCCGAACGTATCCTGATCTGCGGCTCGCTCTATCTGGCGGGCAAGGTGCTGGCGATGAATGAGGAGCTGCCGGACTAGGGCGTCTGGACCTTTCCTCCTCGGCTTTCGACAGACTCAGGATGAAGTAAAAAGGCTGCGCGTGCGGCCACAGACCGGGCCGGTCTGTGGGATGCGTGCCTGATTTTCCCTGCCTTTCAGCTCGTATCGAACCATCGGCGCAGCACCTCATTGCCGCGCACGGGCAGGGCCTGCGCCAGCAGGGCGACGGGGTGGGGCACACGCGCCAGCCCCTGAAGGGGCATCATGAAAGGGCGCGGGTCACCGGCGTCTTTCACACGGTTCAGGATCCGCGCCATGCGCCGGGCGAGCGGCACCGGATTGTCGAGATGCTGGAGGAGTAGCCCCAGACGGTGCAGCAGGGGTGCAGCGTCGGTGTCCGGCCCGGCGGCCGGATGAGCGCCTGCCCGCAAATCGTCAAAGCCTGGCCCCTCCGCGCTCAGCGAGGGGACAAGCTGGAACAGGCTGCGTTTGCTCTCTCCGGCGGCAGCCCCGGTGCCGGTGGGTACGTCCGGGGTGGATGGCTTGACCGGCGCCAGGGGGCCAAGCTCTGCGGCGAGCAGGACCAGAAGGCGGCGCAGCAGCGTCTCGACCAGTTTGATCTGCCTGCGGGCATAGCGCGCGACGGCCTGTGTCAGAACCGGCCGGAAATCCACGCTCAGCCGGTCCATGGTTTCCACGACCGCATCGCGCACGGTGGAAAAGCCTTCCTCGATGAAACCGGCAAGCTGGGTCATGCGAGAGAGGATAGGGCGGGGCGGTTTAGGGTAGGAAACTTTAGATAAGTTCTTCAAATGGTCTCAGCATACGGCTGGTTTCTGTCAAACCACGAGCTTCCATTTTTAGCAGCAAATCTGACGCGGACATTTCGGGACGTTTGAGCCGAGCGCGCATCTTTTTCACCACTCCAGCGGCACGGTAGATATCCAAGTCAATTTCATCTGCAATGAAGTCATCGGCGGATTTAGCTTCGATTCCATGCATTGCTAGTTGGGAAGCCGGAAAGTCCCTCAAGTTGTCCGTTACTATTGTAGATGCCCGGCAATGAATTGCTGCCGCCAGCACGTGTCTGTCCTTTTCGTCGGGAAGGAAGAGGGATGGTTCGAACACTTTGTAGCCGTTGTCCACGTAGGCTTCAGGGAAGATTTGCCGCATTTTTCTGATAAGATCCGCAGCCCGCTGTTCAGCCTTCGCTTTTTCTAAACCCCGCCTTTCGAGGATTGCCATCGCTGCTTGGTGAGTTTCGCTGAGAATTTCGTCTGACCACCTCGGACGGAAAAATTTAGCTTCTGCCAAGCATAGAATTAAATCACGGTTGGCTGCGGGTGCTAATACGCACGCATCCAGCACTACCGTGAATCGATTGGCAAACATTAGTAGAGTTCACCATCATCTTTGAGTAGCTCATCCAGCGCGGTTGCGCGCTCTGCATCTCGCACTTTTTGATACTCAAATAAGTGCCGAGCCAAAATTCTACGGTGCCGTCCTACAAGTTCGAACGGAATTGTCTTTTGCTCCAGCAGCTTAATGAGATGGGGCCTAGATACGTTTAGAATATCGGCCGCTTGCTGCGTCGTAAGCATTTTGGCGTGCGGCACAAAAGTCACACCTTCGCCTTTTTCGAAATGATCCAAAAGGCGGATCAGGTATTCGTACAGCTTGGGTTCCACATGAAGAGATTTTTCAGCGCCATTTGCGCCGCGCAATGTCAGCGACGGAGATTTTACTTCGCCCGAAAAAAGTTCAGATAATACAATGCGAAGTTCGCCAGCCGCCTCAGCCGACTCATCAGTTGGTAAATGCTCGTCTACCGCTAGTGCGTAAGCTGGTGTGGTCATTTTCTTGCTCCATTTGAGGGGCGTGGCATTTATCATATCTGCCATTATTCGCAATAAACGAAACCCTTGACACTCAAATAGTTTCCAAATCCTCTAAATTTAAGGGTGCTTACATACATTGATGCCGACAAAAATTGGAACATGAGCCCGATTATACAGCGGATAGGAGAGTCGGTAAAAATTCGCACCTCAGGCGTTCTTGATCGTCAGGCCGCCATCTACCGGGATGTGCACGCCGTTGAGGAAGCTGGCGGCCGGGAGGACGACCGAGAGGGTCATATTGGCGACTTCTTCCGGGATGCCGTAGCGGCGCAGTGGCACGCGGCGTTTGGCGTAGATGGTCTTGTGTTCTTCGGGGATGCCGGCGGTGATGCCGGTGCGGATGGGGCCGGGGCAGATGCAGTTGACGGTGATGTCCATGTCTTCCTCGCGGCCCAAGTCGCAGGCGAGGCCGCGGGTGAGGCCGATCACGCCGTGCTTGGCCGCGACATAGGGTGAGTTGCCGGGGGTCGCGCCGACGCCTTCGGTGGAGGCGACATTCACGATGCGGCCGAATTTGGCCTTGCGCATATAGGGGAGGGCCGCGCGGATGGCGCGCTGGTGGCTGGTCAGCATGACATTGATGCTGGGGCCCCAGCTGTCCTCATAGCTTTCTTCGGCGACATTGGCGGGAATGGCGAAGCCGGCATTGTTGACGAGGATTTCGAGGCCGCCGAAATGCTCTGCAGCTTCCTTGACGACGCGCTTGATCGCCTCGCCGTCGCCGACATCCATGGCCCAGCCTTTGACGTTGTCGAAGCCGGCCGCCTTGATCTCTTCAACCACCTTGTCGACGGCCTCCTGATTGAGGTCGGTCACGGCGACATTCGCGCCTTCATGGGCAAAGAGGTGGGCCGTGGCCCGGCCCATGCCGGAGGCGGCGCCTGTGATGAGGGCGGTCTTGCCTTTGATCGAGCGGGAAAGCGGCTGGTACGGCTCCATGGGCGGGGTCTCCTCGGGGTGTTTTCTTCACCCGTGAAGTAAATGGGTGAGCGCGCGGCGTCCATGGGTGACGTGTGGGGAAGGTTCGGTTTGAGAGGGCCGGGTGTCCGATCTTCTTTTCCGGGTCAAGGGT
>NVWP01000055.1 GCA_002733705.1 Henriciella sp. | reverse complement strand
GCTGAAAATTGGTACCGCCGGTCGAGCCTTCGAGCAGGCTGGTCCGCCGTCGCTGGCGCGAGATTTCCATCAGGCCGAATTGCGAAATCTTGCCGCTCTGCACACGGGCGCGGTCGATCTTGAGGCAGTCTTTCAGCTTCTTCTCGACGGCGCGATTGTTCTTGTTCTCCTCCATGTCGATGAAATCGATCACGATGAGGCCGGCAAGGTCGCGCAGGCGCATCTGGCGGCAGGCTTCCTCGGCGGCTTCCAGATTGGTGCGCAGGGCGGTCTGCTCGATATTCCGCTCTTTCGTCGCCTTGCCCGAGTTCACGTCGATGGCGACGAGCGCTTCAGTCTGGTTGATGACGAGATAGCCGCCCGATTTCATCTGGACGACGGGTGAGAATATGGAATCGAGCTGGTCCTCGACGCTTTCGGACACGAAGAGCGGTGCGGTGGACTTCCACTGTTTCACCTTCCGGGCCTGCGTCGGCATGATCATTTTCGAGAGGTCTTTTGCCTCCCGGTAGGCCGACTGGCCCTGGATGATCACTTCCTCGATATCCTTGTCGAACATGTCCCGCATGGCGCGGTGAACGAGGCCGCCTTCCTCATGGATGATGCAGGGCGCAATCGATTCCATGGTCCGGTTGCGGATATTGTCCCAGAGCTTCTGGAGGTATTCATAATCGCGCCGGATATCGGTCTTGGTGCGCTTGGCGCCGGCCGTGCGCACGATCAGCCCCATGCCGTGCGGCACGTCGAGGCTGGACATGATTTCCTTCAGGCGCTTGCGGTCAGCGCCATTGGTGATCTTGCGGGAAATGCCGCCGCCGCGGGGCGTGTTCGGCATGAGAACGCTGTAACGGCCCGCGAGCGACAGGAAGGTGGTGAGCGCCGCACCCTTGTTGCCGCGCTCTTCCTTGACGACCTGAACCAGCATCACCTGCCGGCGGCGGATGACTTCCTGGATCTTGTAGCGTTTGGAACTCGCCTGCGGGCGCGGCTTGGCGGCTGCAGCCTCCGCGGCGGCCTCATCGGCGTCCGATTCGGTCTCCTCGTCGCGCTCGTCATCATCCTCATCGGACTCATTGGACGCGTCGTTATCGTCGTCGTCATCTTCCTCGGCGGCTGCGCGGGCGGCGTCCTGAAGCAGGGCCTCGCGGTCTTCCTGGGGAAGCTGGTAATAGTCCGGGTGGATTTCGTTGAAGGCGAGAAAGCCGTGGCGATTGCCGCCATATTCGACGAAACAGGCCTGAAGGGAGGGCTCAACCCGCGTGACTTTCGCGAGATAGATATTGCCTCTTAGCTGTTCCTTGCCTGTTGTCTCGAAATCGAAGTCATCTACGCGTCCATCCGACACGAGCGCCACCCGGGTTTCCTCCGGGTGGACCGCATCGATCAGCATTAATTTGCTCATATGTTATCGCCTTGTGATCTGGCGGCGCGGCCCGGGACAAATTGGCCCCGAGGCTGCGGCGAACGCCAGTTAGTTTGTGACGGGATATCTTGCGTCCGCACGTCTGCGCGCCAGCGGGCGCTAGTCTCGACAATGCTTTATGGGACAAAAGATACATTACAGGTTGTTCCGTGTCCGATCATGCCTTGCGCGGCTTAAGGCGCCTGTCCGCAGGCCTTCTGGAAATGGCTCGAGCCTCTTTATGGAGGTCCGTTTCAGCATGCCCAAAGCCGGGGCCAATGAAAAGCGCAAAAATCAGAGAAACAAGAAATAAGCAGCCGTCCAGGCTACGGTAAACACTGGATTAACGAAGGCGGCTCACAATAGCGGGTAATCGATTCACCGAATATCAGATGGACCCATGACAGGTAAATTCCGGTATTTCCTTCTTCTTCTGTGTGCTGTGGTCTGGCTGGGCAATTCGGCCCTTGCCGGAGAAATCAGCGAAGTCAGTGTCGTCGGCGAGGGCGAGTATACGCGCATCACGCTCGCCTCCGACACAGAGATTCGCCACGGTATCTTTTCGCTGGCGCATAATGGCCAGCGAGCGATTGCCATTGATTTTCCAGACGCGCGCGTTGGTACGAGTGCGGTCACGCCCGCACCCACCGGGGCGGTCACATCCTATGAAATTCTGGGCGGCGGTATCGCTTTCCGGTTGAGCCATGCCGTTGAAGTGTCTCGGGCTCTCAGTATCGGCCCGACCACGGCCGATCCGCGCCACCGTCTTGTGGTCGACCTTGTCCGTGTCTCGCCGGTCCGGTTTGACCGGGAGGCGGCTGTCGATGTCGACCGGCGTGCCGCTTTCCTCTCAGGGGAGGGCGCTGGTCCGGCCGAAGCGGTCGAGATGGCTGCCGCCGAACCGGCCTCGCGCAAGCGCGTCATTGTGATCGATCCCGGCCATGGCGGACATGATCCGGGCGCCTCGGCGCATGATCTGACGCGCGAGAAGACTATTGTGCTTGCGACCTCGCAGGCCTTGAAGACAAAGCTCGATGCGACGGGGCGCTATACCGTTCATCTGACGCGCAGCGACGATACCTATATCGACCATGAGGACCGTGTCTCGATGGCCCGTAACTGGGGCGCCGACCTGTTCATTTCCGTCCACGCAGACGCTGCGGGGAACAGCTCGGTCTCGGGGGCGACGGTCTATACGCTGTCAGCCCGCGGTGAGCGGCGCGTCGATGGCACGGCCAGCGCGAATGGCTGGCAGTTGCCGGTGGAAGACGGCACGTCTCAGGAAATCGTGGGCATTCTGACGGACCTCACCAAGCGCGAAACCAAAACGAATTCATCGATCTTTGCGGAAATGCTCATCCCTGAACTCGCCGGAGCAGGGCCGATTGTTCGCAACAGCCACAGGCGCGAGAACTTCTTCGTGCTGCTGGCCCCGGACGTGCCAGCGGTGCTGGTCGAGATCGGCTTTCTGACGAATCGGGCCGATGTGGCGCGTCTCTCCTCGCAGCAGGGCAGGGACCGTACCGCGGCCGCAATTGCGAATGCCATCGACACCTATTTCGCCCAGGCGGCAGGCCACACTGCAGTCAATTAGCTGTTTTCGTCTTCCGTAGGCTGCAGGCGCGCCTTACTCTGGACATGGAATTCTGCGAAGCGCTGCCTTCGTAACGATAACGCCTGAACGGACATGTCCATGAGTGAACAGACCGCGAAAAGACGATTCCTGACCTGGAAGACGGCCCGGCGCGTGGCAATCGGCCTCGTCATACTGGGGGCGATCTGTTTCACCGCCGTGATGCTGTGGGTTGCCGCGCTCTCCCGGGACTTGCCGTCGCATGAGCGCCTTGCCGACTATGAGCCGCCGATCACCTCGCGGGTGCATGCCGGGGACGGCACGCTCATCGCCGAATTTGCCGACGAACACCGTGTCTTCGTGCCCATCGAGTCCATTCCGGACCACGTTGTCCAAGCCTTCGTCGCCGCCGAGGACAAGAAGTTCTTCGATCATTCCGGCCTCGATTATCTCGGTATCCTGCGCGGCGCCATCAATTCGGCGCAGATCAAGCTGTCGGGCAGCGGCCGCAACCTGCAGGGCGGGTCGACCATCACACAGCAGGTGGCAAAGAACATGCTGCTTACGCGTGATCAGCGGATCGAACGCAAGGTGAAAGAAGCCATCATCGCGCGGCGCATGGAGAATACGTTCACCAAGGACGAGATTCTCGAGATCTACCTGAATGAGATCTATCTCGGTGTCCGCGCCTATGGCGTCGGCTCGGCCGCGCTCATCTATTTCAATAAGTCGCTCCCGGAATTGAACCTCTCTGAGGCGGCTATCCTCGCTTCCCTGGCCCAGGCCCCCTCGACCGTGAACCCGTACCGGCGTCCGCAGCGCCTGCTGGCACGCCGGGACTATGTGCTGAACCGGATGCTCGAAGACGGCTACATCACAAAAGAGGACGCCGAGGAGGCAAAAGCCCAGCCGCTGAAGGTGGTCGACCGGCTTCGCGGGCCGGAATATGCGGCCGCGACCTATTTCGTCCAGGAGCTTCGCCGTGAGCTCATCGACGAATATGGTGAGGAGGCGCTGGAGCGCGGCGGCCTTTCCATCCGCACCACGATGGACACCAAGATGCAGCTTGCGGCCCAGAATGCGCTGCAGAGCGGGCTGGAAACCTATGACCGCCGCCACGGTTATCGCGGCCCCTTCACGACGGTTGATCCGTCCGGCGATGTCGCCGCCCAGCTTTCCGACGTTGAACGCCCCGCTGGCTATGGCGACTGGGAAGCGGGCATGGTGGATGAGCTTACAGGCGACGGCGCGACCATCACGCTGCATGACGGGCGCACCACCACGATCCCGAAAGAGGATGTCGACTGGGCCGGCAAGTGGGACCGCCCCGAGGGCGGCGAAGGTCTGGCGCGCGGTGATGTGATCCTCGTTGATGTCGAGCGCACCGAAGAGTTGCGCCCCGGTGCACCGGAAGAGGTTGAAGAAGACGAGATCCGCGATGAGGAAGACTGGATTTCTGTCCCGTCAGAGACCGCGCGCCTTAAACAGGTGCCGGATGTCGAGGGCGCCATTGTCGCGCTGGATCCGCATACCGGACGGGTGCTCGCAATGGTGGGTGGATATTCCTTCTTCAAGAGCCCGTTCAACCGCGTGACGCAAGGCATGCGTCAGCCGGGCTCGTCCTTCAAACCTTTTGTCTATGCCGCGGCGCTGGAGAATGGCTACACGCCGTCTACCAAGATCCTCGACTCTCCCTTCGTCTATTATGACGAGGAAACCGGGCAGACCTGGAAGCCGCAGAACTATTCGGCCGGTCGCAGCTATGGCGAAGTGACGATGCGGACGGCGCTGGAACGCTCCTTCAACCAGGTGACCGCGCGGGTCGCTGTCGATATCGGTATGGAAGACGTGTCCGCGCTTGCCGAGCGCTTCGGGCTTTATGATGACCTGCCTGCCTATCCAGCCATGGCGCTCGGTTCAGGCGACACGACACCCTGGAAAATGGCGCGGGGCTATGCCGCTTTCGTGAATGGCGGCAAGGAAGTGACACCGACCCTGCTGGACCGTGTGCAGGACCGCTATGGCGACACGCTTTACCGCCATGATGAGCGCGAATGCGAGGGCTGCGAGGCCGAGAGCTGGGATGGCGGCGAACCGCCAGAGCTTGCCGACAATCGCGAGCAGCTGATCGACCCTGTGATTGCCTATCAGGTCGTCCACATGCTGGAAGGCGTCGTCGAGCGTGGCACCGCACGCCGGGCCGCCCGTCTGGGCAAGCCGCTTGCCGGCAAGACCGGGACGACGAATGATTATTTCGACGCGCTCTTCTATGGCTTCTCGCCGGACCTTGTGGTCGGTGTCTGGGTCGGTTTCGACCAGCCCCGTACGCTCGGCTATGGCGAGGCAGGTGGCTCGGTGGCGCTGCCGGTCTTCATCAGCTTCATGGAAGAGGCCCTGAAAGACGCGCCCGCCATGCCGTTCCGTATCCCGCCAGGTGTGCGGCTCGTGTCGGTAGATCACGATACAGGCGGGCTGCCGACCTCCGGCTCAGGTGAGGTGATCGTCGAGGCCTTCCGTCCGGGCACGGAACCCGGCGCGGTATTTGACGAGGATGGTGGCTTCTCAATCTCGGGCAATCAGGGCGCGAGCAATCCGGGCGATGTGGCCGATCCCTTCTCTGAAGGTCTGGGCCGGCGCCCCGGTGCCAAGGCCGGCGAAGAGGATGATGTCGCGGACGAGAATCTGAGCGGCATTTATTGACCCCGGCGCCGGTAATGTGCATCCCGTGCAAGCTGAAACCCATGTAGAGACAAGAGTTTATGTCTACTGAAATCACGACCCTTATTGATGACATCGAGCAGTCGGCAGAACTGCTGAGGAGGCGTCTTTGACTGGGACGTCGCACAAAAACGACTCGATGAACTGAACGCGCTGTCAGAGCGCCAGGATTTCTGGAACGATCCGGAACAGGCCCGCAAGCTGATGGCCGAACGCCAGCAGCTCGAGACCGGTATCGAAACCGTGCTTGAGCTTGAGCGTGAGGCCAGCGACGGGCGCGAACTCCTCGAACTCGCCGATGGCGACGAGGATATGATCGAGGATCTATCCGCCAGCATGAAACGCCTGCGCGAGCGCGCCGCCAAGGCTGAGCTTCAAGCCCTTCTGTCCGGCGAGGCCGACAGCAATGACTGCTATATGCAGATCAATGCCGGGGCAGGGGGCACCGAAAGCCAGGACTGGGCCGCCATGCTGCGGCGCATGTATGTACGCTGGGCCGAAGGAAGCGGTTACAAGGTCGAGGAAGTCGACGCGCATGATGGCGAAGAAGCCGGGATCAAGTCGGCGACACTGCTCATCTCCGGTCACAACGCCTATGGCTGGCTGAAATCGGAGTCGGGCGTGCACCGCCTTGTGCGGATTTCGCCCTATGACTCCTCGGCGCGCCGGCACACCTCATTTGCTTCGGTGACGGTTTCGCCTGTGATTGACGAGTCCATCGAGGTCGAGATCGACCCCTCCGATGTGCGCACCGACACGTACAGATCATCGGGGGCCGGCGGCCAGCACGTCAACAAGACGGACTCGGCCGTGCGTCTGACCCATGAGCCGACCGGGATTGTCGTTGCCTGTCAGGCAGGCCGTTCGCAGCACCAGAACCGGGCCAAGGCGTGGGAGATGCTTCGCTCCAAGCTCTATGAGCTGGAATTGCAGAAACGCCGCGAAGCTGCGCAGGACAGTCACGACTCCAAGTCGGATATCGGCTGGGGTCACCAGATCCGGTCATATGTGCTCCAGCCCTATCAGCTTGTGAAAGACCTCCGCACAAATCATGAGACCTCTGACACATCAGGCGTTTTGGACGGCGATATCGATGCGTTCCTGAGTGCCTCGCTGGCGCACGATGTGGGGGCCACACGCGAAGAAGAGGCCTAGACAGAAAAACGGCCACACCTTGAGGTGTGGCCGTTTCAGTCTGTTTCGCTTTACCGAAGAAAAGCAGATCAGGAGAGGGCTGTGGGGCTGCTCATACTGGCAGAGCTGCGGCTGTCGCTCGTGCTGGAGGCCGTCGACGATGCCGTCTTGCCGTCCGCCTTTGCGGAGCTGGACTCGCCTTCGATACTGGTCGACGGGCGCGCCGCTTTCGGGCCGGACGTCTTCAGCGGATCTTCGGAATATTTGACCTGGCCTTCGAAAATCGCATTGGGCTGAATGCTGAGCGAGGCGTGAAGGATGTCGCCTTCTACACGGGCCCCCGTCTCCAGTTCGACACGGCGGGCGCGGATCGAGCCAAGGACCTCGCCCTTCACCTTCACCGCTTCAGCCTTGACTTCGCCAATCACCTTGCCGCTGGCGCCGATCGTGATCTCGCCGGCGGTCACATCACCATCGATTACACCATCAATGTGAAGCGCTCCATCAGAACTGATCGAGCCCTTGATCTCCATATCGTTGCAGATGATCGAAGCGGCGGCGGAGCGCGTTCCCGTGCGGCTGGACGCCGCCTTCGGATCGACCGGCGGTGCGTAGCTTTGTGTGCTGGCGCTGTCCTTATTCTTGGTGAACATGTTTACCTGCCCTGAGAAATTCTACTGGATCGTAAGGTTTGTTGTTGAACCAGACCTCATAGTGAAGGTGTGGTCCGGTACTGCGTCCTGTTGACCCCATCGCCCCGACAGTGTCCCCGATCGCCACCGTATCACCGGTGCTCACATTTATACGTCTTAAATGACCGTAACGTGACTTGAAGCCATTGCCATGGTCGATCTCGACCAGCCGGCCATAACCGGACTTGGTGCCCGCAAAGCTGACCTTGCCGGGGCCCGTCGCCGTGATCGGCGCATTCCAGTAGGCACCGACATCAATGCCATTGTGCCAGCCCGGACGCTGATTGAACGGATCGACGCGCAGGCCGTAATTCGAGGTCAGATGGGATGGCACGCCGACCGGATCGGCCAGCGGAAGGGTCGAGACGACATTCTCATAATAGCGCGCTTCTTCCATCCGCGCGGCCACCTGGGCGACGCGCTCGGCGAACATGGCTTCTTCCGGGCTGTTGAATTCCCCTGAGGTCAGGCTTGCGAACGGCACAAGTGGGCCGCCCATTTCCCGGTTTTCAGCAATGCGGTTCGTGCCCACCGCAGTCAGGCGCAGGACACCGCGGGCCGCCTCAGCGCGCTCAATAGCGATGTCCTCGACCTCATCGAGGAAGACCTGCTGCTCACGTTGGATGTCGGCAATCTGGCGGCGGACACCGGCATTATCGGTTCTGGCTTCCTGGATCGACTCCGACGCCCGCGACTGGCGCCGGTCGGCTTCATCGATAGACGCATTGACTAGGAGGGCGGTGCCATCGCCGCGAAGGGCGGCGGTTTCCAGCTCCCCGCCATTTCGCAGGGCGTCGAGCATCACTTCCAGTGTACGATGGCGTTCTTCAAAGCTGACGGTCGCTTCCTGGAAGGCTTCAGTCCGTTCGACCAGCTGGGAGCGGGAGAGGGCATCGCGTGCCCGCAGCTCCTGAACCCAGCGCTCATACTTGTCGATCTGCTGCTGGCCCTGGGCCGACAGCGTGCTGCCGGGGAGGAATACGAGACTGGCGGTGGCGTACAAGGTCCAGCCAACAACGGCGGCGATGGCGACAGACAGGACGGCTTGCTGGGAAGGCGAGATTATGAAGTAGCGGACGGTCCCACCGCTGCGGTGGTAAATCTGGCGTTCCGGGAAAAGGCGACTGAAAAGCTCCCCCACTTTCATCGTCTTTTTCGTCATCGACGCGCCTGCCTCTCTAATTACTCTTACACTTGCTGTGTCATCCACAGCACACCCTCAGGAATTTTTCTAACGCAATTCGTATCGCAGCGGAAAGGGCAAATCCCCCGGTTCGCCGCATTTTTCTCACAATTGATAAAATTTTTTACTAAATCTTCCCTCGCCTCGGCACGTCTGATGCAGAATAGGTCAAAGTATAGAGAGAACTTTCTCAACATGTCCTTTCACCCGCACCTTCCGCCAGCATTCAATAATCATACCATCGCTGCCAATTGCGAAAGTAGAGCGTTCTATTCCCATGAATTTGCGCCCGTACATGTTCTTTTCCTTCCAGACACCGAAGGCTTCACAGGCCGCTCCGTCCTCGTCTGAAGCGAGAGGGATGGCAAGCGCCTGTTTTTCTATGAATTTCTCATGCGAGGCCAGGGTGTCGCGGGACACGCCGACAATGTCGAAACCCTTGGCGTCGAACTCCGCTTTCATCTCGGTGAAAGCTTTGGCCTCGGTCGTGCACCCGGGTGTATTGTCTTTCGGGTAAAAGAATACGATCACGCCGCGTCCGCCGGAGGGCGGCAGGGAGATAGGGCCAGCGGTGGTGTCCAGTTTTAGGGCAGGGGCAGCATCGCCTGCTGAAAGTGGTGCGGTCATCGGGCTTCTCGTCCTATTTCTGCTTTATTGATAGGCTAGTAGACGTCTACAGCCTTGGTTGAAGGAGGCAAACCGGACTTGGTGCGACAGACCGCAGCCGTCATTACATTCGAGATCATCGGCGGGATACTTCTTCTGGCGATTGCAGGCGCAGTGGGCCTTGCTTTCATGCTGTCGCGCGGGCCGGTCGAACTCAATCTTTTCAAGGCAGACATTGAGAAAGCCCTGGTCGCCGCCCGCGACGGCCGGGATGTCGAGATCGACGGGCTGACATTGCAATGGGAGGCGTCTGACCGCCGGATGATCATTGCCGCCAGCGGGCTGAGGCTTGCCGACAATGATGGACAGCTCGCAGCAGAGGCGGAGAAGGCCATTATCACGCTGGATGCCGGCTCTCTTCTTTACAGGCGCGCAGAGGTCATCGGACTCGAGCTGCGCAATGGCTGGGCAGATGTGCGCAATGTGTCGCCAACCGAATGGACATTTGCGGGTGAACCCTTGCCGGAATTCGAAGCGCGAGAGCTTCCAAGCACGCCCGAAGGCTGGCTTGCGCTCGCCAATCGAGGCCTCGGCGAGGTGCTCCGGGGGCTTCAGGTCAATCGCACCACGACAAAGTTCGAGACTGCGGCCTTCCAGGATATGGAGCTGCGGTTCTTTGATGTGTCTGGCGACCTCATGGCCCAGATGGATGATGCGACCGGCCGGTTTGAGCAATCGGCGGATGGACTTGAGATGGCCGTATCCGGCAGCGGGGAGGGGATCGGTCTGCCCGGCGATGTGAGAGCAAATCTTGAGGCGCCGCCAAGCTATAATGCCCTGGACTTCAGTATCGAGATTGGCAGCTGGAGCGTAGGCGATCTTGCTGCACGCCTGGGGATTGGCGATGCACTCGTCAGTGGCTTTCCGGCAGATATCACAATCGGCCTCGACTATGAGGCGTCTGAGGGAATTACCGGGTTGAGACTGGCCGCCGACGCGTCCGAAGGCCGGCTGACGCTTGGCGGGCGGAAGTTTGAGGTCAGCGACCTCAGTTTCGACTCCGCCTATGACCCTGAAACCGACACGCTTTCGCTGAGCGATGTGTCTGTCGAAACAGAGCGGGGATCCGGCACCGTTTCCGGCAGCATGTCCGGTGTCGTCGGCAACGAGGAAAGCACGCAGTTCGACCTCACCTCCGACGCCTTCACGCTGGATTTCACACCGTATTTTCCTGAGGTCTGGGAAATGTCTGACATCAGCGCCAGCGGCCGCCTGGATGAAGAGACGACCGCACTCTCGATTGAGGCGTATCAGGCCTCGGTCAAAGGCATCACCTTCAAGGGCAATGCGGAAATTGCCCCTGTTGCCGATCAAGAGGAAGGCGAACTGCCCGTACGGGTGCGGACGACAGGCGAGGCTGAGGGCACGATCACGAAGGAACAGATCCTGAGCTTCTGGCCGGAAACCCTTGGGGAAGGGGCGCGCGGCTTTGCGAGACGCAAGGTCCTTGGCGGACGGGTGACCGCCGCCAACTACAGTCTCGATCTCCAGCGCGACAGTTTTGCCGAAGGCTTCCTGCGTGATGAGGATCTCACCGTGCGCTTTTTCGTTGAGGATGGTTCGGTCAAGTTTCTTGACGACCTGCCGCCGGTCACCAAGGCCTCTGGCAGCGGACGTCTCACCGGGAATGGCTTTCAGGTTCAGCTCAGCGAGGGGGAGTATAATGGCTGGGAGCTGACAGAGGGCAGTGTCCAGTTTCCGCGCTTCAATCCCAAGGGTGAGCTTTTCCGCGTCTATGCAAGAGGCGAGGGGCCTCTGGTCAATGTGATGCGGCTGATCGCCGGGTCGAGCCTGATGTCTGAAGACAGCACGCTCGATCCGGAGCGCTTCTCCGGCGACGCCAGGGCAACTTTCGAAATGCTGCGGCCGGCACTCGACGACGTGCCGCTTGAGGACACTGAGATCAGCGTCACGGCAAACGTTGAGGACGGGAGGCTCAAGGATGCTCTTCCGGGCCTGGACCTCACCGGCGCAGATGTCGATGTCGAGCTGAAGGAGATGCGGCTTGTCATGACGGGCCATGGCGAGCTTGGCCCGGCGCCGGTCCAGTTCTCGTGGCGCGACGAATTCAATGATGACGTCGATACGGCCGACCTTTCGGCCAGCGCCTTCATTTCTCCGGACTTTCTCAACCGCTTCGGCGTTGTCGGGCGTGCCTATGTGTCGGAGGACATCCCCGTTGAGCTGCAGGCAAAGGTCGCCAATAACGGCCTTGAGGCGCTCGAGGTGGGCTTTGAACTGGAGCAGTCACGGGTCGATATTTCCGAGATTGGCTACATCAAGCCAGTCGGCGAACCCGGCCGCGCCACACTCGCCTATGACGCGAATTCCGAGACCAATGCCTCGACATTCAGGTATCAGAGCGAGAAAGCCCGTCTGGACAGCGATATCGTTCTGTCAAAGTCCGGCCAGCTCCAGTCGCTGGATGTGCGTGAAGCCTATCTGCAGGACACTGTAGATGTGAGCGGCACCATCCGCCGCGAGCAGAATGGCAAACTGGTCAGCGAACTGAACGGCGCCTTTCTCGACGCGAGCGCGTTCTTTGGGGATTTTGGCGCCGTCGGCGGCAGTGCCGGGAATGTCAGCCTGCCGGTCACGCTCAGTGCAAATCTCGACACGCTGCGTCTGCGCGAGGGGCTCGACCTTGAAGATGCAAGCCTCGTTTTCGTGAGTTCGAAGACGGGGGTCCGGGAGGTGCAGGCTGATGGCACAATCGAGACCGGCGGCCAGATGTCGGCAGTCTATCGGGGGCCGACCGCAGAAGATGCGGCCACAATCCAACTTGAAAGCGACGATGCCGGCTTCTTCATGCGCGCGCTGTTACGTCAGGACTTTTTGAGCGGTGGATCGCTCGAGCTTGAGGGGAAGCTGGCCCGTGGCCCGGACCCGGCGCGGCTACACCTGTCTCTCTCCGATGTGAGGATGCGTGATGCGCCCTTCCTGACGCAGGTCCTCTCGCTTGCCTCATTGAGGGGGCTCGCCGACACGCTGAGCGGGGAAGGGGTGCTATTTACCGATATCGAGGTTCCCGTTGCCGTGCAGGCCGGCCGGTTCATAATTGAAGGGGCGCGTGCCAATGGCCCGGCGCTCGGTCTGACACTCAATGGCTGGTTCGAACAGGAAAGCGACGAGATCCGGCTGAGCGGTGTTCTGGTGCCGAGCTTCGGGATGAACTCCATGCTGGGCGGTGTGCCTGTGATTGGCGACCTCTTTGTCGGGCGTGAAGGTGAGGGGATCTTCTCGCTGACCTATTCGGTCCGCGGTACGCTCGATCGCGCGCAGGTGGCCGTGAATCCGCTATCGGCCGTGACACCGGGCATCCTGCGGCGCATTTTCGAGAATCCGGCCGATACGTCCATTCCAGACAGCCTGCCGGTGGACCCCGACAAGACCCCGCCTGCGCCGCCCATGCCAGACGCGGAATTCATTCCGCCTGCGCCGGGGTCTGAGAACAATTAGCCGGTCTTCTCGGTCGCCTTGACGGCATCCCAGAGCGCGCCCTGTTCATTCAGGGAGAGGCTTGAAAAGTCCTGTCCGCGCTTGGCTGCCAGCGCTTCCATGGCGCGGAAGCGGCGCTCGAATTTCGCGTTCGCCTTGCGCAGGGCAATTTCGGGGTCGAGCTTGAAGCGCCGTGCGAGATTGGCCGACACGAAAAGCAGATCGCCGATCTCATCCTCAATTGCGTCCATATCCTGGCTCTCGATGGCCTCGCGGACTTCCAGCGATTCCTCGTCCAGCTTTTCCAGAATGTCTTCGGGGTTCGTCCAGTCGAAGCCGGTGCGCGCGGCGCGCTTCTGTATCTTTTCCGCGCGCATCAGCGCGGGAAGTGCCTTTGCAACGCCGGCCAGCGCAGACCTGTCCTCGCTCCTGCCTTTCTCGGCGCGTTCGCGCGCCTTGATCGTTTCCCAGGCTTCGGTCTGGCCGTCGGCGCTGCGCCCGTCGGGCTGGTCGAAGACATGCGGATGGCGCCGGACCATCTTGTCATTGATGCTTCTGGCGACGTCATCGACCGTAAAGAGACCGGCTTCAGAGGCCATCTGGCTGTGAAAGACGACCTGAAGAAGAAGGTCGCCAAGCTCTTCCTTCAGGTCGCTGAAATCGCGGCGCTCGATAGCATCTGCGACTTCATAGGCTTCCTCGATCGTATAGGGCGCGATGGTTTCGAAGTCCTGCTCAAGGTCCCAGGGGCAGCCGCCATCGGGATTGCGCAGCTGGGCCATGATCTCTCTCAGCCGGTCGAATTGCGAAGCAGGGGGTGTGGACAAGATTGAAACCTCCTGTGGGCGTCGGGTCAGTCGTACGAATATCCGGGCATGATTAGTGACGTGCTTGCCGGCCCCGGCGCAATGGGGGAGAGGCAGAATTCTGACATGGGGAGAGGATTGGAAAACCGGTTCGAGGGCTTGGGCAAAAAACCGTTGTCAGGTCCGGTGGGACGGTTGAGCGACCTGAAAACCATACAGGCGGGCGCCACAGGATCATAATCCGAAAATCGCATAATCAATATTATGGGAAATTCGAGACTGATGTCCTAGAGCGGGAAGTCGAGAGCGAGGCCGTCATAGGCCGGGCGCACATGGTCCGGCAGCTCCTTGCAGAGTGTCTGGTAATCCATGTCGATATGAAGATTGGTGAGCCACGCCTCTTTTGGCGCAAGCCGTTCGATCCAGTCCAGCGCGCGTTCGAGGTGCGCATGGCTGGGATGCGGCGTGTAGCGCAGCGCGTCGAGAATGAGCGTGTCGAGACCAGTCAGCGCCTCCAGGCTCTCTTCAGGGAAATCATGAAGATCATTGCAGTAAGCCAGATTCCCGATCCGGAAGCCCAGGCTCATGATACGGCCGTGCATCTGTTCGACTGGCAGGAGTGTGACCGGCCCGCCCTCTCCCGTGATCGTAAATGGTTCCAGCGGGACGATATCGGCCTGACGGTCAAGGATCGGCGGATAGCCGCCATGGCCCTTGAAGCAGTAGCTGAAACGTTCAGTCAGCGTCGACGCGGTCCGGGCATCCATATAGGTCGGCACACGGCGGCGCATGCGCAGCGCGAGTGCGCGTACATCGTCTATCCCGTGGGACTGGTCAGCATGGTCATGTGTGTAGACCAGAGCATCCAGATGCTGCAGGCCGACATCAAGAAGCTGTTCGCGAAGTTCTGGTGAGGAATCGATCAGGATGCGTGTACATGTGTCTGGCGTCTCGAGCGGCCCGACATCGAGCAAAGCACAGCATCGCCGACGGCGATTGCGCGGCTCGGATGGATCGCAGTCGCCCCAGTCGTTTCCGACCCGCGGGACGCCGCCGGAGGACCCTGTGCCGAGAAATGTGAACCTCGCCTGCTCCATCTAACTATTCACTTTATCAAATAAAGTCAAGGCATTATCTTCGCATATTGAAGTAATTTCTTCGCGTGACCGGCCGTGCAGCCCGGCCAGCGCATCTGCCACAAAAGGCAGATAGGAGGGTTCATTCCGGCGCCCACGATATGGAACGGGCGCGAGATATGGGCAATCGGTTTCCAGGATCACCCTCTCCAACGGGATCGTGGAGATGACGGCACGGACATCATGGGCGTTCTTGAAAGACAGAATGCCGGAGACAGAAAAATACGCGCCAAGCGCCAGGCCGCGATCGGCAAGCGTCTGTCCGCCCGTATAACAATGCAGAAGAATGCGGAACGGCCCGTTCTCGTATTCCTCTTCAAGAATATCTGCCGTCATTTCATCGGCTTCCCGTGTGTGAACGACGAGCGGTAGTCCTGTCTCGCGAGCCGCGGCAATATGGCGGCGAAAATTGGCGACCTGTTCGGCCTCGGCTGAATAGCCATAGTGAAAATCGAGCCCGGTCTCCCCTATCGCCACGGTCTTTGGGTCACTGGCTGCGCGGAGAAGCTCTTCAACTGTTAGATCGGTGAAGTCCTTGGCGTGATGCGGGTGCACGCCAGCTGTATTCCAGATATCGTCATTCGCCTCTGCAATGGCCCGGACGGTATCGTAATTATCGAAGCGGTCGCAAATGGCGAGAAAGCGTGTGACGCCGGCCTCGCGCGCGCGTGTCAGCACATCTTCGAGGTCGTCCACGAACGCGTCTGCGTGCAGGTTGACATGGGTATCGAACATGGACCTGCCCCTAATCCCTTGAGGCGCCGGATTGAAGCCCGGTTACCAGTTTGGACGCGGCCTGGATGGGTGTCATGTGAAGGTTTCGCTGCGCGGCGACCGTGCGTTGCAACTCGAACCAGATATCGGCCCAGCGCGGGGTCTCCTGTGCCTTGTCGCCAACCCAGCTCATGATCTCATCGGCAAAGACGGCAAAGCTTGTCTCGTCTTCTGCTGCGGCCTGAATGGCTGTTGCAAGGGTCGCGTCATTCGGCTTCGGAAAGGCCTTCAGGAGGCTCTGGGCGGCATGCGCGGCGGCGAGCACTTTGGGGCCGGTCAGCTCTTCTGCGCGCCCCGGCCGTCCCTTTACCAGCGCGGCCACCTGATCGGGCGTTTCGACCTCCTGATCTTTCAGGGCCTGGAGCGTGTCCTCATCGGATAGCGTGTGCAGCCGCAAGGTCTGGCAGCGTGACCGGATCGTCGCCAGAACCGGCGTCGTGGCGTGTGAGATGAGGAACAGGATGGCACGCGCCGGCGGCTCTTCCAGGGTCTTGAGCAAGGCATTGCGGCCGTTGGCATTCATTTCATCGAGCGAGTCGAGAATGCCGATCCGCCAGCCGCCAAGTGCTGGCTTGAGGGCGAAGAAATGGTTGAGCTCGCGGATCTGCTCAACGGAGATGTCCTGTTTCAGGTTGCCCTTGTCATTGAGGCCGCGCTGGACGTGTTTGAGGTCTGGATGGCCAGATGCGAGGACTTTCTGGATGACGGGGTCGTCTTCCGGTGCTGCGGCGGGATCGTCGCCTGCGGGCCTGGCGCCGAGCAGCATGGCAGCCAGACGCAAGGCAAAGCGCGCCTTGCCGATCCCGGATGAGCCCTCGAATATCCAGGCATGGTGAAGCCGCCCGCCGGAGAGCGCCTTCATGAATTTCTGCTGGGCGTCATCATGGCCGTAAAGCGGAAAAGCCACCCGCGTCATGACAAGGCCTCATCCAGTGTTCTGAGCGTCTGCTTCAGCACCTCTTCGGGGGACTGCATGGCGTCGATCACCCGGCAGCGATCAGGATTAGCCGCGGCTATATCGAGATAGAACTGGCGCACTTTTTCATGGAAGCTGAGCGGCATGGATTCAAACACGTCCGATCCGCCACGCTGCTTGCGGCGGGCGACGAGGTCGGTGACCGGGCCGTCGAGGACAAGGGTGAGGTCAGGCTGCGCCTTGCCCACTACCAGCCTGTCGAGGGTCTCGAAATCTTCGGTCGAAAGCCCGCCGAGCCCCTGATAGACGCGCGTCGAATCGGCAAAACGGTCCGAGATGATCCATTCTCCGGCCTCGAGCGCGGGCAGGATCAGCTTTTCAAGGTGATTGAGCCGGGCCCCAAAGACCAGCAACGCTTCGCTGAGAGCGCTCCAGCGTTCCTCTCCCGGGGGTGAGAGGACGAGGCTGCGCACGGCTTCTGCGAGCGGCGTGCCTCCTGGCTCCCGCGTGACGATAACGGGCTGTCCCCTGTCGAGCAGATGCGTTTCGAGCCCGGCAATCAGAGTGGACTTGCCGGTTCCTTCACCGCCCTCAACCGTTATGAACTTGCCTGGCCGGATCATTCGGCCGTGCCGCCACCCATTTTGAGGCTGAGCCCCTCAATGGCGCGGCCGACAAAACCAAGTGCGCCCACGGATTCTGTCGCAACCAGCGGCGCCGTCACGGGAACGTCCTTGCCGTCCATGGTGATGACCAGGGTTGCGATCTCGTCGCCCGCCTTGATGGGCGCGGCGATGGGGCCGTTATAGACGATCTCGCTTTTCGCCTCATCGAAACTCTGCTTGTGACCGGCGACGCGGACGTCCGAGGCCAGCTGGACCCCTACGGTGCGGGACTCGCCGTTCCAGACCGGAAGCTGGGCCAGCGGTTCGGCGCCGGGGCTAATGGTCCTGGAGTCGAATGCGGTAAAGGCAATCCGCATCAAACGCTCGGATTCCTCGGCACGGGCCTGCGAACTCGGAAGCCCGTTCAGCACCATGATCATACGCTGGCCGTCGCGTTCGGCTGAGGCTGTGAGGCCGTATCCAGAGGCCTGGAGGTGGCCGGTCTTGAGGCCGTCAGCCCCTTCCATCGTGTAGAGAAGCGGGTTGCGGTTTCCCTGTGTGATGCCGTTCCAGGTCATCTCCAGCTCGGAATAGTATTTGTAGTATTGCGGATAGTTGCGGATCTCGGCAGCGGCGAGCTTTGCAAGGTCGATCGCGGAGATGACATGGCCTTCTGCCGGCAGGCCGCTGGCATTCTTGAAGTTGGCGGATTCGAGACCAAGCTCGTGCGCGAGATCTGTCATGCGGTCGGCAAAGGCATCCTCGGATCCGGAAAGCCCTTCGGCGAGGACAATGCAGGCATCATTGCCCGAGAGAACGACGACGCCCCGAAGCAATTGCTCAACGGTTGGCGTCTCGCCGATCTTGAGCCCCATGGTGGAGCCGCCGGTCGCCCAGCCGCCTTCGCGCCAGGCACGTTCGCTGACAACCATTTCGTCGTCGAGCGAGATTTCCCCGCTCTCAATCGCGTCATAGATCACATGCGCGGTCATGATCTTGGTCATGGAGGCCGGAATCATCGGCTCGCTGCCGCGTTTGGAATAGAGGATGTCGCCCGTCTCATAGTCCATGATCACGGCGTATTCTGCCTGCGTATCGATGTACTGAGCGCTCGCCGGCAGGACGGCCCCGACGATAAACAGGACGGCGGCAAGCAGGGTCGGTCGGCGCATGGAACTCTCTCCGGGTCTGGGCAGGATCAATATAGATCCAACCTAACCCAGTGAGGGCGTTTTGGAAGCCGGGTCAATGCAGCCCGCCTGAATTCAGCCCTGCGTGACGAAGCTGTCGCGATAGCCCTGATGTGAGAGCCTCGTGCGAGCGCTGTCGGCATCGGCTCGGGTCCTGAACGGGCCGACCATCACGCGGTGATAGGTGGTTCCGCGAAGGTCAACGGTCTTGACGTCGCTGCGCATGCCGGAGGTGACCTTACCCGCAAGCGAGCGTGCGTGGTCGAAATCCATGAACGAGCCGATCTGGACAAACAGGCCCGACGTGTCCGCCATCTGCTGACGCTGGTCGCTGACAGGCGCGCGGCGCTGTGCAGGTGGCAGGGAGACAGGCTGTGCAGGGGGCGGCGCGACCGTGGCCTGGTCTTGCAGGTGTTCGCCGGCCACGCCGGAAGCTGCACCGAGATACTCGATCTCAACATCGGCGGACTGGCCCTGCGACAGGCCGAGCATTTCACCTGCATGAGGCGAAAGCGTCATCACATTCCCGCTGGCAGCAGAGGTGCGTGAGGTGATGCGGACCACGACCTCGCTCCCACTGCTCAGCACCCGCACATGGGCGAGACCGTTCAGTGGCAGGCTGGTATGCCCGGCCGTCATGCCGCTCGAGGCGCCAAAGCTTGCAGCCACGATTGCGCGGCTGGACACACCATTGGCAAGCGCGCTGGCGGGCTGCGCCGCTGACTGCACAGATGGCAGGCTGGCGGACGCACCGGGGCGCACACTGCCCGGATAGGTAAAACTGATCTGACGCCGCTGGGCAGGCAGCGTGCCGGAGCCGGTCTGGGTGACCGGGCCGCGCCAGCTATCCTGCGAAGCTACGGGATTCAGCCTCGGCGTGGCGCCGGAAGCTGGTGAATAGAGCGGCGTGGCCGGCGCGTTGACGGGCTGGACCGTCGGCGCCTGGCTCACGGCGGTACGATGATTATACGAGATGGGCGCGGCGTCGCGCGGCCCGGCATTCGCGATGAGCGGACAGACTGACGCCAGAAGTGACGTTGCGACAAGCGCACGCATCCCGGCAGTGGCATTCATAGCCATGGGAACCTCGTTCTGCGGTCTCATTTTTCGTGTCCGACATTCTGCCGGGGGCACGGACCGATTTATTCGGTCATCCTGGACGCTAGCGTAATAAGGTAGAGATCAACTGAAGCAGAAGGAAAAGTTCGCACACGTTCAGGTAGGAATTTGGTTACAAATTGGCCGCGGGAGGCTTGCGCCCTATTCCACTCCCCTCGCCTAGCGAAGGACCAAGAAGCCCTCGCCAAGACCAAGGGACTGCAGATCCTGGCGCGCCTGCTCACCGGCCGAGCGCGTCGCAAATGGCCCGGCGAAGACGCGGAAATAATCTGCTTCATCGACACGCACCGACTCTATGTCGGTGGTATAGCGACCATTGAGCTTGCTGGAGACGGCCTCTGCATTGTTTATGCGGGTAAACGAGCCAACCTGGACATAGACCTGCGGGCCATAGGCGGTCTGCTCTGCGGCCTGGGGCTCTGCAGCCACGGGCTGCGGGCGAAGCGGCTCTGGACCGCTTTGTGCCGCGCCCGCCTCATGAACCACAGGCTCTGACGGGGTGGCCTCTGCGAAAACCGGTGGCGGCGAATAATCGGGCAAACGGGCTGGCGTTGCGACCTTCTTGCCGGGATCCGGTACGCCGAGAGAGGGTTCGACGCCGCCGAGAAGACGGTCATCATAGAGTTTCGGCGCAGGCTTGGCGGGTTTCGGTTCGCTGGCCACCTTGTTCATCGCCGGGCCGGCCTGGATGCTCTCGCCCATATGGACCGGAATAAGCTCAGGCGCGGGGCCGAGATAGTCGAGTTTTACGCTTGCCGTACCCTGATCGATCATGCCCAGCGTTTCAGCTGCGCGGCGCGAAAGATCAATGATACGCCCGCCTGTGAACGGCCCGCGATCATTGACGCGGACGACAATCTCACGGCCATTCTGCTGGTTTGTCACCTTTACAAGGCTCGGCAGAGGCAAGGACGGATGGGCGGCAGTCGGGATGTTGGCATCAAAAAGTTCGCCACTGGCCGTCGGGCGGCCCTGGAAAGCACGCCCATACCAGGAGGCGATGCCCTGCTCGCTCGACATGCTGAGCGCAGGCGCGACTGCGGCCGACTGCATAAGCGCCGCCATCTGAAGCGAAGAGGCTGATGCACTGACGTGGACAAGCCGCGCATCGGTTCGCTCGGCACTTGCGGGAAGCGCAAGTGCGGCGGCTGTCATGAGGCTGACCAGAGCCCGGGTCTGCAAGGTGCGCGATGCTGCCATTTGGCCCTCATCCTGAATTCGGGTTGGCATGGGCCGCCCTCACGCGGCACATGCGCTGGACAGTGTCCAGTCTGAGTTCCCCCTGCCCCGACTGAACTGCATACGGCGAAAATTGCAAACAAAGTGTTTCCAGTTCTTTCGTCGTCAGCGAGAGGTCGCCCCGGAATGAGGCAGAATTGTGGTTCAGTGCTGCACTTGCATTTGAAGCGGCAATGAAGGAAACAGACGCCCGCCCGGAGGAGTGGCAGAGTGGTTGAATGCGGCGGTCTTGAAAACCGTTGAGCGTGCGAACGTTCCGGGGGTTCGAATCCCTCCTCCTCCGCCAATTCATCGGACCAGCGCCGGTCAATACGGATCAGGCTGGCTGATATCCTTTCCTGTTTAGCCTTTTCTTCGTCTACCGGACTGCTTCCTGCGCAGGCTGTTGGGGGCGCGAAAGATGCTGAACAGAACCACAACCGCTTTGCTGCAAGGCCGCTGCCGGCGGAGAGTCTGAGGCGTTCTTGCTGATTTTTACCTGCGGCGCGCCTCAAGCCAGGCTTCCACCTCCGCCTTGGTAAAGCCGACCATGCCAGCGCCGATGATGATCGGCTGCAGGAATGTCGGGTCCTTTCTGTAGCGATTGACCGTTGGAACCGGGCCGTTGATCCGTCGTGCGGCTTTTTTAAGCGCCGGCTCCGACGGACAGTAATCAAACTACCCTGACCTCAAACCCGACTATGTGCTGCGCCACACCTTGCGCGCCTGACGACATGCACTACCTATCTTTTATTCCCGCCCGGGAATAAAGCTTTATGAGAAGCTGTCATGACAGGATGATGCCCCCGGATGGGGCAAAATCGGTCATGCCAAGCTTTTTCGGAAGATCGCAGGCCCGCGAGCAATCGATTTGTAGAGAAACGGGAAGGATTTTGAGATGTCCGAACAAGATGCGGAAAGTTCGTCGGAAGAGTTCGCCCTTTCGGTCGAAAAACTGATGGGAAACCCTGAGAGATGGCGGCGGCTGGGAGTGCCTGTTGCCGCGGGCCGGTCGATTAATGACGATGGCACGCCGGACTACGGCCTCTTCGGTCCGTCCAGTGTCGTGTGGAAGGTCATTTTGCACCCCGCCACGATCATCTACCAGACGGTGGCACAATTCAGCATGCAGCTGATGTACAAGCCGGTGGTCGCGGGCGTCCGCGATGCGGATCCGCTAGCGACCAAGGTTCGCGCCGGCAAGTTGACCGCGTTTGACTCCTTCGAGCGCTTTCAGCGCAATTCGGGCCTGCATGCGCCGATGTGGTTCGGTGATACGCGCACTGCCGAAACCATGTGGGCGCACCTGCATGCGCTTCATGCCCATGTGAAAGGCGGCCTCATCGATGTCGGGCAACCGGAACTGGGCGAGTACCACGCCGATGGCCCCCGTGATGTGATGTGGGCTGCCCTGACCGAGATGATGGGTATGCTCTTTGTGTACGAACATTTCGCCTGGCATGGCGACACTCCCCCACAGCGGCTGCCGAATCATGAACGCGACCAGTATGTCGCGGACTCAGCGGCATATCTGCGTGTCGTGGGGGCGCCGGAAGAGGAGATCCCTCAGACCATGGCGGATGTCGATGCCTTGTTCCATCGATACCAGGATCTCTTCAAGAAGACCGAAACGATGAATATCATGCCCGAATCCGGCAAGGATTTCGCGGCCCTCAGCGAGGAACAGATCAAGAAGAATTGGCATCCCACCCAGCAGATGGCCGTTGATGTCCTGGAAGAGTTCTTCATGAAGCCGACGAACTTGGTCATCGCCTCTTATCCGACCTATCTTCAGATATGGGGAGCGGGCTGGGACGAAGAGAAAAGAGCTGAAGAAGCCGAGAATTTGAAGGCGGCGCTGCCAGAAATTAAGGCCCGGCAGGAATCGCCGGATGTCGAGCGGCGAGCGATCGATTTGTTCTGGGGGCCAGATGGTCATGAGCTGATTTCGTCAGCTCGCGCGCTCATGAAGAGGGTGAACTGATGTCTGACATGACAATGTCCAGCAGAAATATGGCGCTCACCCGTATCCCGGCGAAGATAACGAGGCGCGACGAAATCGCCGAGGCCATTCTTCTGATCGAGTTCAGCGCCGAGTATTTTCCCTCCTGGACGGCCGGAGCGCATATCGACGTGGAGGTTCCCGGCTGCGGATTGCGATCCTATTCGCTGGTAGACGGGGATTACCAGAAGAAGTACCGGATCGCGGTCAAGATCCTCGACGATCCGGGATCGGCCTCCTTAGCCATTCGCGACCATTTCCATGTCGGTACCGACGTCGTCATCTATCCGGCGATCAACCGATTTCCGATCAGGCAGGCGTCACACTATACCTTCCTGGCAGCCGGTATCGGCGTGACGCCGATCCTCTCGATGCTTCGGGATCTCGATGGCACCGACGCTGCCTGGAAATGCCACTACTTCGTCAGAACCAGGGATCAGATGCCCTTCATTGACGATATGCGGGCTTTGGCCGACAAGGCGAATGCGGAATTGAACGTCTATGTCAGCGGCGAAACCGGCCGCCAGTCAATTTCCGAACTTCTCGAGCACGAAGACAATCTGGACGCCGTCTATGCGTGCGGTCCAACCGGCTTCATGAACGAGGCCGAGGCCATCGTCTCGAAGCGAGAGGGGGTCCGGTTCTACATGGAGGATTTCGATGACCAGAGGACGGAGGTCATCGCAGAGCAGCCTCAACCCATCTGTCAGGGCGAAACCGCGGAACGGATCAGCTCGAATGCGGCTTTCGAGGTCGAATGCCGCGCCAGTGGGCACAGCTTTACCGTGGAACCGCATGAGACGATCCTGGATCATGTGAAGCAGATCCTGCCCGATCAACCCACTTCTTGCGAGGAGGGGGTGTGCGGAACCTGTGAGGTCGCGGTCCTTGAGGGAATACCGGCGCATCGCGATCAGTGGTATACGGATGAAGCACGTGCACATGGCGGACGGATGATGATCTGCGTGAGCCGGTCGAAAACGAAGAAGATCGTTCTCGACCTTTGATTGCCCGTCCTGTCGTCGGGGCTGTGCCTCAAGCGATAGCGGTTGCGCAACTTTACGACATTCCGAGATTGAAATCTCAAGGAGGTATTCATGCCTACCGTAGCCGACCAGATGGTCGATACCCTCAAGGCCGCGGGTGTGAAGCGGATCTACGGCATCGTGGGTGACAGCCTCAACGGCTTCACCGATGCGCTCCGTCGCAAGGGAGGGATCGACTGGCTTCACGTCCGTCACGAAGAGGTGGCCGCCTTCGCTGCGGCCGGCGAGGCCCATGCGACCGGCGAACTCGCAGTATGTGCGGGCAGCTGTGGTCCGGGCAATCTCCATCTCATCAACGGCCTGTTCGACGCGCATCGCTCGCGCGTCCCGGTGCTCGCGATCGCGGCGCAAATCCCGTCGGGCGAAATCGGTTCCGGCTATTTCCAGGAGACCCATCCGGAGGAGCTCTTTCGCGAATGCTCGAGCTACTGCGAACTCGTCTCCAGCCCGGCCCAGATGCCGCGCGCGATGGAAACGGCGATCCGCCGGGCCGTTGCCGAGCGCTGTGTATCGGTGCTGGTCATCCCGGGTGACGTCGCGTTGAAGGAGATTTCGGGAGAGAGCGAGCCGCAGCCGCTGTCGCTGAAGCCCCCCAAACCGATCGTTGCGCCTCCCGAAGACGCCCTCGACCGGCTCGCAGCGTTGCTCAACGAATCTAAGCGCGTCACCCTGCTCTGCGGCGGGGGCGTCGAGGGCGCGCATGACGAGGTCGTTGCGCTCGCCGCAGCGCTCAAGGCGCCGATCGTCCACGCGCTGCGCGGCAAGGAACATATCGAGTGGGATAATCCCTACGACGTCGGGATGACCGGCCTCATCGGCTTTTCTTCCGGTTATTATGCGATGGGCGCCTGCGATGCGCTGCTGATGCTGGGGACCGATTTTCCCTACCGCCAGTTCTACCCCAAAGACGCGCGCGTCGCGCAGATCGACATCCGGCCGGAATCAATCGGTCGGCGTACCTCGGTCGAGGAGGGGCTGATCGGTGACGTGAAGCACACGCTCGCCGCGCTGCTGCCAAAGATCACTGAGAAGAGCGACGACGGGCATCTGAGCGCGTCGGTCGATCATTACAAAGAGGCGCGGGCTGCACTGGACAAGCTGGCTGACGGGCGTCCGGGCGGCCGCCTCCATCCGCAGCATGTGGTTCGCGTGCTGAGCGAGCTGGCGAACGAAGACGCGGCGTTCACGGCTGACGTCGGCCTGCCGACCGTCTGGAGCGCGCGCTACCTCGCGATGAGTGACAAGCGCCGGCTGATCGGGTCCTTCTGGCACGGCTCGATGGCAAACGCGATGCCGCAGGCGATCGGCATTCAGGCGGGCTATCCGGAGCGTCAGGTCATTTCGCTCTCGGGCGATGGTGGCTTCACGATGCTGATGGGTGATTTGCTGTCGCTCAAGCAGCTGAACTTGCCGGTCAAGGTCGTCGTCTTCAACAACAGCTCACTCGGCTTTATCGAGCTGGAGCAGAAGTCGTCGGGCTTCGTCGATTTCGGTACTGGATTCGACAATCCTGATTTCGCAGCTTTGGCCGAGGCGGTCGGGATCAAGGGCATCCGTATCGAAGACCCGGCAGACCTGGAGAGCAGCATTGCCGAGGCATTGGCCCATGACGGCCCGGTCCTGATCGATGCCGTCGTCGAACGCATGGAGTTGGCGATGCCGCCGAAGGTGACGACCGAGATGGCCAAGGGCTTCACCCTATACATGCTGAAGGCCGTGTTGAACGGCCGCGGCGACGAGGTTGTTGAACTAGCCAAGGCAAACCTGCTGAGGTGACGCACGCAGCTCAGAAAGACCGGGTGATGGCGGTCGCGGGCCATGAGTCTCTTGACCTGCCATTGATCGCATGAACAGGACATGACGATGATTGGTCTCGTCGTCGGTTTGCAGTTCGCGCTTATCGTCATCGGCATTTTTGTGGCCCGCGCCGCCATCACAACCGCGAGGACGCCGCAAGGCGCCGCCGCCTGGGTTGTTTTCCTGATTTCCTTCCCGCTTTTGGCGTTGCCTGCGTTCGCGCTATTTGGCGGTGTTTCCCGGCTTACGTCGCGGACAGACGGGTATAATGTGCAGGCGCCCGCAGAGCCTGCTCAGGGACGGCTGGAGAGTCTCGCTAGCCTTGCCGCCAATTCCCCGGCCGATGGCAATTCGGCGACCCTTCTTGTCGATGGACAAGTGACATTCGAGGCCATCTTTGCCGCCATAGATGCCGCGGAGCACGAAATCCTTGTCCAGTATTACATTATTCGCTCCGATGCCGTTGGCGACGGTTTGAAGGAGCACCTGATTCAGGCAGCGAGGCGCGGGGTCAAAGTCCGTGTGCTTTGCGACAAGATCGGCTCGTTGTTCCTGGGCGAGCGCTATGTCCGCGCCCTTCAGACGGAAGGCATAGAAATACGCGGTATTCCAGGTCCACATCGCGCTTTGGGCCGTATCGGGGTCAATTTCCGCAATCACCGCAAGGCCGTGGTGGTCGATGGATCGATCGGGTTTACCGGCGGGATCAATGTCGGACAGGAATATATCGATGGGGGAAAGAAGTTCAGGTCCTGGCGAGACACGCACCTGCGTATCAAGGGCCCGATGGTGAGGCAGCTTCGCGATATCTTCGCGTTCGACTGGAAGGCCGTGACGGGGGACAGGCTTCCATCTCTGCACCTTGAAACGCCGCCAGACTGCCCCGGACGTGTGCGTGGCCTCGTGACAGGTTTTGGCCCTACCGATCATCTCGAGCGCGGCAGTCTACTGCTCTGTGGTCTGGTCAATCTTGCGCGTCACAGGCTCTGGCTCACGACGCCTTATCTCATTCCGCACACTGACCTGTTGACGGTCCTTCAGCTGGCTTCAATGCGCGGCGTTGATGTTCGCATCCTGATTCCGGGCCCCTCAGACAATGTCATTGCGTGGTATGCCTCCCGCCATGCGGCGCGCATCCTGGCGGAAGCGGGCGTCAGGGTTTTCGTGTACGAGCCCGGTTTCATGCATTCCAAGGTCATGTTGATTGATGACGATATCGCATCGATTGGCACGGTTAATCTGGATATTCGATCGGCCTTGCTGAACTTTGAGGAAACCGCCCTCATTGAGGATCAGGCCTTCGCCGCCGATGTTGCGGCCATGCTGGAGGAAGATTTCTCAAAATCAGAGCCCGTCGCCTTGCCAGGGCCCTGGCATGTCAGATTGCTGGCCCCGGTGGCCCGCCTGTTTGGGCCGGTTCTCTGATGCAGGCCCTCCGCATCGTCAGCTGGAACATTCGCAAGGCCGTCGGGCTCGATTGGCGCCGCAAACCCGAGCGCGTTCTGCGCGTGATCGAACGCCTCGAACCCGATATCGTGCTCTTGCAGGAAAGCGACAAACGCCTGCCGCCGCGGCCACCTGCCCTGCCCCTTGATCTGGTTCGGCTTTCAGGCTGGACGTCCATCGACGCCGATCCCGATACCCCCTCCATTGGTCACCATGGCAATGCAATCCTGCTCCGGCCATATCTGCAGCTGAAGACGTTGAAGGCGCTTGATCTGCCAGGGCTGGAACCGCGCGGTGCCGTGCTGGCGACGGTGACCGGGCCCGGTATACGCCTGAGCGTTGGCGGTCTTCATCTTGGATTGCGGCGACGCGACCGTCTGATTCAGATGGCGCATGTCCTTGACGCCGCTCAAGAATTCAGCGGGCCAATCATTCTTGGCGGCGATCTGAACGAATGGCACAAGACCAAAGGTCTTCTGCCGCCTGGCTCAAGCTGGACAGAGATTGCCCCCGGCCCGTCCTTTCACGCCTCCGCGCCGCACTTTAAACTGGACCGGTTCGTCATCCACGGAGCCGTAAGCATCGCTTCACATGGCGTCGTGTCGAAACAATCGGCAGAACGTGCCTCTGACCATCTACCCATCTGGATAGATGTTGAACTCGACGACCAGAAAATTTCAAGCTGACCGGGCGCGAGAGTCCGGAGACTTTGCAGATGTGGCGGGGCCTCTGGACAAGGCTGAAACCATCAGGTGCGGCCGCAGGCCCGGTGGGGCTGCGGTCAGGATCCCG
>NVWP01000054.1 GCA_002733705.1 Henriciella sp. | reverse complement strand
TGCCCTTTACCTTCGGCATGAAGCGTCCTCGATCATCCAGCTCACCAGGGCTTCGAAGGTCATGCCTGTATAAGCGGCCTGCTCGGGGACGAGAGAGGTCGGAGTCATTCCTGGCTGGGTATTTGTTTCCAGGATCACGAGCCGGTCCTTCTCCTCGTCAAAACGAAAATCGGACCGCGACACCCCCCGGCATCCGAGGGATTGATGCGCCTTCAGCGCGGCTTCCAGAGCTGCGTTGGTTACCCGCTCCGGAACGTCTGCCGGCACCACGTGACGCGATCCACCTGCAGCGTATTTTGCATCAAAATCGTAAAACTCTCTTAATGTTGTGATCTCGGTTACAGCCAGTGGCCTTTCGCCCAGAACAGCAACGGTTAGCTCCCGGCCCGGAATGTATTCCTCGGCCATGAGATTGTCGCCATAGGCCCAGTCAGCAGAGGTAAGCAGCTGCGAGGGGCCGTTATTGTCCTTGCGCACAAAGACGACACCGAAGCTGGAGCCTTCGTTGACTGGCTTGATAACATAGGGCGGCTCTATCGGGTGGGCGCGCGCCGCCTCTTCACGGGTCACGGCAACGTCCCTGGCGATATCGAGACCGGCCTGGCTGTAGACCGCCTTCGACTTGCGCTTGTCCATCGCAATGGCAGACGCCGTAACACCCGAATGTGTGTAGGGAATGTCGAGGATCTCAAAGAGGCCCTGAACGCAGCCATCCTCGCCCCAGGGGCCATGCAGACCATTAAGGATCACATCCGGCTTTGCCGCCTCGATCTGGCGGGCAAGCTCTCGCGTCGCGTCGATACCGACAGCGTCATAGCCGGCCGCCTTCGCCGCGCGCAGCATCTGTTCGCCCGAGGACAGGGAGACTTCGCGCTCGGAAGACCAGCCTCCATAGACGACAGCAACGCGTTTCATGGCTCACCTCCAGACTGTGAAAGGCCCCGAAGCAGGGCTTGCCAGACACAAACACGTAGCAGGCGAGAAATTAAGGCAGTCCTTCCATAAGCGCGCATCGACTGCAGATGCCCACGCTTGAACATAGCGAACGCTGGCGCGTTCGCTTCTGATGTCCGTAGATGATGCAAAGCCTGTCGAGCACGAAGACGAAGAACACATTACCGAGGAGGAGCGCGAGGAAGCGGCCACGCTGACACGGCTGAAATCGCGCATTGTCTATGAGATTATCCGCCAGGAGGGCCGCGCGGAGCTGTCGCGTCCGCAAAGCTCCATCTGGTGGTCGGGCATCGCGGCGGGACTGGCAATTTCCATGTCGCTGGTGATGGAAGCCTATCTGCGAAAAAGCCTGCCGGACACGGACTGGCGGCCGCTGGTAGAAAATTTCGGTTATGCGGCGGGCTTTCTGCTCGTGATGCTGAGCCGGCTGCAGCTTTTTACCGAGAATACGGTGACAGCTGTTCTGCCCACGCTGGCTGACCCCTGCAGGCGAACTATTCTCGGCACGACCCGGCTATGGGGTACGGTCTTTCTTGCCAATATGGCGGGCACGCTGATCGCGGCGATCTTCTGGACCTATTCCGGCGCCATGTCACAGGATGTCAGCGCTATCGCCCTTGAACTCAGCCTTCATGTTGCCCACTGGGGCCCGGGCGAGACCTTTGTGCGGGCCCTGCCGGCAGGGTTCCTGATCGCCGCGCTCGTCTGGATGATGCCAAGTTCAGAGGGCAGCGAGTTCTGGGTCATCCTCTTCTTTACCTATCTCATCGCGCTGGGAGAATTTGCCCATGTCGTGGTCGGCTCCGCAGAGCTCTTCATGGTGGCTCTCGCCGGTGAACAGGGCATTTTCAAACTGATCGGCGTAAATCTGCTGCCAGCACTGTTCGGCAACATCATCGGCGGGGCTGGTCTGTTTGCCATTCTCGCCTGGGGTCAGGTTCACGAGGAAATGGAAGAGCAGGACTAATCGGCGCGGCGGGGCGCCTGTAGTCGGCCAATCCGGCGGATTTCCCAGCGCAGGTCGACGCCTGTGACGTCAAGGACCCGGGCGCGGACCAGTTCGCCCAGCGCTTCAATGTCTGCCGCGCTCGCTTCGCCTGTATTGATCAGGAAGTTGCAGTGCTTTTCGCTGACCTGCGCGCCGCCGACGCGAAGGCCCCGGCAGCCGGCCGCATCGACCAGTTTCCAGCTTGAGCGCTGGTTCGGTGTGCCGGGGGGGTCGGGATTGGCGAAGGTCGAACCGCCCGTCTTGTCCTTGATCGGCTGTGTCTCAGCCCGCCGGGCCTGATGGTCGGCGATTTCCTGCTCCAGGGCTTGAGGATCGCCGTCGCCCGACCCCGTCAGCAAAAGACCGGTAACGATAATGTCGTCTGGAAAGTTCGAATGGCGGTAGGAAAAGTCCACCTTCGGATCACCATATTGCGCGATCTCAGCCTCGAAACGGACCTTCTCGCCGGACCGGGTGATGCCCTCGATCTGATTGGCGACGTCCTTCAGCTCGCGCCCATAACAGCCGGCATTGGTCCTGACCGCTCCGCCAATGGAGCCAGGAATCCCGGAGAAGAAGGTGAGGCCCGCAATACCGTGCTTTGCCGATGCCTTGGCAACGGCAAGATCGAGCGCGCCTGCACGGGCAAAGAGCGAGTGCGGCCCGATCGGCTCAACGCTGCCCCAATAACCACCCATCAACCTGATCGTCACGCCCTCTACGCCGCCATCTCGGATAATGGAGTTGGAGGCAACGCCCATGAAATGAACGGGCACCTCTTCCGGCAGAGCTTTCAGGAAATCGGCAAGGTCATCCTCGTCCTTGGGCAGGAAAAGGACGTCGGCAGGCCCGCCAACACGAAACCAGGTATAAGGCGCCAATAGCTGGTCGTGGAGGAGCTTGCCACGGACATCGGGAAGGTTATCGCGCCAGCTTGCCATCTAGCCAGCCAGTTTTCCGGCCAGCGCATTCGCATGCACGGTGATATCGCCAGCCCCGAGGCAGACAATCAGGTCTCCCGGACGGGCGATGTCCCGGATCGTGTCCGGCAGGGTATCGAGCGTATCCATGGCGCGCGCATCGGGATGGCCGTTCTCAGCGATAGCCCGGACCAGCGCCTCATGCGTGGCACCCTCAATGGGGTCCTCGCCAGCGGCATAGACCGGGGCGATGAGGGCGATATCCGCGTCATGGAAGCAGCCGGAGAAATCCTTGAAGAGGTCGTGCAGACGTGAATAGCGGTGCGGCTGGGCCACAGCGATGACACGATTGTCGCCCTGCATGGCGCGGGCGGCCTTCAGGACGGCTTCGATCTCTACCGGGTGGTGCCCATAATCATCGATGATCCGGACACCGTTCCATTCACCGGCAGGCGTAAAGCGGCGCTTCACGCCGCCGAAATTGGCAAAGCTCTTGCGGATCTGATCGGGGCTCGCCCCAAGCTCAAGCGCGACGCAGATTGAGGCGAGCGCGTTAGAGACATTGTGGTCCCCCGCCATCGGCAGGCGCACCCCTTCTATCGAGGAGACGCCCCTGCCCAGCCGCTCACGCAGGACGACGTCGAAGGTCACCCCGTCCCGGTCGGAGGAGAGATTGATGGCCCGCACATCGGCCTGGCGGTTGAAACCGTAGGTCAGGATGCGGCGGTCGGAGACGCGCGCCACCATGGAAGAGACTTCCGGATGGTCGGTGCAGAGCACGCCGAACCCGTAGAAGGGGATGTTCTTCACATAGGTGTCGAACGCGTCGCGCAGCGCCTGCATTGAGCCGTAATGCTCCATATGTTCAGGATCCATATTGGTGACAATGGCGATGGTCGCGCGAAGCTTGGTGAAGGTGCCATCGCTCTCATCTGCCTCCAGCACGATCCAGTCGCCCGTGCCCGCCTTCGCATTGGACCCATAGGCGTTGATGATGCCCCCATTGATGACGGTCGGGTCGATACCAGCCCCATCGAGCAGCGCGGCGACCATGGTCGTGGTGGTCGTCTTGCCATGCGTGCCCGCGACGGCAACGGTCCATTTGAGGCGGATGATCTCTGCCAGCATGTCAGCGCGCCGCACAACCGGAATTCCTGATTCGCGCGCGGCAACGACTTCCGGATTGTCGTTCTTGATGGCCGAGGAAATGATCACCGCCCCGGCCCCGATGACATTCTGCGGCTTGTGGCCGATATGAACGGTTGCGCCTTTGGCGCGCAGGCGCTCCACATTGGCGCTCTCTTTTACATCCGAGCCCTGAACCTTGTAGCCGAGATTGATCATGATCTCGGCGATCCCGGACATGCCGATCCCGCCTATACCAACAAGATGGGCCGGACCGAGATCAAAGGGCGAAGGTTTGTTTGGCATTCGGGATGAGACTTCAAAAGGCATGGGACAAAGGGACTTCCGCAGTAGCGTGGGGAGACCAGACTAGGCAAGCACCTGCATGCTGACATGGCTGCGAGGGGGCGATTTAAAGGCAGGGTCGGCTTGCGCCTCTCTCGCGGCCACGCCAGTTATAGCGAGGATGAGGAGAACAGGCTGATGAACATGCATCTCGCTGAACTGAATGTCGGGCGGCTCGTCGCCCCCACGGACGACCCAAGGGTCCGCGAATTCATGGACAATCTCGACATGGTCAACAGCCTCGGCAAGCGCATGCCGGGCTTTGTCTGGATGATGGAAGGCTCCGGTGAACCGGGAACCGGCAACACCGAGGCAAAGATCGGCGGCGACCCTCAATATGTCTCCAATCTCACCGTCTGGAAGGATGTCGAAAGCCTCGAACGTTTTGTCTGGGGCACAGTGCACAAGAAGTTCTATGAACGCCGGGCTGAATGGTTTGAGCTCATGGCGGAAATGCACTTCGTGATGTGGTGGGTGCCCGAAGGCCACGAGCCCACACTGGAGGAAGCCCTTGAGCGCCTGGATCTTCGGCGCAAGCATGGGGATAGTGAAGACGCCTTTGGCTGGGAGTGGCTCAAGCAGGCGACGATGCACCGTACGCATGCCTGCCGTGAGGTCGCCTAGCGCCCGGCGGCCTTCTCTGCGAGGTCCGCAAGGTCGCGCGCGGCGGTCACCGTGCCTGCAGCTTTCGCCCGCTCTGCCCGCTCCTTCAGGCCCGCCTCGTCCTCAAGGCGCACCTTGATCAGTTCGCCCAGCAGATTCGGGTAGAGATTGTCCTCCAGAACGACATCGGCAGCGCCAGCCTCCACCAGCGCTTCTGCATTCGCGGTCTGGTGATCGTCCATAGCGATCTTGAGCGGGATAAGGATGGAGGGGCGTCCGACCGCCGCGATCTCGCTCACCGTGCCCGCACCGGACCGCGCCATGATGAGATGGGCGGCAGCAAGCCGCTCCGGCATGTCGGAAAAGAAAGACTTCAGCTCATGGCGAACGGCGACATTGTCATAAACGGCGCGCACATCATCCAGCTGTTCTTCGCGAACCTGCTGAACGACTTTCAGCCGCGCCCGGAGCGGTGCCGGCAGATGGTTGGCAATGGCAAGCGGAATGATCTCACCCAGGATACGGGCCCCCTGGCTGCCGCCGGTTATGAAGATCGTCAGCTCGCCATCGGTGGGCGGGAATGGCACATCACGCTTGGCCGCAATGGGCGCGCGCACGGGATTGCCGACCGGGGCATGCCGCACTCCGTCTGGCAGACGGTCGAGACGCGGAAAGCCTGAGGCAACCACCTTCGCTTTCGATGCAAACTGGCGGTTCACCCGTCCGAGAACGGCGTTCTGTTCATGGATAAGGATCGGGATCTTGCGCCGGCGCGCCGCGCTGAGCGCCGGGAAGGCCGGATAGCCACCAAAGCCCGCCACAAGAGCCGGTCTGGTCTCCTTCATCGGGCGCGTCGCCCGTGAAATACCACGCCAGATTTTCAGGGCAGCGCCCGGCAAGGTCCAGGGCTTGCGCAGATTCGGGCTGGCCGCACCGACTTCCTGCTTCCAGTCGGCCGGAAATTCACTGGCATAGGAAAGCCCGCGCGCATCGCTGATAAGACCAACCTGCCAGCCGCGCGAACGCATCTCCTCTGCGAAGGCGGCCGCCGGAAACATGTGTCCGCCTGTGCCGCCGGCAGCTATGATGACGAGAGGTTTGTCAGCCATACCGCACCCATGCGGACGAACTCTGTCGCCGGATGAGCGCCAGGGCGAGGCCGAGCGTAAGCGCAATGCCGATCATGGAAGACCCGCCATAGGAAATAAAAGGCAGCGTCATGCCCTTGGGTGGAATGAGGCTGACATTGACCCCGATATTAATCGCCGCCTGCAGCCCGAACAGGGTAAAAAGGCCGGAGGCGGCGGCACGCGGATAGGGATCGCGCACCCGAGAGGCCGCGCGCAGCCCGCGCCAGCAGATATAGCCGAAAAGCCCGATCACCAGGAGCGCAGCCACATAGCCGAATTCCTCGCCAAGCACAGCATAGATGAAGTCGGTATGGGCGTCCGGCAGACTGGTCTTCACCGTCCCCTCGCCCGGCCCGGCGCCCAGGAAGCCCCCGCGCGCAATCGCCTCCGACGCCTTGTCGATCTGGTAGGTGTCATAGTCGGATGGGTTGATGAAGCTGTTCACCCGGTAGCGCACGTGCGGCAGCAGGGCGTATAGCGCGCCGCAGAGTGCGACACCCCCGGCAAAGAAAGCCGCCGCCCAGCGCCAGGGCAGGCCAGAGACAAAGAAGGTAGCGATGAAGGCGGCTGTCAGCAGGGCCGACTGGCCGACATCCGGCTGGAGCAGCAGAAGGCCAAGGATCACGACATAGAAGACCAGAGCGATCACGCCCCATGGCCCGCCAGGATAGAGATTGCGCTGGGCCAGCAGCCAGCCCGTCAGGACGATCAGTGCGGGCTTCACAAATTCCGATGGCTGCAAGGTGAACCCGCCGATCTGCACCCAGCGCTCTGCGCCCTTGGCTTCGTGGCCAACAAGGAGGATCGCGACGAGCAATACGAAAGATCCGGAAAAGATCAGCGCAGAGGCCCGCCGGACCCAGACCTGGCTCAGCATGCTGGAGAGGGTCAGCACGGCCACAGCGCCAGCGGCAAAGACGCAATGGCGCTTCACGAAATGATAGGGGTCGGCGTAACCGAGGCGCTCTGCGGCAGGCGGCCCGGCGGCGAGAGACAGCATGAGGCCAAGCCCCAGAAGCGTCAGCGCGGCGGCAAGGATGGGCCAGTCGACACTGAGGCGCCACTCACTGACCGCTGAACCGGACCGGGGCAGGACCACCGTATTGCCGAGCGACACGCTCATGCCGACTCCTGCATGACAGGCCGAAGTGCGTCACCGCCCAGCGCCTCGACGGCTTCGCGGAACGAGTCGCCACGCGCCTCGAAATCCTTGAACTGGTCAAAGCTCGCGCAGGCAGGCGACAAGAGGATGATCGGATTTTCATCGCCGGAGGCTTTGGCGTCCCGAAACGCATCGGCCACCGCCTTTTCCAGGGTGCCTGTGGTCTCATGCGCCGTCTTGCCGTCCAGCGTCCGGGCAAAATCGTCGGCCGCTTCACCGATCAGATAAGCCTTGGCGACATGATCCATCAGTGGAAGCAGCGGCTCGATACCGCCTTCCTTGGCACGCCCCCCAGCGATCCAGTAGACGCGTGGATAGGCACGAAGAGCCTGTTCGGCGGCCTGCGCATTGGTGGCCTTGGAGTCATTGACGAACCGCACGCCATCAATCTCGCCGACCTGCTCCATACGATGGGCAAGGCCCGGAAAGGTCGTGATGGCGGCGAAAATACGGCCCGGATCAAGACCCAACGCGCGGCAGGCGGCATAGGCAGCCGCCGCATTCTGCCAGTTGTGGCGACCCGGCAGTGTGGCAGACTCGCCAAGGTCACCCACGCGGACCGCATTACTGGCAAGGCTGTCGAACAGTTTGCCATCGATGGCGCTGACGCCCCGGCCGAGCGCGAATTCGGACGACACGCGCGCCAGACGGACATCGCCGCGCCCGGCCAGCTCCATGGCGATGCACTGAGTGTGTTTGTCATCGACCGCCACCACTGCCGTGTCGCCGCGCGTCTGATTATTGAAGATACGTTTCTTGGCCGCGACATAGCCGGACATGTCGCCATGGCGGTCCAGATGGTCAGGCGACATGTTGAGCAGAACCGAAACGTCACAGCGCAGGCTTTTGACAAGGTCGAGCTGGTAGGAGGAAAGCTCCAGCACATAATAGGCATTGGCGTGCAGCGCCGGCAGGTCGAGCACGCCTGTACCGATATTGCCGCCGACATGCACGTCGAGCCCGCACTCCTTCAGGATGTGACCGATAAGGGCGGTGGTCGTGGATTTGCCGTTGGTGCCGGTGATACCGATGACTTTTGGACGCCCCCTTTCCGGCAGGGACTGAACGGCGCGCGCAAAGAGCTCCATATCGCCGACCACCGGGACATTGGTCATCTGCGCCAGGCGGACCAGACGGTGTGGCTGGGGGTGTGTCAGCGGTATTCCGGGCGAAAGGACAAGGGCGGCGAAGTTCTGCCAGTCGCGTTTGTTGAGATCCGACACCGGAATGCCTTCGGCTTCCGCCCTGGCCCGGCTGGCCTCATTGTCATCCCAGGCATGGACCTTTGCCTTACCGGCTTTCAAGGCGCGCGCAGCCGCGAGGCCTGTCCGGCCGAGGCCGTACACCGCAACGTCTCTTCCAGCATATTCGGTAATAGGGATCATCGGGTGCGGGCTACCTCAGCTTCAGCGTGGCAAGGCCCGCGAGGGCGAACAGGACAGACAGGATCCAGAAGCGGACGACGACCTTGGTCTCGGGCCAGTTCTCCTTCTGGAAATGGTGGTGGAGCGGGGCCATCAGGAAGACGCGCTTGCCGGTGCCCGTGAGGCGCTTGGTGACCTTGAACCAGCCCACCTGGATCATGACGGAGAGCGCTTCGATAACGAACAGGCCGCCAATAATCGCAAGGGCGAACTCATGCTTGACGGCGACGGCGACGACGCCGATCAGCCCGCCGAGGCCAAGTGACCCGGTATCGCCCATGAAGACAGTCGCCGGATAGGCGTTGAACCATAGAAAGCCCATCCCTGCCCCGATCATCGCGCCGAGCAGGACACCCATCTCTCCAGCCCCAGGCGTGAACTGGATGCCGAGATAGTCGGCAAAGATGATGTTGCCCGTCAGATAGGCGATGAGCGCATAGGAGGCAGCGGCAAACATCACCGGAACGATGGCAAGGCCATCAAGGCCGTCGGTGAAGTTCACGGCATTGGCCGAGCCGACGATGACGACCATGGCAAAAAGGATGAAGAAGCCGCCGAGCGGGACGAAATAGTCATTCACGAACGGGACGGCGACCCCGCCGGAAAAGCTCTGATCATTCGGGTCGAGGCTGGTCTGAGGCGCTAGCGAGGCAATGTACTGCGCGACGTCGTTGAGTGGGCCCCATTCAGCGTGACCAAGCGGCGTGTTCGCGCCGTGAAGTCCCATGATGAAAGCACCAGCCAGCGCGGCCACGAGAAACTCCACCATCAAGCGGACCTTCGCAGAAACACCCGCGTCGGTCTGCTTGGTCACCTTTGCATAGTCATCGAGGAAACCGAGGAAAGCGAAGGCGACCGTCACGAACAGGACGGTCCAGATGTATGGGTTGCCGAGGTCAGCCCAGAGAAGGGTCGCCAGCAGGAGCCCGATCCAGATGAGGAAGCCGCCCATTGTGGGGGTGCCGCGCTTTTCAAGCTGGGCCTGAAGCGACAGGTCCCGGATCGGCTGGCCCTTGCCCTGACGCTCTCTCAGCTTGGCAATGACCCAGTCGCCGGTGAGCACGGAAAAGAGGAATGCGGTGACGATCGCGCCGCCTGTACGGAACGTCGTGTAGTTGAAAAGACGGAAGAGTCCGTCATCCGCCGCCAGCAGCTCATACAGCATCGCGACCCCCTGCAGCCCCGTTGGAGCCGCTGTCCATCACCTGCCCGTCTGCGGTCTTGCTCCACTGGCGCAACCTGTCTGCGAGCTTGCCCATCCCGGAGGCATTCGAGCCTTTGATCAAGAGGAGATCGCCGTCTTTCAGAGAGTTTTTTACTGTCGAATCCAGCCCGTCAGCCTTCTCAGCCCAGTGCGATTCTATCTGTGATTCGATGACGCCCTGCAGCGGCCGCATTCCTGCGCCCGCCAGGAAGGCGACGGCCGCACCCGTCTCAATCAGAGGTTTTGAGAGCGACATATGTTCTTTTTCGGAGGTCGCGCCGACTTCCAGCATTTCCCCGAGCGCAACCAGCCGCCGCTTTCCCTCTCTTGAGGCAAAACTCTTCAAGGCGGCGCGCATGGATTCCGGGTTGGCATTGTAGGCGTCATCCACGAGGACGAAGGCCCCGCCGCCGGGAATAGCGAGCAATTCCGCTGTTCCGCGCCCGGCCGGCGGGGAATAGCCGGAAAGGTCCAGCGCTGCCTGATAGAGGTCGACGGAGCTGTTGAGGCCCGCGGCCAACAGGGCGCATGCCACATTCTCAGCCCAGTGCTCGCCCACAGCATGGATTTCTACGTCCAGCTTGCAGGTCAGCGTATCGAGCGCGATGTGGCTCATCCCGCCGGCGCTGCCATAGGCCTCGATCCACGATCCCCCGTCACGATTAGGAATCCAGTCCAGCTTTGCGCCATCTCCCTCGTGTCCGAACACAGCAATCGGGGCATTCGGTTTCAGTTCACGCACGCGCTCCACAAGCGTCGGAAGCCATTCATCTGCCGCAGGCAGAACGACAACGCCGTCCGGCTCCATGAGGCCCGCCGCGATATCTGACTTTTCCCGCGCCACACCTTCTATAGAGCCAAGACCCTCGAGGTGAGCGGGAGCGATCTTGGTGATCACGGCGACATGCGGGGCGACCATTTTCGAGCGCGGCGCGATCTCACCCGGCGTCGACATGCCGATCTCGAAGACGGCGAATTCGGTATCGGCCGGCATCCGGGCGAGCGTGAGAGGCACGCCCCAGTGATTGTTGAAACTCTTGACCGACCAGTGCGCCCGGCCGGCGCCGCGGTGGATGCGGGCGATCATTTCCTTCACGCTGGTCTTGCCGACAGAGCCGGTCACGGCGATGCGGACCGCATCCGCCGCCCGTTCGCGGGCATAGATACCGAGCGCCTCAAGCGCCACCATGACATCATCGACGATGATCAGCGGGCCCGTCGCACCCTCCACCTCACGGCTGACCAGCGCGGCACTCGCACCCGCCTCGAAAGCGGCCGGCACAAAATCATGGCCATCACGGACGTCTTTCAGCGCAACGAACAGGTCGCCGCTTGCAAGCGAACGCGTGTCGATGGAGACGCCGCCGGCTTCGAACACGCCAGTCACGCGCCCTCCAGTAGCCTCAGCAATCTCTTCGGACGTCCAGAGCGGCCGGGTCGTCATCCCTTACGCTCCTTCAGCGCTGCAAGCGCTGTATCCTGGTCAGAGAACGGGTGGACCTTGTCACCGACAATCTGGCCGGTCTCATGGCCCTTGCCGGCAATAAGAAGTGTGTCGCCCGCCTTCAGTTCAGCCACGGCATGATGGATGGCTTCGGCGCGGTCGCCGATCTCAAGCGCACCCTTCGCGCCTTCCAGAACCGCCTTGCGGATGTCTGCAGCGTTTTCAGATCGCGGATTGTCGTCCGTAACGATGACCACGTCGGCCTGCTTAACGGCGACTTCGCCCATGATGGGGCGCTTCTTGCGGTCACGATCACCGCCGCAGCCGAAGATCACAAAGAGACGGCCCGCCGTGTGCGGACGCGCCGCACGGATCAGCGTGTCGAGGCCATCCGGCGTGTGCGCATAGTCCACGAATACGCCGGCGCCCGCGTCCGTCTCCCCGACAAATTCCAGCCGGCCCTTGACCGGCTTGAGAGCGGCAAGTCCCTTGCGGATATCATCGAGCGATGCACCGAGCGCCAGCGCAAGGCCTGCAGCCGTGAGCGCATTCAGCGCCTGGAACTCCCCAATGAGCGGAAGGTCGACCTCGGTCTCTTCGCCGCGCCATTTGAGGAAGAGCGTCTGCCCCGTCGCCTTGGGCATCAGTTCACAGATCTTGAGGTCATCGCCGCGCCAGCCCACCGACAAGGGGGTCAGGCCATGCGCCTTCGCGCCCGCCTCAAAAGCGTTTCTTTCCGGGCTGTCGGCATTGATGATGGCCGGGGCGCCCTCAGGCAGGAGCTCTGAAAAGAGCCGCATCTTGGCTGCCCGGTACTCGTCCATGTCGGCGTGATAATCGAGATGGTCCTGCGTCAGATTGGTGAAGGCACCAGCCGACAGCTTCACCGCATCGAGGCGGTACTGGACGAGGCCATGTGAGGATGCCTCCATTGCGCAATGCGTCACGCCCTGGTCGGCAAGCTTGGCAAGCGTCTCATGAATGGCGACGGGGTCCGGCGTGGTGTGGCCAAGATCGATATGCCCCTGAGGCCCGATAGCGCCGAGCGTCCCCATGGAGGCCGCGGTCAGACCGGCGCTTTCCCAGATCTGGCGCAGAAAATCGACAGTCGAGCTTTTGCCATTCGTGCCCGTCACGGCGACAACATGCTGAGGCTGGCGCGCATAGAAAGCCGCCGCAGCCGTCGCGAGCGCAAGGCGCGGTTCCTCGACCTCGATGGCCACAGCGTCGCCAGTATCGGGCAGATCATGCCCGATGATCGCCGCCGCGCCCTTTTCGATGGCCTGTGGAATAAACTCCCGCCCATCGGCGGCCACGCCTTTCAGCGCGGCAAAGACAAAACCCGGCCTGATCTTGCGGCTATCAGCAGAAAGACCGGTCACCTCGACCGTTGCAGGCAGGTTCTTTCCGGGGAACAGGGCAGCGAGGTTCACAGCGCGCCTCTCCTTTCTGCGACAGAGCGTACAAGCGGGTTCTCAAAGCGGTCGGGATCGTCGAAATACGGCTCCACACCCAGCGCAGGCGCGATCCGGTTGATGACCCGCCCGGCAGTCGGCGCTGCATTCCAGGCCGCGGTGCGTCCACGTCCGACAGCCGCCTTGGGAGAATCCAGCACGATCAATACGACATATTGAGGACGGTCGGCGGGAAAGACCGCCGCAAATGAGGCAATATTGGCGCTGTGCGAATAACCGCCAGGGACAGGCTTCTCCGCTGTCCCGGTTTTCCCGGCAACTCTGTAGCCTGCGACTTCGGCCTGTTTGCCCGTGCCCGTCAGCACAGCGTCGCGCAGCATCTGCGTCACCAGAGACGCCGTGGGCGCGGAAACGACGCGGTGCACGTCGCGTGTTTTATCTGGATCGATGATGAGGGTCGGCTCTACGACCTCGCCGCTATTGGCGAACATCGAGAAAGCCCCGGCAAAGGAAAGCGGGGAGACGGCGATACCGTGACCATAGCTGATGGTCGCGGCGTGGATTTCGTCGAAGCGGGAGGGCAGGATGGGATCGGCGCTGCCCGCCAGCTCAACCGGCGAGCGCTCCATCAGCCCGAGACTTTCAAGCGCATCCTGCTGACGGCGCGCGCCAAGCATCATGGCCACCTTGACGGTGCCGATATTGGAGCTCTGGGAAACGATTTCCGCAGGCGAAAGCGGGCCGGGGATATGATGGGAATCGGAGATGCGCCGCCCGGAAATCACGACCGGCTCATCGACATCAAAACTGTCGGATGGGCGGATGGCGCCAGTGTCGATCCCCGCCGCGATGGTGATCGGCTTGAAGACTGACCCCAACTCAAAAACGGAACTCACAGCGCGATTTGTCCGCGCCGGGTCATCGCCCGCCAGTTTGTGGGCCCGGTTCGGATCAATCGGCGGCCAGCTGGCCAGACCAAGCACCTCGCCTTCGCGCGCATCAAGGATGACACCTGCCGCGCCCTCGATCTCATACTCTACAGCGGCAGCCGACAGCTCTGTTTCCAGCATGTGCTGGATGCTTGAATCGATTGTGAGACGCAGGGGCTCGCCGCCGGCGGCGAGCTTTTCATCCTGCGCGAACTCAACCCCGGCGATCCCCTCTCCATCCGTATTGGCATAACCGAGCACATGGCCGGCCAGGGAGCGGCGCGGATAGACGCGGCGGCTCTCCTCACGAAAGCCGAGCCCCTCAAGATTGAGATCAAAAACAGCCTTTCGCTGGCGCGGGGTGAGGCCCCGCCGGATCCAGACAAAGGCGCGGTCATTGTCCGAAAGCCTGGCTGTCAGGGCCTCTGCATCCATGTCGGGAAAAACACTGACAATACCCTTCGCCACCGCGCGCGGATCCCAGATCGCCCGCGGGTCGGCAAACAGGGAATAGACCTGCACGGAGGTCGCCAGCAGGACGCCGTGCCGGTCCACAATATCGGCGCGCGGCACCTTCTCCTCAAAGACGTGCGCGACACCGGTGCCTTCAGAGGCGCCGGCGAGCGAGACCAGCCCCGCCTTGAAGGTGACGGCGGCAAAGCCGAAGCAAAGGACGAGCGAAACAATGCGCGCCCGCAGCGCCGAGCCCTCTGGTCTGTCGAGCGATGCATCAGTCATCCGACACCTCCCCTGCTTCAGGCGGTGCGCTGTCTACGGGGCCAAGAATGTGGGGGAGATCCTCTTCGCGGATGAACTGGTCAGCGCGCGGCGGCGCCATGCCAAGCTCATTGCGGGCATATTCCTCGATCCATTCCTGACGGGAAAGGTGGCTCAGCTCCCCAAGCAGGAGCTTGCGTTCGGACACAGCCTCCTCGATCCGGGATTCAACCCGGTCGATCTCCTCGGCGCTTTCGCGGGCGCCATATTTTGCTCGGTAGAGGCTGAAAACGAGCAGGGCGACAACGCCCAGCCCGACCAGAAAGGCGCGGCGGCTCATGAGGAGACCTCCACGCTTTCAATTGAAGGAAGGTCGAGACCGGTATCGACCGGTTCGCCCCATGCCGGCGCATCTGTGCGGGTCGCAAGACGAAGCCTTGCCGACCGGGCACGGGGATTGGCAGACACTTCGGCCTCGCCCGGCTCTATGGCCTTGCGCTGAACAAGGTTGAAACTCGGCTCGGGCCCCTCTTCGGGCGCGGGCAGGTAGCGTGAGCCTCCGCCCGTCTGGCCAGCCCTTTCTTTCAGGAACTGCTTGACCATCCTGTCCTCCAGCGAATGGAACGTCACGATGGCCAGGCGGCCTCCAGGTTTCAGCAACACCTCGCAGCCATCCAGCGCTCTGGCGAGTTCACCAAGCTCGTCATTGACGAACATCCTGATCGCCTGAAATGATCTGGTGGCCGGATGCGTCCGCGCGCCCCGGCGCCCGCCCATCGCGTCTTCTATATGGCTGGCAAGATCGAGGGTTGTGGTGAATGGAGCCTTAAGACGCCGCTCGCAGACAGACTTTGCAATACGGCGCGACTGGCGCTCTTCACCCAGCCGGAAGAGGATGTTGGCAAGGTCGCGCTCCCCCAGGGTATTAACGACGTCAGCGGCCGTCGGCCCGTTACCGCCCATACGCATGTCGAGCGGCCCATCGCGCATGAAGGAAAAGCCGCGCTCTGCTTCGTCGATCTGAAAGGACGAGACGCCGAGGTCGAGCGTGACCCCGTCAACGCCCTCGTGACCAAGGCCCGCAACCAGCGCCTTCATGTCACCAAAACAGCCAAGCGCTGGCGTGAGGCGGTCAAAACCGGGTTCGGTCGATTGTTCGGCGCGGCGGATTGCGGTCTCATCGCGGTCGATGCCGATCACGCGGCAGTCGGCCGCCTGCAGGATCGCGCGCGTATAACCACCGCCACCCAGCGTGCCGTCAACGATGAGATCGCCATCACGCGGCGCAAGCCCGGCGACCACTTCATTCAGAAGAACGGGAACATGCCCCATCAGTCACCCCCCGCGCCGCCAGCCGGCACGCTGGGCAGGTTGCCTGCATTGAGGGCCTGCTGGAACGGCTCATTGAGCGCATCCTGATTTTCCAGAGCTGTCTGCGCCATCTTCTCATCGAAGGCCTGGAAGCGGTCCGGCTCCCAGATATGGAAGCGGTCGAACGCCCCGGCAAAGACCAGTTTCTTGGTGATGCCGGCGGCCTCCAGAAGGTGGGCGGGCAGCGTGATCCGGCCGGTATCGTCCATCTTGAGATCGGCCGAGCGGGTGAAGATCGCATGCATGAAGGCGCGCCGCTTGGGGTCTGTGGGCGCCATCCGGGCCAGCGTCTGGCGGTAGACGGCCATCAGCTCATCGCCGCCGCCCTCAAGGCATCCCGACCCGTCGAGCGCAGGCCAGACAAAGATGCGTGAGCCGCCACCCAGAGCTGCGCGGAAAGACGCCGGGACGGAGACCCGGCCCTTCGCATCAAGCGCAGTTTCATAGGTAGAGACAAACACCGCGAGAAACCCTTGCACCCATCATCCCGCCATTGGGACAGCTTTAATATGATTTGGGATAGCATGGGCAAGCTAGGGCACCAATGGGCAGAGATGGTGTTTGGCGCCATCCACAAGCGGCCATATTGGGAACATAAAAGGAATAAACCGGAACATGTGACGCGCGATTTGGTCAGCACCCAGCCTAGGGCGTTGAAATATCATCGTTTACAGACCGTTAACTTCTGACGTTTTGCTGACTAATTTTTTTTGCAGCCTTTTTTAACTTTTTCGCAGGCAGGGCGCCTTCCCCTGCGCCCGTGCCCTTCATGGAACCCGCCGATGAAGAAATTCTCCGCGCAGGCCTGCAAACGATGCTAAAGGCACCGCGCGATGCAGATTAGAGCCGTCATCTTCGCAATAGGCATCATGGTCGCCCTGCTGGGCGCGGCCATGATCCCCTCTGCCCTGCTCGACATTGCCGACCAGTCGGACCAATGGCCCATCTTCCTTGTGTCGGCGGCTGTGAGCATTCTGATCGGTTCTGGTCTTGCCGTCCTGTCCGGCGGCGCACCGCCCTCTTCCGGGGCCCGCGAAGCCTTTCTCCTGACGGTCGTGATCTGGATCGCCCTGCCGCTGATCGCGACGATACCGTTCATCAGCTATGGCATGTCCTTTACGGACTCCATGTTCGAGACGGTATCGGGGCTTACGACGACGGGCGCCACCGTGATGACGGGGCTCGATACGACAGCGCGCGGCATCCTTCTCTGGCGGGCTATCCTGCAATGGATCGGCGGTATCGGCATCATTGTGACCGCCATCGTGATCCTGCCGATGCTTCGCGTCGGCGGGATGCAGCTCTTCCAGATCGAGAGCTCTGACATGTCCGGCAAATTCCTGCCGCGTATCACGGAAATTACCGCGCAGACGGGCATCGTCTACCTTGTCATCTCCATGATCTGCGCGATGACCTATGCTTTCTGCGGCATGACGGCCTTTGACGCCATCACCCATTCCATGACGACTATGTCCGCGGGCGGCTTTTCCACCCATGATGCGTCATTCGGCTATTTTGCCGATACGCCTGCCGCCTATGCCGCCACCGTCTTCATGTTCATCGCCGGGCTGCCCTTCAGCCTGCTGACCCTGCTCATCCTCCACGGCAGGTGGCGCCCTTTCGCAAACGACCCCCAGCCCCGGCTCTATTTCTGGCTGGCCGTAGGCTTTGCCACGGTCATCGTGGTCTGGCATGAGGCGGTGGTCGACCCGCCGGTCTTCGACCACATCTTTCACGGCTTCCGGCAGGCTCTGTTCAACATCATCTCGATCATGACGGGGACAGGCTACGCGTCGGCCCCCTATGACACCTGGGGTGGCCCTGCCGCCGTCATCTTCCTTATCGCAACCTTCCTTGGCGGCTGCGCAGGGTCTGCGGCCTGTGGCATCAAGATGTTCAGGCTGGAAATCAGCTTCAAGGCAGTGACCGCCTATGCTGCCCAGATCGTCAGGCCCAACCGTATTGTCCGGGTCCGCTATGCCGGGCGGGTCGTCTCCTCCGACACGCTGCAGTCGGTCATGGTGTTCGTCTTCCTCTACATGGCGACATTCGTGATCGCAGCGGTTCTCCTCTCGCTGACCGGTATGGATACCCTCTCGTCAATCTCGGGCGCGGCAACGAGCATTTCCAATGTGGGCCCCGGGCTTGGCCCGGAGATCGGCCCTTCAAGCACCTTCCAGGGCATTCCCGAGCCGGCGAAATGGGTTTGCCTGACCGCCATGCTGCTTGGCCGCCTCGAATTTGTTTCCGTCTTTACGCTGATGACTGCGCGCTTCTGGCGCGGCTGACGCAAAGGGACCGGCGCGCCGATTGGACAGCCGTCTTGCGCGCACCTTCTGTTTCCGGCACACAGCCTGTCATGAGCCGGATCATGCGTTCTTCTGAAACAAGCCTTGCCGACACCATGCTGGAAATGGGTCAGCGCGCACGTGCGGCATCATCCCGCCTGTCACAGCTTACAGCGGACAGCCGCACCAAGGGTCTCAACGCGATGGCAGATGCGCTGGAAACCTCCAGCGAGGACATTCTGAAATCGAATGCACGTGACATGGAAGGCGCCAGGCAAAAGGGCCTCAGCGAAGCCATGCTCGACCGCCTTCTTCTCACACCGGACCGTATGCGCGCCATGAGCGACGCTGTCCGCAAGATTGCAAACCTGCCTGATCCGGTCGGCGAAACGATTGCAAACTGGCAGGTCCCCTCAGGGCTGGATATTTCGCGCGTGCGCACCCCATTGGGCGTCATCGGCATTGTCTATGAATCCCGGCCCAATGTGACAGCCGATGCCTCGGCACTTTGTCTGCGGTCCGGCAATGCGGCGATCCTGCGCGCCGGCAGCGAAAGTCTCAATTCGGCCCTGGCCATCGCGACGGCGCTGCGTTCAGGACTTAAGGGGGCGGGCCTGCCGGCCGATGCGATCCAGCTGGTCGATACGCGCGAGCGTGAGGCTGTTGGCCATATGCTGTCAGGCCTTGGCGGCAATCTCGACGTGATCGTCCCGCGCGGTGGCAAGGGCCTTGTGGCCCGGGTGCAGCAAGACGCCCGCATCCCGGTCATCGGCCATCTGGAAGGTCTCTGCCACGCCTATGTCGACGCGGACGCCGACCCGGAAAAGGCGGTCAACCTTGTCTACAACGCCAAACTCCGGCGCACGGGTGTGTGCGGGGCACTTGAGACCCTGCTGATAAATTCATCCGTTGCCAGCAAGCTACTGCCAGCGATCGCCGCACCGCTGCGCGACAGTGGCTGCGAGCTGCGCGGCGATGCGGCCGCACGGAAAATCCTGCCGGATATGGAAGCTGCCACAGAAGAAGACTGGCGGACTGAATACCTCGCCCCCATTCTGTCGATAAAGATTGTCGACGGTCTGGACGGCGCCCTGGCCCATATCTCGAACTATGGCACAGGCCATACCGAACTGATTATCACAGAGAACGGGTCCACCGCTGAACGCTTCCTGCGCGAGGTCGATTCCAGCATCGTGCTTCATAATGCCTCCACCCAGTTTGCCGATGGCGGAGAGTTCGGCATGGGCGCGGAAATCGGTATCGCGACTGGCCGGATCCATGCCCGCGGGCCCGTTGGCGCCGAACAGCTGACGACGTTCAAATACGTCGTTCGCGGCCATGGCGAGACCCGCCCTTAAGGGCGCCTGACCTTTGTGAGCAGCCCGACCACCTCTTTCCTTCCGCCCGTGCGGACCTTGCCCCCCTCTCAGACCACCCAGAGGATCGGTCTTTTCGGTGGGTCTTTCGATCCGCCGCACTCAGGCCACCTGCACGTCGCGAAGACAGCAATGAAGCGGCTTGACCTCGACTGGGTGTACTGGCTGCCTGCCCGCGGCAACCCACTCAAGAGCAAACCCGCCGACTTCTATGAGCGCGTGCATGCCGTGCGCGAACTGATTGGCCACAACCCAAAAATGTTCGTCAGCGACTTCGAACACTGGGCCGGGCTTCGCTATACGGTGGACGTCATCAATGGCTTTACCGCCCATTGCCCGCGTGCCCGATTTGTCTGGCTTATGGGGGCCGACAGCCTTCAGAACTTCCATGACTGGAAAGCCTGGCAGTCGGTGGCATCGATGTTACCGCTCTGTGTCGTTTCACGTCCTGACGCCGGCCCGCGCGCCCTGCGCTCGCCCTTTGCCAGGCGGTATGCGGCCAGCAGGCTGAGGGAGAGGGATGCCGGGCTGCTGCCTTTTGCCGAGCCGCCTGCCTGGGTATTCCTGAAGGCGCCATTCGACCCGGCTTCCTCAACGCAGCTGCGCGCACGCGCGCAAAAAGGCTAGAGCCGCTGCAGTGAGCGTGTTATATTCCTTCCGGAATCGGAAAAAAGGATTACGCCCTGCCCTCTTCAAGCCCGCAGCCGTTAAAGGCCGCCAAAGCCAGCGCTGATGACATTCGCGTGATCGCGGATACGGTCATCAACAGTCTCGAAGACGATAAGGCCGAAGACATCATTTCAATTGATCTTCAGGGAAAGTCGTCCCTCGCCGACGTGATGGTTATCGCGTCCGGCCGGTCAGCGCGTCATGTTGCTTCCATTGCGGACCATCTTGCGCAGACCATGAAGGATGCGACGGGCCGGCCAGTCAAGGTCGAAGGCCTGCCGAATGCCGACTGGGTACTGCTCGATATCGGTGACATCATCGTTCACCTTTTCCGTCCGGAAGTGCGCAGCTTCTACAATCTGGAAAAGATCTGGGCTGACGACAGCACGCACGGTCACGCCTGATCGGGCGACGGCTGCATGCGGATTACAATCCTTGCGGTCGGCCACCTCAAAAAAGGCCCTGAGCGCGAGCTTTTCGACGATTATCTTGACCGTTTCCGCAAAGCTGGCCGCCAGCTCGGCTTTCGCAGCGCCGACCTGATCGAGGTCGACTCCTCCGGCGGCCTGGATGCCGAAGCCGACAGGCTGATGGCAAAGGTGCCCGATGGAGCACACGTCATCCGGCTTGATGAGTTCGGCACCCAGCACACCTCCACCGCGTTTTCCAGCATGCTTTCGTCCGCCCGCGATGACGGGCTCTCCGATCTCTGTTTCCTGATTGGCGGGGCCGAGGGATATGGCGACGCCATCCGCACCGCCTTTCCGCAGACAATGGCCTTCGGACCGCAGACCTGGCCCCACAGGCTGGTGCGGGTCATGCTGGCCGAACAGCTCTACCGCGCAGCAAGCCTTGAGGCAGGTCTGCCCTATCACAAGGCCTGATCCTTTATTGACGGCACGGCTCGCGACGGGGCAAGTGACAGTCACAAAAAGGGAAGGACACAGGCATGGCAGAGAAAGACCTGGCAGGGCGCAAGGCTATCGTCACAGGATCGGCAACCGGGCTTGGACGCTCGATTGCGCTTCGTCTCGCGGAACGCGGCGCCGACGTCATCATCAATTGCACACGCAGTATCGACGAGGGCGAAGCGACCGTGGCCGCCTGCAATGAGGCCGGCGCACAGGCTCAGCTTGTGGCGGCGGATGTGTCCACGGAGGAAGGCGCAGCCAAGCTCGCCGAAGCCGCTTCCGCCTGGGGCCGTCTCGACATCCTTGTCAACAATGCCGGCATAACCCGCCACGCACGCGACCACTCGGACCTCGATGCACTCAGCCGCGCGGATTTCATCGACACATATGCAGTCAATGTCGCCGGGCCTTTCCTCGTGATGCAGGCCTGCAAGGAGCTCATGGTAAAGGCCTATGAGCAGACAGGGCGCGCCTCTGCCGCGTTGAATATCTCATCCATCGCGGGGGTAACGGGGATCGGGTCCTCGGTGGCCTATGCGGCCACGAAAGGCGCGCTGAACACGATGACGCTTTCTCTTGCCCGCGCGCTGGCACCGGCCATTCGGGTCAACGCAGTCTGTCCCGGCTTTATCGGCACGCGCTGGTTCAAGAATGAAATGGATGCCGAACAGTATGAGCGTCTTGAGGCGAGTGTTGCAAAATCGACGCCCCTAAATGCCGCGAGCGGGCCGGACGACATCGCTGATTCTGCAGTATTCTTTCTCACAGATGCTTCACGCCACGTCACGGGGGAAACCTTGCTCGTGGATGCTGGCACCCACCTCGGATTCGCGCCGCTTACGGCCAGATAGCATGTTGAATCAGCTCTTTTGACAGGCGATTTTTGCGCCGTCTGCCCGTTTTTCGTGCTGGCACGCAATATTTTGCGGTTACATTTAGTTCACAATAGCTGTGAGCATGGCGCGCCTTCACTTTGGCCCTCGAGATGAGGATGCAAAGGAGGAAGAATTCATGCTCAAATCAATCACACGTTTGGCTGTATTAGGGGCCGCAGCTGCAGCGATGGCCGCTCCGGCTCTTGCCCAGGATGCTGGCGAGTGGAGCGGCAACGTCACGCTCACCTCGAACTATGTCTTCCGCGGCATTACCCAGACCGACGAAGCCCCGATGGTACAGGGCGGTTTCGACTGGGCGAGCGACAGCTTCTATGTCGGGACCTGGGCATCCGGCGTCGACTTCGGTGACGGCACGTCGACAGAAATCGACCTCTATGCCGGCTGGACGCCGACCGTTGGCGTATTCGATCTCGATCTCGGCGTCATTTATTACTGGTATCCGGACGCCCCGGACGATCCAGAGCAGAACTTCTTCGAAGCCTATGCCGGTGCAAGCACCACGCTGGGTGACACGCTTGAAGTGGGCGCATCCGTCGCCTACTCGCCGGAATTCTACTATGAGATTGGCGACGCCTTCTACTATTCCGGCAGCGTCGGTCTGCCGATCAACGAGATCTTCTCAGTCGACGCGACGCTCGGCTATTCCGATTTCGTTGACGCAGGCGGCGACTACACCGACTACTCGCTTGGTCTGACGACCTCGTTCGAAGGCTTCGACCTCGACTTCCGCTTCATCGGAACCGATGATGATGACCTTGATGAGTACTTCGTCGTCTCGGTCAGCCGTTCGCTCTAGGGCGCAAAGAGCTTCTTATCTGCCGGACGTGCACCTTGGGGTGCATGGCGGCCTCAGGACAAGGCCGCCGCTTCCAATCGAAGCGGCGGCCTTTCTTTCGTCGCACAACAAGCCAATATAGTCCCCGAAGGAGGACGGCCATGGCGGATGCCGCAACAGCACCAGTCGACGCACTCATCCCGGCCATGACGCTTCTGGCGGCGGGCGGGGCGGCAGCTCTGGCCTCAAAAGCGCTCAAACTTTCTCCCATCGTGGGGTATCTTGCCGTCGGCATCCTCATCGGGCCGCACGTTTTCGGACTGATTGAGGAAAGCTCGACCACGCACCTTCTGGCAGAGCTCGGCGTGGTGTTCCTGCTGTTCGATATCGGCCTGCACGTCTCCCTGCGGGAGCTTCGCGAAAGCCGGCGCGACCTGATGGGTCTTGCGCCGGCGCACCTGGTTCTGACCAGCGTCCCGTTCACCATCGCGCTCACCATGTTTGGCCTCGACTGGCCCATTGCGCTGGCACTCGGCATCTCTTTTGGTCTCTCTTCTACCGCTGTCGTCTCGCGCGTGATGGTGGAGCGGGGGCTTGGCTCCTGCCCCCTTGGTCGCTCGACCACGCATGTGCTGATCTTTCAGGACATCGTCGCCATCTTCCTGCTGATCTTCGCCAATTCGCTCGGCGGCGACGGGGACGGGATGCAGCTTGCAATGACGCTGGCAAAAGCGGCCGGCGTCGCCATTCTGGCTTTCGGTGTGGCGTTCGCGGCCGGCCACTATCTCATGGGGCCTGTCCTGCGGGGCCTCGCCCAGACGCGCAATCAGGAAGCTTTTACAGCGGTGACCCTGCTGCTCGTGCTGGGGGCTGCCTCGGCCACGGCCTATCTCGGGCTTTCGCTGACACTCGGCGCCTTTCTGGCTGGTCTCGCCGTTTCCGGTACCGCATTCCGCCATCAGGTCCAGATGGAAACAGGGCCTTTCCGGGGGCTGCTCCTTTCCTTTTTCTTCATGTCGGTTGGCCTGTCGGTCGACCTTGGCGTGCTGATCAATCGCTGGCCGATTGTCCTTGCCGTCACACTTGCCATCCTCGTTGTGAAAACGCTGACCGGCTTTGCTGCGGCCCGGCTCAACAAATGGAGCAATCCGGGCAGTATCCAGCTCTCCTTCCTGCTGGCGCAGGGGTCTGAATTCACCCTGGTCGTCCTCTCCATCCTTGTCATGACGACCGACGCCGTTCCGGCCGCCCTGGACACGATCGCCGTGGCCTCCATCGCGCTGTCCCTTGCCATTGCCCCCTTCTGGGCAGCAGGCGGGATGAAGCTGTCGCGCAAGATCGCCAACATGTTCAAGGGACAGACGCGGCCCGTCAACGAGATCACGCCTATCGGGCCGGACAGGCCGGTCATCATCTTCGGCATGACCCCGGCCGGCCGTCTGGCTGCCGATGCGCTGGCCGACCACAATATCCCGCATGTCTGTCTCGATGCCGAACCTGAGCGTTTCGTCTCTGCCATTGCCGACGGCTACAAAGTGTCGTTTGGCAATGCTGCCAATCTGCGTCTGGTGGAAGCGGTCGCCGGGCCCAATCCACGCGCGGTCGTTATCGGTGCCCCGCGCTATGAGGTCTCCCGGGACCTCACCCCCGCCGCCCAGCGCGAATTCCCTGACACGCCCCGCTTTGTCTCGGTCGACAATGAAGCCGACCGCCGCCGCTTCGCAAACCTCGGGATGCGGGCCTGGCTTGCCATGGGTGAACCCAAGGGGATTGAGATGGCAGCCGATATCCTGCGCCAGCTTGGCGTGGAAGAGGAAAAGGTCGCCGACTGGATGTCGCGTGAAGCGGACCTGTTTGAGGTCCAGGAGCCCAAGGATCTGGGTGAGAAGGTCGAGACCGAGGCGGCCTGACCCTGACCGGTTTTCCACACGTCCCAAAAAAAGGCCGGACCCGCGCAAGGCAGGTCCGGCCTTTTTTATTCATGCCTGAAGGCGAACGCGCCCTAGCCAGCGATCTTGCGGGCTTCCTGTTCATCCTCGCGCTTGCGCTCACGCTTGCGTTGGGGCTGGAAGGCGACTTTCGCATGTTCGGCGCAGTAAGGACCGCAATCGGATTTGCGCCCGCAGAAGGCAAATTGCGGGTCGGCCGGATCGCCAATCGGCCATTTGCACATTGAGTCGCGCAGCGTCAGGATTGTCGCCGCTTCCCCGTCGGCCACCGGCGCCGGGGCGAGCGCGGACAGAATTGCCTGCTGATCGGAGCGGCGAATCCGGTTTTCGTCGGTTGGTGATGATGTCTGAGCCTGCACGGTCCCCTCTGTCTGCAGCTGCGGCTTCGGCCGGGCCAGACGCGGCGGGCGTTTCACCGGGCGCGACGGCGTGGCGCGGCCCGACAGACCAAGACGGTGCACCTTGCCGATCACAGCATTCCGGGTCACGCCCCCGAGCTGTTTTGCGATCTGGCTGGCTGAGTGACCTTCTGCCCACAGTTTTTTCAGAACATCGACGCGATCTTCGGTCCAAGACATTGAATGGCCTCCTGGCGTTATGCGACCCTAGATATTGTGACGACAGAAATTCGCCGCCGTGCTGAACACCTAGATATCGTACCGAAGCCGAAACGAAACACAATATGCTGATACGGGTTCTCCACAACCTTTCTATATATAGTATCAGCCTGTGGACAGAACGGAAAAATCCTTGCCAAAGCGTCTTTTAGCTATCGTCATTGCGGGGCCGAGCCCCTAAATAGCGCGCATGAGCGATCAGATTTCTGCAGATGCCCGCCCGCTTCCTGCCCCGCCACGCAATTATGGTGCGATCAACTGGATCGGCCTCTGGACCCTCTACAAGCGTGAGGTGGGCCGGTTCCTGAAAGTCTGGATGCAGACGCTGTTTGCGCCGGTCATCACGACGCTTCTCTTCATGACCGTCTTTAAACTCGCCTTCGGCAATCGCGGTGAGCTGACGGGGGACTTTGCCGGGCTGGATTACAATGCCTTCCTGGCGCCTGGCCTCATCATCATGTCGATGCTCCAGAACGCCTTCCAGAATACGTCTTCCTCCCTGACCATCGCCAAGGTACAGGGTAGCCAGGTCGACTTCCTGATGCCGCCTCTCTCGCCGCTTGAGCTGACGCTTGGATTTATCTTCGGCGCGGTGACCCGCGGTATCATGGTCGGTGTGATCGGCGGGCTCGCCATACACTTCTCAGGGCTTGCAAGTCTCAACATCGCGATGATCTGGCCGATCATCTGGTTCAGCCTGATGGCAACCATCTTCCTTGCCGCGCTGGGCGCGATTGCTGGTATCTGGGCTGAAAAGTTCGACCACCTGGCCGCCATCACCAATTTCGTGATCGTGCCGCTGACCTTCCTGTCCGGCACTTTCTACGACATCAAGGTCCTGGTTGAACCCTTCCAGACGGCTGCGCATTTCGATCCCATCTTCTACCTGATCGACGGCTTCCGGGCAGGTTTCATCGGCGTGTCCAACACGGCCCTCTCCACAGGCGTGATCACCACCGCCGGCTTTACCCTTGCCAGCTGTGTCTGGGTCTGGTGGCTGTTCAGAACAGGCTACAAGCTGAAATCCTGATCAACACCGCTTGACTGGGAGGCCCACCCGGCCACACCTCTCGCCACAATGGCTGACCTTCCGATCCTACGCCTCGCTGATGTCGAGCTCACTTTTGGTGGCACACCGATCTTCACCGGTGTGACCTTCACGCTGGCACGCGGAGAGCGCGCGGCCCTTGTCGGGCGCAATGGCGCGGGCAAATCCACGCTGATGAAACTCATAACGGGAACGCACGCGCCCGATGCCGGAGATCTCTGGCGCCAGCCGGGCGTGGAGGCGGCCACCGTCGAGCAGGAGCCCGACCTTTCTTCCTTCGCCACTGTCCTCGACTATGCAGCCGAGGGCCTCGAAGCGGTCTGGATGGCAGAGGCGGAACTTGGCCTTTTCGGTATCGACCCAGACGCAGACCCTGCGACGCTGTCAGGCGGACAGATTCGCCGCGCGGCGCTGGCGCGTGCTTTTGCCCAGGATCCAGACATCCTGCTCCTGGATGAGCCGACCAACCACCTCGATGTGCCGATGATCGAAACACTCGAGACACGGCTCAAATCCTTCCCCGGCGCCGTACTTCTGGTCAGCCACGACCGGCGTTTTCTTGAAAACGTGACCACGACGACGCTCTGGCTGCGGCAGGGTAAAGTCTGGAAGTCGCCCAAAGGCTATGCCGATTTCGACGAGTGGGCCGCCGGTATCGAAGCTGAAGAGGAAAAACAGCTCCAGCGAATGAAGACCCACCTCAAAGAGGAACAGCACTGGCTGGCCCGGGGTGTGACGGCGCGGCGCAAGCGGAATATGGGCCGCCTCGCCCGCCTGCATGAGCTTCGTGCCCAGCATGCAAAACAGCGCAGCGCCCTCAATGAGGCCAAATCCACCGCTGGCCTCAGCGCCGAGAGCGGCGATAGCCAGAGCCGCAAGGTGCTCGAAGCCTTCGGCATCTCAAAACGCTTCGGCGACACGATTATCGCTGAAGACCTATCGCTGCGCATCCTCAAGGGGGACCGGATCGGCATTGTCGGCCCGAACGGCGTCGGCAAGACGACGCTTTTGAAACTGTTGCTTGGCGAGCTTGAACCCGACAAGGGATCGGTGAAGATCGGCCAGACTCTCTCGGTCACATATCTCGACCAGACCCGCGAGACGCTGAAAGCCGATGATACGCTCTGGGAAGCGCTGACGCCGGCAGGCGGTGACTCCATCATGGTCCAGGGCCAGCCCAAACACGTCGCGGGCTACGCAAAAGACTTTCTGTTTTCGCCTGAACAGCTGCGCCAGCCTGTCTCTGCCCTTTCAGGCGGGGAACGCAACCGGCTGACCCTTGCCATCGCGCTGGCCCAACCGGCCGATGTCCTGGTGCTGGACGAGCCGACCAATGATCTCGACATGCAGACCTTGGACCTGCTTGAGGAGATGCTGAGCGATTATGACGGCACGTTGATCCTCGTCAGCCACGACCGCGCCTTTCTCGACGCGATTGTCACTAGCTGTCTTGTGCCCATGGGCAATGGCCGCTGGGTGGAAACGTCAGGCGGGTGGAGCGATGCGGCCCGACAAGTCCCGTCCCTCTCCAGCCGGACAGCGGCAAAACCCGCCGACAAGGCACAGAAGAAACCGGCAGGCCAGACCTCAAGCCATGCGCCCCAGCGCGAGGCGAAGCTTTCCTTCAAGGACAAGCACCGCCTGAAGGAAGTGGAAGCGGCCATGCCGCGGCTGGGCGCCGAGATCGAGAAGCTGGAAGCCGAACTGTCCGACCCGGAGCTGTTCAATAGCGACCCTGCCCGCTTTTCAAAGATCAGCGACCGGCTCGCGGCCGCGCGGGGCGAACTCGAACAGGCCGAAAGTGACTGGCTTGAGATCGAAGCGCGCAAGGAAGAGCTGGAAAAGGCCAATCAGGCCTAACCATCGCTTAATCCATAGGGCCTAGATTCTGCGCTTATGACGTTCAACATGCGCCATCGCCTATACAATACGGGCCGTCTTTCGGGTCTTGCCGCCCTGGCCTGCCTTCTCTC
>NVWP01000053.1 GCA_002733705.1 Henriciella sp. | reverse complement strand
TCGCTTCGCGATCCGCGAAGGCGGCCGCACCGTCGGTGCAGGCGTCGTCTCCAGCGTCTCCAAGTAAGAGCCTCCCGCCCCAGACGGGGTGAGAGACATATCAAAGGGCCGTCCCAATCAGGGGCGGCCCTTTTTTTATGCGCGGGGGTGATGCGGATGTGCTCTGGAAGGCTGCAGCGTCCGCCGCCGCCTGCCACGCAGGCAAGGTCGGCGAGTTACTGACAAACACTCCAGTTCGGGTTTCCATTCATCGTGCAGTGCGCATGGCGGTATCTTTCCCGCGTCTGCGCAGCGGCGTCGGCAGCGCTGAGCATTGGCTTCGAGCCAAGCGACGGACCACTCTCGATCGGGCGGTAACTGGATGTGCTGGCCCGCGCTGCGTTGAAACGCTGATTGGCCGAGCTGATCGTCTGCATGTCCGCTGCCCATGAATCATATTCGCCTGAGATGGCAATGCCGCGGCGGCGCATCTCCGCCTTTACGACCCCGCCAGGGCCGTGGCCGTCAAACCAGTATTCGAGCACTTTCAGGTCATAGTCGTCGACGTCGCCCATCCGGCCTGCAGCCGAGGCAGCGTTGACGGCCTTTGCGGCCCAGTCGCTTGACTTATAGACAGAAACAGCCGTCGCGACGGCGCCATTATAGTCTCCAGCATTCAGCATAGAGGACATCTCCGCTTCGCGGGCCGCCTGTTTGGCATTCCATTCGGCCCACTCGTCCAGCCAGGCTTTCAGATCCCTGGCCGCGCTGCAGCCGGTCTCATTGCCGAGCTCGCAGGCCTTCTCATACTGGGTAAAGGCGCCCTGATAATCGCCGATGTTATGATAGATGCCGCCAAGGTTCGCGCAGGATTCCTTTACGCCCGCATCGCAGTTGATGCCCGTCATCTTCAGCGCCTTTTCGGCATCGAAGGCGGGGGAATCCGGCTTGGCGTACATGATCTCCCCGATGACGCAGAAATAGGGTTCGCCGGTTACATCACAGGCCTGTTCTGCCAGCGGCGCGCCGCGAAGAGGGTCGATATGACCGGGATCCTTGCCGTCGCGTCCATCATAGAAAATCTCTGCGCCCCATTGGCAGGCCTTCATGGACTGGTTGGCGCAGCCTTTCTCGAAGGCCGTGAGAAGACGGGGCATATCCTGCTCGCCCTTGTCTGGCGTGCGCAGGATGGCAAAGGCCGCGCTGCAAGCGTCCTCATGGCCCATCGTGCAAGCCGTCTCGTAGAGCTCTATCCCTCTGGCGGGGTCTGCCGCGATGCCGTCGGCGCCATTGCGGTACATGCCGGCCGTGTAAAAGCAGCCATCCGGGATGCCCAGCGAACAGGCTTTTGTGAACAGCGCCGCCGCTTTCGGCATATTTCTGGCAAGGCCATTTGCGCCCTGGGCATAGTCCGCGCCGGCATAGAAGCAGGCCTCGGCACCGCCTTTCGAACATGCGAGTTCGTTTGTGGAGACGATGTCCTGCGCCGATGCGCCGGGCAGAGCCAACAGGGCCAGTCCGGCAAGGCCCATCGGCATCAGGAGGTAGGTAATCTTCATGTGGGATGTCTTTCTGTTATCGGGCGCGCGAACCGGCTGGAGACCCGTCCGGCATGGATTCAGGAAAAACTAGACAGGCTGAAGCGCCCAAACATGCCCCACAGGGGGGATGCGCGAAGATTTACAGGAGTCTGCCGAAAGGCTTGCTGTCCACAATCAGCCTACTAGACTGCAGCTTTCGTCCACTGCAGCGTGTCGCCGACCCTGGATGTCTCACACCAAACGCTATTTCGAGATGCTGGGCGCCGCCTATGAGGTTCCGTCTGCAACAGACCGGTTCGACGCCTTTCTTGATTCCGCGATCGCATATTTTTTCGAGAGCACGGAGAATGGCACCTTAGCTGAGGACGTGCCACGTCATCATGGTACTGACGACATGCTGGACACGCATGGCGCACGCATCAGCAAGCTGCTCGATGAGGCTTTGAGACGGGAGATTTCCCTGGAGGAGCGTTTCCACGCCGTCCTCAAGGTTTCTGCCAGGGCGGGCCGTGTCACAGGGAATGCTGCTGCGGCCCAGCTCACAGGGCAGGGTTTCCCCTGCACGCTAGACGAATTGCCCCTGGACACGGCTGCGCTCGGCGAGATCCGCAAGACGCTGCGGGCGCCGGCGCATCAGGCACAGGACAGAATCATCCTTGCGAATGTGGAGGCGCCGCAGATCCGGCCCTGTCTGGCACTAATACAGAGACCGGGAGAGGCCGACGATCAGGTCCATGTCTCGCTGTCCTATATAGACTGGCCACCCGCGCTCATGGGCCGCCTGCGCGAGGCGTTTGGCCTGACGGCCAGCGAGAGCGAAGTGCTGGAAGGGTATCTCGGCGATCTCAGCCAGAAGGAAATCGCCGATCAGAGGGGCCGTGCGCTGGAGACGATAAAGGGCCAGTTCAAGAGCATTTTGCGCAAGACGGGCTGTGCGCGGATGTCCGATGTCGTTCAGCTGTGTGCCAGCATCGCCTTTCTGATGCGGCACCTGCCCGAGCGGGCGAACCGGCCGGCAGCGGCAGAGTGGGTCACGCCAAAGGCAGGGCTTTCGCTGCTGCCTCGTCCCGGCCGCCAGCTTGCCTGGTACCGTATCGGCAACGGGCCTCGGCCTGTCCTGTTCATTCATGGCTATCTGCAAGGGCCATTTTTTACGCCTGCGTTCATAGACAGGCTGAATGAGGCCGGTCTTCAGCTCGTCGCGCCCTCGCGTCCGGGCTTCGGGTATTCAAGTCCAAGCCGAAGCCGCTCTGACTTCAATGAGACCGTTGTGGCGGACGCGCTGGCGCTGGTCGATACGCTAGGTATAGAGCGGCTCAGTCTCTGCATTCATCAGGGCGGGGCCTCGCACGGGTTCCGCATTGCGAAAGCGCTCGGTGACAGGCTGGGCGCGATGCTGCTGGTCGGGGGCGGAATCCCGATCGATGAAACACGCCATCTCTCTCACATGGACCGGCAGACCCGATTCGCTGCCATCGCCTCGCGCCATGCGCCGTCTGTCATGAAGATGGTTATGTCGGTGGGACTGCCGGTCTATCGAAAGCGCGGCGCGCGAGCCTTTCTCGAAAAGCAGTTCGCCACGGCGCCCGGCGACCTCGCCACCCTTGATGATTCGGTCCTGTTCACTGTTCAGGCGCAAGGTCTCTACCATGCCGTCGAGCAGGGCGGGGAAGCCTGGGTCCGCGACGGGGCATCGGCGATGGCTGACTGGCGCGCCGATTTTGAGGCAGTCAACGCGCGCCAGATGTGGCTGCAGGCGCAAGACGATCCCGTCATTTCAGCTCATCAGGTGGCGGCGTATCTCGAAGGGCGTCCGAATATCGGTTGCCGGATTCTTCCCGGTCACGGCGTCAATATCCTTCATACGGCCGTCGATGCCATCATGGCAGAGCTGGTCAAGCTGGACTGAGTGGCACGGTCGCCTGTGCAGGGCAGCGGCCTAGGCCTGCGGCATCGACCAATGGCCGCCGCTGAATGCTGCCGGCAAAAGGTCTGCCATCGTCATGACCGCTCTCACACCATCCGGCCCGGCGAGGCTCACTTTTACCTCTGGACCTGCAAACTCAGAGAGCTTCTGGCGGCAACCGCCACAAGGCGCAGTGGGCGTATCAGCTTCGGCGTAGATGAGGACTTCCAGAATGGCCTTGTCGCCGGCTGCCACCATGGACGTGATGGCACCGCCCTCGGCGCAGATTCCCTCCGGAAAAGCCGCGTTCTCCACATTGCAGCCGACATATACGCCGGAGGCTGACCGAATCGCCGCGCCGACCCTGAATCCGGAGTAGGGGGCGTGGGCATTGGCCCTCACGGCTCGGGCCTTCTCATAAAGATCATCGGTCATGGAGAACCTGCTCCTGTCGGGACTGTGGACAAATTCGAACGCGAGCTTTCATGAGGCCTGCATCCAATGCAATATAGGGACTGTCAGGCGAGCACTGAAACGCGCTGCAAAGATTCCGTCACGAAGTGTTGACGGTCCCCCACAAATCCCATACACCGCGCCCTTCGAAGGGTCGGCCGTGCCGGTTTCAGGCAAACGCTTCCCACCGAAACGAAACAATTCGAGCCGATTGCGTCCGGGCGCTTCAAAGCGTGCGCCTTGGCGCGTCATTCATGTTGACGGGATACCGTACGATGGAAAAACAGAATATCCGGATCCGGCTTAAAGCCTTCGATCACCGCGCCCTCGACATGTCGGCGAAGGAGATCGTGTCCACCGCAAAGCGCACCGGCGCTGATGTGCGTGGCCCGATCCCGCTGCCGACACGTATCGAGCGTTTCACGGTGAACCGCTCGCCGCACATCGACAAGAAGTCCCGCGACCAGTTCGAGATCCGCACGCACAAACGCATCCTCGACATTGTCGACCCAACGCCGCAGACCGTCGACGCGCTCATGAAGCTCGACCTCTCGGCCGGTGTCGGCATCGAGATCAAACTTGAGGGAGCGCGCTAAGATGGCACTTCCGGCGTCACGTACCGGGGTCGTTGCCCGCAAGCTCGGCATGACCCGTATCTTCAATGAGCAGGGCCGTCACGTTCCCGTGACCGTTCTGTCGCTCGACGGCTGTCAGGTCGTCGGCCTGCGCACCGATGCTGACCGTGAAGTCAGCGTCAATCGCGGCAAGAAGAAAGAGAAAGTCACTGTCACCCGCAATGATGGCTATAGCGCTGTCGTGATGGGTGCGGGTGAAGCAAAAGCCAAGCGCACGCCCAAGGCGCAGCGCGAAGCATTCGCCAAGGCCGGCGTTGCGCCAAAGCGCAAGCTGGTTGAGTTCCGCGTGAACGGCGACACCATGCCGGATGTCGGCGCTGAAGTCCTGGCTGACCACTTCGTCGCCGGTCAGCGCGTCGATATTGCTGGCATCACGCTGGGCCGCGGTTTCTCTGGTGCCATGAAGCGCTGGAACTTCGGCGGTCTTCGCGCCACGCACGGCGTGTCCGTGTCCCACCGTGCCCACGGTTCGACTGGCCAGTGCCAGGACCCGGGCAAGGTGTTCAAGGGCAAGAAGATGGCAGGTCACTACGGCACCGAGCGCGTGACCATCCAGAACCTCGAAATCGTCCGTACCGATGCAGAGCGCGGCCTCATTCTGGTGAAGGGGGCAATCCCTGGCCATGACGGCGCCTATGTTGAAGTGCGCGATGCGACCAAAAAGCCCGCCCATGCTGATGCGCCGGCTGAAGGCTCTTTCCGTGGCAAGAATGGCGGCAGCCAGAAGGCTGAAGCCGAGAATGCGGAGGCTGGAGAATAATGGAACTCGACGTCAAGAAACTTGATGGCAAATCGGCTGGCAAGGCGACTGTTGATGACGCCATTTTCGGCCTGACCGACATCCGCGCAGACCTGCTTCACCGCACGGTCCGCTGGCAGCTGGCAAAGCGCCAGGCTGGCACGCACAAGACCCAGGAGCGCGGAGAAGTGTCGGTGACGACCAAGAAATATATCCGCCAGAAAGGCTCTGGCGGAGCCCGTCACGGTTCGCGCAATGCCAACATCTTCGTTGGTGGTGCTGTCGCTCACGGCCCGCGTGTCCGTAGTCATGCGCACGACCTTCCGAAGAAGGTTCGCAAGCTGGCGCTCGCTCACGCTCTGTCCTCCAAGGTCAAGGAAGGCTCCCTGATCGTGCTGGACGAGGCCAAGATGGACGAAGCCAAGACCAAGGATCTTACCGCCAAGCTGAAGGCCCTGGGTGTTCAGAATGCGCTGATCATCGGCGGGTCCGAGGTCGATCAGAATTTCGCCAAAGCGGCGCGCAACATCCCGAATATCGACGTGCTGCCGGTTGCCGGCCTCAACGTCTATGACGTGATGCGCCGTCACCAGCTGGTGATCACGAAGGATGCGCTCGATGGTATCGGTGCGCGTTTCGAAGCGAAAGCCAAGGAAGGAAACTAGACCATGGCTGACGTGAAAGCACATCACTACGACGCGCTGCTCGCTCCGCACATCACGGAGAAGGCAACGCTGCTCGCGGAAGAAAACAAGATCGTCTTCCAGGTTCCGGTCACGGCCAACAAGGCCGAGATCAAGGACGCCGTGGAAAACCTGTTCAAGGTCGACGTGACCAAGGTCAACGTGATCGTCCAGAAGGGCAAGACCAAGCGCTTCCGCGGGAAGCTCGGTCAGCGTTCGGACACGAAGAAGGCGATTGTCACGCTGAAAGACGGCCAGTCCGTCGATATCACGACCGGACTGTAGGAGAGCGATATGGCACTCAAGACATTCAATCCAACGTCGCCCGGTCAGCGCCAGCTTGTCATCGTGGACAAGTCGGAGCTGTACAAGGGCCGTCCGGTCAAATCGCTGACCGAAGGCCTTTCGAAGTCGGGTGGCCGTAACAATCGTGGCCGTGTCACGGTTCGCGGCATTGGTGGCGGCGCAAAGCGTCTTTATCGCAAGATCGATTTCAAGCGTCAGCGCTGGGATATCGAAGCCACCGTCGAGCGTCTCGAATACGACCCGAACCGCACGGCCTTCATTGCGCTGATCCGTTACGCCGATGGGGAGCAGTCCTATATCATTGCTCCGCAGCGTCTGGCTGTCGGCGACAAGGTCACGACGTCCAAGACGGCGGACATCAAGCCGGGTAACGTTCTTCCGCTGAAGAACATTCCAGTCGGTACGATTGTCCACAATGTCGAGATCAAGCCGCTGAAGGGCGCCCAGATCGCACGGTCTGCCGGCACCTACGTACAGATCGTCGGCCGTGATGCCGGTTACGCCCAGATCAAGCTGTCTTCCGGTGAGCTTCGCATGGTGCCCGATAGCTGCCTGGCGGCTGTTGGCGCGGTGTCGAACCCGGACAACATGAACACGGTGCTTTCGAAAGCGGGCCGGGCCCGCCACTTCGGCAAGCGTCCGAAGGTCCGCGGTGTCGCAATGAACCCGGTCGACCACCCGCACGGTGGTGGTGAGGGCAAGTCATCCGGCGGCCGTCATCCGGTCACTCCGTGGGGTAAGAAGACCCGCGGCCCGAAAACCCGCAAGACCAAGGCTTCGGATCGTCTGATCATCCGTCGCCGTAACGCGAAACGCTAGGGAGCGAGAGAGATATGCCACGTTCCGTCTGGAAAGGTCCGTTTGTCGACGGCTATCTGCTCAAGAAGGCAGAGGCCGCTCAAGCTTCCGAACGCCGCGAGGTCATCAAGACCTGGTCGCGCCGCTCGACCATCATGCCGCAATTTGTGGGCCTGAACTTCCAGGTTCACAACGGCAACAAGTTTGTTCCCGTTCTCGTCACCGAGGAAATGGTGGGCCACAAGTTCGGCGAGTTTGCGCCGTCCCGCACCTACTATGGCCACGGCGCCGACAAGAAAGCCAAGAGGAAGTAAGCCATGGGTAAGGCAAAGAATCCTCCGAAACAGGCGTCCAACGAGTCGCGCGCGGTTCTGCGCATGTACCGTTCGAGCCCGCAGAAGCTGAACCTCCTGGCTCAGCAGATCCGCGGTCTGCCGGTGCAGAAGGCGATGGACCAGATGCAGTTCTCGCGCAAGCGCGCTGCAAAGGATGTCTACAAGGTCCTGTATTCGGCCATGTCGAACGCCGAGAACAATCACGGCCTCGACATTGACAGCCTCGTCGTCGCTGAAGCGCATGTCGGCAAGAACCTGGTCATGAAGCGCATCCGCGCCCGTGCCCGTGGCCGTGCCGCGCGCATCATGAAGCCTTTCTCGCAGCTCACCATCGTGCTGCGCGACACATCAGTTGAAGCGGAGGCCGCGTAATGGGTCAGAAGATCAATCCCGTCGGGTTTCGTCTCGGGGTCAACCGGACCTGGGATAGCCGCTGGTATGCCGACACGGCAGACTATGGCCGTCTCGTCCATGAAGACCTGAAAATCCGCAAGACCATCAAGCAGGAGCTCAAGCAGGCAGGTATTTCCCGCATTGTCATCGAGCGCCCGCACAAGAAATGCATCGTCACGATCCATACGGCCCGTCCGGGTCTGGTGATCGGCAAGAAGGGTGCTGATATCGAAGTGCTTCGCAAGAAGCTGTCGAAGATGACCGAGGACGAGGTTCGCGTGAACCTGGTCGAGATCCGCAAGCCGGAAATCGACTCCACGCTCGTCGCCGAGGACATCGCCCGCCAGCTCGAGCGCCGCGGGTCTTTCCGCCGCGCCATGAAGCGCGCGATCCAGAACTCGATGCGTCTTGGCGCCCTTGGTGTGCGCATCATGGTCTCCGGCCGTCTCGGCGGCGCAGAGATCGCCCGCACCGAACAGTATGCAGAAGGCTCCGTCCCGCTGCACACGCTGCGCGCCGACATCGACTATGGCACCGCCGAAGCAGAGACGACCTACGGTATCATCGGTATCAAGGTCTGGATCTACAAAGGCGAGATCATGGAGCACGATCCGATGGCACAGGACCGCAAGGCCGAAGATTCCGGCCAGGCCCGTGCGCGTTCGACCAACCAGCGTGGCCCGGCTTCGGGTCCGCAAGGCGCAGGAGCTTAAGAGATGCTGCAGCCAAAACGCACCAAATACCGCAAGGCGTTCAAGGGCCGTATCACGGGGAATGCGAAGGGCGGCTACACGCTGAACTTCGGTACCTTCGGTCTGAAAGCGCTCGAGCCAGAGCGGGTTACCGCTCGCCAGATCGAGGCAACCCGCCGGGCCGTGACGCGCGAAATGAAGCGTCAGGGCAAGGTGTGGATCCGCGTTTTCCCGGACACCCCGGTGTCTGCGAAGCCGATCGAGGTTCGCATGGGTAAGGGTAAGGGGTCTGTCGACCGTTGGGTCGCACGTGTCGCCCCTGGCCGTATCCTTTTCGAGATCGACGGTGTGCCGGACGAGGTCGCGCTCCAGGCGCTGAAGCTCGGCGCAGCCAAGCTGCCGGTCAAGACGAAGATCATCAAGCGCATTGAGGGGATCTAGTTATGAAAACCACTGATTTGCGTTCGAAGAGTGCCGACCAGCTGAAGGACCAGCTCGTTCAGCTGAAGAAGGAACAGTTCAACCTCCGTTTCCAACAGGCCACCGGCCAGCTGGAAAAGACGGCCCGGGTGAAGGAAGTCCGCCGCGACATCGCGCGCGTCAAGACGCTCCTCGCCGAACAGGCCAAAGCGGAAGCAGAGGCGTAGGAGAAGAGACATGCCAAAGCGCGTAATGGAAGGCGTTGTGGTGTCCACGAAGCAGGACAAGACCGCTGTGGTCCGCATCGACCGCACGTTTCTTCACCCAGTCCTGAAGAAGATCGTGCGCCGCTCGAAAAAGTATCACGCCCATGATGAGGGCAACGTAGCTGTCGAGGGCGAGCGCATCACGATCCGTGAATGCCCGCCGCGCTCGAAGCTGAAGACCTGGGAAGTTATCGCAAGCGAAGGAGCTGACTCATGATTCAGATGCAGTCCAACCTTCGCGTGGCTGACAATTCCGGCGCACGCCGCGTCCAGTGCATCAAGGTGCTGGGCGGTGCAGGCCGCCGCTATGCGTCTGTCGGCGACATCATCGTGGTGTCGATCAAGGAAGCGATTCCGACCGGCCGCGTGAAGAAGGGTGACGTTCGCCGCGCTGTCGTGGTTCGCGTTGCCAAGGATATCAAGCGCCGTGACGGTTCGGTCATCCGTTTCGACACGAATGCTGCGGTGCTGGTGAACAATAATGGTGAACCGATCGGGACACGTATCTTCGGCCCGGTTCCGCGCGAGCTTCGCGCCAAGAACCACATGAAGATCGTCTCGCTGGCTCCGGAGGTGCTGTAGTCATGGCTGCCAAGGTGAAAAAAGGTGATCGCGTCATCGTCACGGCAGGCCGTAACAAGGGTGCCAAAGGCGAAGTGCTGAAAGTGATCCCGGCTGAGAACCGTGTCGTTGTCCAGGGCGTAAACGTGGTGAAACGTCACCAGCGCCCGTCGCAAATGGACCCGGGTGGCATCAAGACGTTCGAAGCGCCGATCCATATCTCCAATGTGGCGATTGTGGACCCGCGCGACGGCAAGGCTACCCGCGTAGGCTTCAAGACTGACGAGCATGGCCGCAAGACGCGCTATGCCAAGCGTTCAGGGGAATCGATCGATGTCTGATAATTACGAACCCCGTCTTAAAAAGAAGTACAAGGAGCAGATCCGCACCAAGCTCCAGGAGGAGTTCAAATACTCCAATGAGATGCAGGTGCCGAAGCTCGACAAGGTCGTGATCAATATGGGTGTCGGCGAAGCTGTCGCTGACTCCAAGAAGATCAAGACGGCGCTTGCCGAACTGGAACGGATCTCCGGCCAGAAGCCTGTTCCGACCAAGGCCCGCAAGTCCATCGCCGGCTTCAAGCTGCGCGAGGGCATGATCATCGGTGCCAAGGTCACGCTGCGCCGCGACCGGATGTATGAGTTCCTGGACCGTCTGACCAATATGGCTCTGCCACGTGTGAAGGACTTCCGTGGTCTCAACGGCAAGAGCTTCGATGGCCGTGGCAACTACGCCATGGGTCTCAAGGAACAGATCGTGTTCCCCGAGATCAACTATGACGACATCGAGGATATTCGCGGTATGGACATCATTGTCTGCACCACCGCCAAGACGAACGAAGAAGCCAAGGCGCTGCTCGCGCATTGCGGCTTCCCGTTCCGTAACTAGCGCTTGAGGACGAAACGATATGGCTAAGAAAAGCGCAATCGAGAAGAACGAGAAGCGTCGCCGGATGGTCGCCCAGTATGCGGCACGCCGTGCGAAGCTGAAAGCACTGTCGATGGACGAGGACCTGCCGCTCGAGGAGCGTTTCCGGGCTCGCCTGAAACTCGCAGAGCTTCCGCGCAACTCGGCGCCGAGCCGCGTTCGTAACCGTTGCCAGGTCACAGGCCGTCCGCGCGGTTATTATCGCAAGATGAAAATGTCCCGTATCGCGCTGCGTGAGCTTGGCTCGCTCGGCATGGTTCCGGGCCTAGTCAAGTCAAGCTGGTAGGAAAGGAGGAACCAAGATGAATATTTCCGATCCCCTTGGCGATCTCCTGACCCGTATCCGCAATGCGCAGATGCGTGGCATGACGAAGGTTGTCTCTCCGGCCTCAAAGCTCCGGCTGCGCGTTCTCGATGTGCTGCAGAGCGAAGGCTATATCCGTGGCTACACGGAAGTTGAGAAAGACGGTCATCGCAATGTCGAGATCGAGCTTAAGTATTTCGATGGCGCGCCTGTCATCTCCGAGATCCGCCGGGTCTCGAAGCCAGGCCGCCGGGTCTATTCGTCGGTGAATGATCTGCCGCTGGTCCGTAACGGGCTGGGTATCTCCATTCTCTCCACGTCGAAGGGTGTCATTTCTGACGCCGTCGCGCGGAACGAGAATGTGGGTGGCGAGATCCTTTGCCGGGTATTCTAGGACGAGGATGAACTGACATGTCCCGTATTGGAAAACTCCCCATTCCCGTCCCGAACGGCACGACCGTGACGGTTGAGGGCAACAAGGTTGAGGCAAAGGGCCCGAAAGGCCAGCTTGCCTTCACCGTGTCCGAACTCGTCACAGCTGAGCTGAAAGACGGTGAGCTGTCGATCATGCCGCGCGAAGACTATGTCTCCGAGGCTAATGAGCGCATCAAGGCAAACGACGCCAAGGGCAAGAAGAAGATGACCTTCGCCGAGGCGCTGGACCCCAAGGTCCGCACCCAGTGGGGCACGGCGCGCGCAAACGCTGCGAACGTCGTCCACGGGGCTGCCGAGGGCTTCTCAAAGTCGCTCGAACTCGTCGGCGTCGGCTATCGTGCGCAGATGCAGGGCACAGACCTCAAACTGTCGCTCGGCTATTCGCACGACGTGATCTTCAAGGCGCCTGACGGCATCAAGCTTGAAGCACCCAAGCCGACCGAGATCATCGTGTCGGGTGCCGACAAGCAGGCCGTCGGCCAGGCCGCCGCTGAGATCCGCCAGTTCCGCAAGCCAGAGCCGTTCAAAGGCAAGGGCGTGCGCTATGCCGGCGAATATGTCCGCCGCAAGGAAGGCAAGAAGAAGTAACGCCATGAAGACGACACGCGAAAAGACACTCCGCCGCGCCCAGCGCGTCCGTGCCAAGCTCCGCAAGGTTGCTGAAGGCAAGCCGCGTCTGTCGGTTGCCCGCTCGCACAAGAACATCTCAGTCCAGATCATCGATGATGAGAAGGGCCTGACGGTGGCTGCGGCTTCGACGCTGGAAAAAGACCTGCGCGATGAGCTGAAATCGACGAGCGACGTAGCAGCTGCTCAGAAGATCGGCGAACTCATCGCAGAGCGCGCCAAGAAGGCCGGTGTCGAGGACGTCGTCTTCGATCGCGGCGGCTATATGTTCCACGGCCGGGTGAAAGCCCTGGCAGACGCCGCCCGTGAGGGCGGCCTGAAGTTCTAGGAGGCCATTATGGCAGACGAACAGGGCAGAGGACGCGGCCGCGGACGCGGGCGCAGAGACGACCGCAACGAAGAGCAGAGCGAGCTCACAGACAAGCTCGTCGGCATCAACCGCGTTGCCAAGACCGTGAAGGGCGGCAAGAACTTCGGTTTCGCAGCCCTCGTGGTTGTCGGCGACCAGAAGGGCCGTGCAGGCTTCGGCAAGGGCAAGGCCCGCGAAGTGCCGGAAGCGATCCGCAAGGCGACCGAGGATGCCAAGCGCAACCTCGTCCGCATTCCGCTTCGCGAAGGCCGCACGCTTCACCATGACGGCAAGGGCCGTTGGGGCGCAGGCAAGGTTCTCCTTCGCGCGGCGCCTCCCGGTACCGGCGTGATCGCAGGTGGCCCGATGCGCGCCGTGATGGAAGTGCTCGGCATCCAGGATGTCGTTGCAAAGTCGAACGGCTCGTCCAACCCGTACAACATGGTCCGTGCGACCTTCCAGGCGCTCAAGGAGCAGGCGAGCCCGCGCTCTGTCGCTTCCAAGCGTGGCCTGAAGGTCCAGGATATCGTCGCACGGCGCACCGATGGCGCGTCGGAAGCCGATATCTCCGAAACCGCCTGATTTAGAAAAGGACTCTGATGATGGCCAAGAAGCAAGCAGACACCATCAAGGTTCGCCAGATCGGCAGCCCGATTCGCCGCAAGCCTGGTCAGCGTGACACGCTGATCGGCCTCGGCCTCAACAAGGTCGGCCGTGAGCGTGAGCTCACCAATACGCCGGCCGTGCAGGGCATGATCGCGAAGGTGTCACACCTTATTGAAGTCGTAGAAGAGTAGGCGTATAGGGGCGACCCTTTCAAACGCCAGTCAGGAACAGAGCGATGAAACTCAACGAACTCTCTCCAAACGCAGGTTCGACGCATAGCCGTCACCGCGTTGGCCGCGGCGTCGGCTCCGGCAAGGGCAAGACTGGCGGCCGCGGTGTCAAAGGTCAGAAGGCCCGTTCGGGTGTCGCCCTCAATGGCTTCGAGGGTGGCCAGATGCCGATCTATATGCGTCTGCCAAAGCGCGGCTTTACGGCCCGCAGCTCCAAGACGCATGCATGGGTCAATCTTGGCCGCCTGAACAAGGCAATTGAAGCCGGCAAGCTGAAAGCCGACGACATTACCGAAGAGACGCTGATCTCCTCGGGTGTTGTCCGCCGCAGCAAGGATGGCATCCGCCTCCTCGCCAAGGGTGATGCGCCGAAGAATGCGAAGATCACCGTGACGGGCGCGAGCAAGGCAGCCATCGAAGCGGTCGAGAAAGCAGGTGGCTCGGTAACGGTAACCGGTCCGGCAGCTGCGGAAAAAGCTGAGTAAGCCGGGTCTTTTTCGTCTATACACCTTCACAAACACGATCTCGCCGCCAATGTTGGCGGCGATTTCATTTCGGGTAGGAGGGTCTCTTGGCCACAGCTGCAGAGCAAATGGCGCGTAACATGAACTTCGGAACCTTTGCGAAGGCGAAGGATCTCCAGGCGCGTATCCTGTTCACGCTTTTCATCCTGATCCTCTTCCGCCTCGGGACATATATCCCTGTCCCGGGCGTCGACCCCTCCCAGTTCGAACGCTTCTTCGCGCAACAGTCGGGCGGTATGCTCGGCTCGCTGAACATGTTTGCAGGCGGCGCTGTCGAACGCATGAGTGTCTTCGCGCTCAACGTCATGCCTTATATTACCGCCTCGATTATCGTGCAGATGATGACGAGCGCGGTGCCTTCGCTTGAGAAACTTAAGAAAGAGGGCGAGGCGGGTCGCAAGCAGATCAATCAGTATACGCGTTATCTGACAGTGGGTTTTGCCTTCTTCCAGGGCTTCGGGATCGCGATGGGTCTTTCCGAGGTTGCCTATGACGGGATTGCCCAGTGGTTCTTCGTCCTGACAGCTGTCTCGACCTTTGTGGGCGGCACGATGTTCCTGATGTGGATGGGTGAGCAGATCACCGCGCGCGGGATCGGTAACGGTATTTCGCTGATCATCTTCGCAGGCATTATCGCAGAGATGCCAAAGGCGATTTTCAACCTGTTCTCCGGCGGCCGGGAGCAGGGGGTCAATGTCGTCTTCGTGCTGGGCATTCTTGTACTTGTCATTGCGCTGGTTCTTTTCATCGTCTTCATCGAGCGCTCGCAGCGCCGGATCCTGATCCAGTATCCAAAGCGCCAGCAGGGCAACAAGATGAGCCAGGGGCAGAGCTCCTTCATGCCGCTGAAGATTAACACGTCTGGTGTGATCCCGCCGATCTTCGCCATCGCGATCCTGATGCTTCCAATGACGGCGGTTGGCCTGCTGGGCGGCAATACGGCAGCGGGTGCAGGCGGCCAGATGGCAGCAGGTGATCCGGGTATCCTGCAATGGCTGGCGATCAATTTCTCACCAGGCAGCTGGACCTACATCGTCACCTATGGCGTGCTGGTGGCCTTCTTCTGCTTCTTCTACACCTCGATCATGTTCAATCCGCAGGAGACGGCGGACAATCTTCGCAAATATGGCGGCTTTGTTCCCGGCATCCGTCCCGGCAAGAATACAGCGGCCTATTTCGACTATGTGCTGACTCGCCTCACAACGATTGGTGCAGTCTATCTTGTCTTTGTCTGTCTGTTGCCGGAGGTGCTTCGGCGGTATATGCCGGAAATTCCGTTCTACATCGGTGGTACTTCACTGCTGATCGTTGTATCGGTCACGATGGATACAGTGACCCAGATCCAGTCCCATCTCATCGCTCACCAGTATGAGGGGCTGATCAAGAAATCTCGGCTGGGAGGCAAACGCAGACGATGAATCTCATACTTTTCGGACCGCCCGCTGCCGGCAAGGGCACACAGGCCAAACGCCTCGTTGAGGAATATGGCTATGTGCAACTGTCGACTGGCGACATGCTCCGCGCGGCACGTGCATCAGGCTCAGAGCTCGGTGACCGTGTTGCCAAGATCATGGATGAGGGTGGTCTCGTTTCCGATGAGATTGTCATTGATCTGATTGACGACCAGCTTGAGCAGAACAAGGGCGCGGCCGGATTTATCTTTGATGGCTTCCCCCGCACCCTTGGCCAGGCGAAGGCTCTGGACGACCTTTTGAAGTCTCGCGGGACGCAGGTGGACCGAGTGATTCGTCTTGTAGTCGATGAAGACCAGCTGATGGCGCGTGTTACCAAGCGCCTCAATGAGCAGGGACGCAAGGATGACAATCCGGCGACCTTTGCCGCGAGGCTGGAGAAATACAATCAGGATACGGCGCCGCTTCTGCCGTTTTACGCAGAGCGCGGAATCCTTCGTGAAGTCGATGGAATGGCCAGTATCGAGGCGGTTACGGAAGGCGTGGAAAAGGCGCTGAAAGAGACCGCATAAAGCCGCAATTCACCAGTTGACGCGGTGAATTGCACGTCTATAACGACGCACTTCGTTAAGAGGTCGGGTTCGCGCGCGCGGAGCGTTGGTTTCGTTTCGCGCCGGACCCGCTTTCGGCAGTTCAGGAGAGAGGCCCAATGGCCCGTATTGCAGGCGTAAACATTCCGACGAACAAGCGTGTCGAAATCGCGCTTCGTTACATTCACGGCATTGGCCCGGCCAAGGCGCGCGAGATTACCGAGAAGATCGGTATTGAGCCGCACCGCCGCGTGGCTGATCTTACCGATGCGGAAGTCATCCAGATCCGTGAGACCGTGGATTCCGATCACATCGTCGAGGGTGACCTTCGCCGTGAAGTCTCCATGAATATCAAGCGTCTGATGGACCTTGGCTGCTATCGTGGTCTTCGCCACCGCAAGCGCCTTCCGGTCCGTGGTCAGCGCACCCATACGAACGCACGCACCCGCAAGGGTCCGGCGAAACCCATCGCCGGCAAGAAGAAATAGGACAGGACCGATATGGCTCGTGATACGACCCGCGTTCGCCGCCGCGCCCGCAAGAACATTTCTTCCGGCGTTGTGCATGTGAATTCGAGCTTCAACAACACCATGGTGACCATCACCGACGCACAGGGGAACGCAATCTCCTGGTCGTCCGCTGGCACGATGGGCTTCAAGGGATCGCGCAAGTCGACCCCTTATGCGGCTCAGGTGGCTGCTGAAGACGCTGCAAAGAAGGCTCAGGAGCACGGGCTCCAGACGGTCGAGGTCAATGTGCGTGGTCCCGGTTCCGGCCGCGAGAGCGCCCTGCGTGCGCTTCAGGCTGCTGGCCTGACCATCACGTCGATCCGCGACACGACCCCAATTCCGCACAATGGATGCCGCCCGCCGAAACGCCGCCGCGTCTAGGTTAGAGTGCCCGTCCTGTAGCAAGACCAAGGAGGCCGTGAATGGCCGATACTGCGACCAGTGTGAATGACCGTAACTGGAAAGAACTGATCCGCCCGAACCGTCCGAAGGTCGAGGCAGGCCGTGACCCGCGTCGTCATGCGAAGCTCGTCATCGAGCCGCTTGAGCGTGGCTTTGGCACGACACTCGGCAACGCGCTTCGCCGCGTTCTTCTCTCCTCGCTCCAGGGCGCTGCGATCACCGGCGTCCAGATTGATGGTGTTGTCCACGAGTTCTCGTCCATCCCGGGCGTGCGCGAAGACGTCACCACCATTGTCCTCAATCTCAAGCAGATCGCCATCGACATGGTTTCGGATACGCCGAAGCGCATGATCCTGAAGGCTGACGGCAAGGGTGAGGTCAAGGCTGGCCAGATCGAGACGTCCGGCGATGTGAAGATCCTCAATCCGGACCTCGTCATCTGTACCCTCGACGAGGGCGCCTCCGTCCGCATGGAATTCACCGTGGCGACCGGCAAGGGCTATGTGCCCGCCGACCAGAGCCGCCCGGAAGATGCTCCGATCGGCTTTATTCCGGTCGATGCGATCTATTCGCCGGTCCGCCGCGTTGGTTACAGCGTGGAAGACACGCGTGAAGGCACAGTGCTCGACTATGACAAGCTGACGCTTTCGGTTGAGACCGACGGTGCGATCACGCCGGAAGATGCCGTGGCCTATGCGGCCCGCATTCTCCAGGATCAGCTTCAGCTCTTCATCACCTTCGACGAGCCGGAAACCGAGAGCGCCTCTTCCAGCGAAGAGACTGACCTTGGCTTCAATCCGGTCCTTCTCAAGAAGGTTGACGAGCTTGAACTGTCCGTGCGTTCGGCAAACTGCCTGAAGAACGACAATATTGTTTATATCGGCGACCTCATCCAGAAGTCGGAAGCCGAGATGCTTCGCACGCCGAACTTCGGCCGCAAGTCGCTCAACGAGATCAAGGAAGTCCTCGCTGGCATGGGTCTGCACCTCGGCATGGAAGTGCCGGACTGGCCGCCGGAAGATATCGAGGCACTTGCCAAGAAATACGACGATCACCTCTAAACGTCCGCCCGTGAGGGCGCGCAGGAGACCAGGAAAATGGCCCACGCAATTGCACACCGCAAGCTGAACCGCACCAGCGCTCATCGTAAGGCGATGTTCGCGAACATGGCGGCTTCGCTGATCCAGCATGAGCAGATTGTGACGACGCTCCCGAAAGCCAAGGAGCTGAAGCCGATCATGGACAAGCTGGTAACGCTTGCCAAGAAGGGTGACCTTGCTTCGCGCCGCCGCGCCATTGCGCAGGTCCGCAACAAGGATGCCGTCTCGAAACTCTTTGAAGTTTTCGGCGAGCGCTACAGGGACCGTAATGGCGGCTATACCCGCGTGCTGAAAGCCGGCTTCCGCCATGGCGACAATGCACCGGTTGCCGTGATCGAACTGGTCGACCGCGACGAGGAAGCCAAGGGCAAGGAAGACCGTGCCCGCCATGAGGCTGAACTCGAAGCCATGGACGAGTACGAGTAGGTCCTGTCTGACCGTTAAGAACAAAATGCCCCGCTGGACAGTTGTCCGGCGGGGTTTTTCGTTGGTGGCCTGCAAACTGGTGTTGCGGTTACAGCCCCAGCTGGCCCTTGGCGAGGATGTTGCGCTGAATCTCGTTTGATCCCGCATAGATCGATCCGGCGCGGTCATTCAGGTATTTCGGCGCAATCGTGACGAGGCTGTCGGGGCCGACCAGGCCCAGATTGGACGGCGCATGCGTGACGACAGGGCCGCCCGGCTCTGTATGTTCCGGCTGGAAAGGCTCCACGTGGATACCGGCAAGGTCCAGGCCGATTTCGGTCAGGCGCTGGCTGAGTTCGGTGCCGCGCACCTTCATCATGGAGGCTTTGAGACCGGGCGTCCCCCCGCCGGCGAGCTCGGCCATCATCATGAGTTCGGCCGCTTCCAGCGTTGACGCATCGATTTCGGCCTGTGTGAGGTGGGCCTCCAGATCCGGTGTCATGCGGCCAAGCTCGCGCGCTGTGCGGCGCAGACCCGCAATGCGCTGGAGCAGGCGCGGGCCGTAGGACGAGCCGCCGCGTTCGAATTCGAGCAGGTATTTCGCTACGGTCCAGCCCTTGTCGATTTCACCGACTACATCGGCTTTCGGCACGCGGACATTGTCGAAGAAGACGGCATTCTGGATATGTTCGCCAGACAGCATGATGATCGGGTCCACCGTCACGCCGGGCGCCGTCATGTCGATCAGGATAAAGGTGATGCCCGTCTGGGGTTTGCCGCTTGTATCCGTGCGGATCAGGCAGAACATCATGTTGGCTTCATGGGCATGCGTGGTCCAGATCTTCGAGCCCGAACACACAAACGCATCGCCATCATCCTCAGCGCTCATGGTCAGCGCCGCGAGGTCAGACCCGGCATGCGGCTCTGAATAGCCCTGGCACCAGAAGTCGTCACCCGACAGGATGCGCGGCAGGTAGAAATCCTTCTGCTCTTTTGAGCCGTGGCCGATCAGAGCGGGCCCGCACATGCCTATCCCCATTGGCGAGAGCGGCGGCGCGCCCGCGCGCGCCATTTCGACATCAAAGATGTAGTGCTGCGCGACGCTCCAGTCGCAGCCCCCATGCTCCACCGGCCAGGAGGGCGCTGCCCAGCCCTTTTCGACCAGTATACCCTGCCACTCGAGCGCGGTCTCCTTGTCCGCATAGACGCTGGTCATGCGGGACGCATAGCGCTTCAGCTCCGGCGTCAGCTTGTCGGCAAGGAAATCGCGAACCTCCTGCCGGAAGGCTTCTTCCTCGGGGCTGAAGGTGAGCTGCATCTGGGGCCTCCGCATCTGGGTCGTTCGTCATGATGGCGCTGCCCGCAAAGCGTTCAAGCCGTGACCGCGCGTCAGCTCGCCCAGTGGTCCTTGAGCAGCGCCGCGAAGGTGTCGGCCTTCTCGACGATGGACCAGTGTCCTGTATCTGCGTTGCGGTAGAGCGGCGTATTGGTGATCCTGCAGAACCGTTCTGCCGTCTCCGGCGGCACAAAGGGATCATCATCACCCCAGAAGACGAGGCCCTGCTGCGGCAGGCGGCCAAGATCGCCGGTCCATTCCTGCGCAACATGTTTCGCAGAGCGGTAGAGGCGCAGGATCGATTGACGCATGCTGGGCGACCAGTGACGGGCTTCATGCTCGGCCAGCGCGTCCGGCATGCCGGCTTTCTTCAGCCCGTCCGCCAAAGCCTTTCTTGTTGTTATCGCCATGGCCAGTTCACCGAGAAGGGGTGTCTGCCATATCCGCGCGGTTCTATGCCATTTATAATCGCGTTCCGGCAGGGCGTTGGCCACCGCCCAGCTACGCACCAGATCTGGGCGAAGGCTCGCTGCGCGCACGACCAGAATGGCGCCCCAGTCATGCCCCACCAGATGAACCGGCTCGCCCGCCGCTTCCATCTGCTCGATGAGCCAGCCGACATAGGCCTCCTTTGAGCTGTCGAATCCATCCGGAACAGGTGCCGTGAAGCCGGGCAGGGCGGGCGCCTCGATCCCTTCTGTGTGGTCTTCACCCAGCGCGGCGATGAGAGGCTGCCACATCTCGGGTGTATCGGGCACGCCGTGAACAAGTATCTTGGTCATGGATCAGGTTCTTTCTTCGGATAGGCCATCCTCGACGGCATCATGACGGGCGTATGACAGGTCGCCCACCTAAAAGGCCTGTTTGATCACTTCCTAGGCAATTTTAACCGTGTTGCGAAACTACAGCGAGTTTTATTGACTAAATTTAATGCTTCGACGCAGCGTTCTTACATCTCGTGAGTGTGTGAGGAGAGTGAGATGAATATTCGCAATAAAACGGATATGAACCTGCAGCGTGTCCTGCTGTCGGGGGTGGCTGCGGCTTCCGTGATGGTATTTGCCGTACCGGCCGCCGCCGCGCAGGATTCGGTGCGTGACGACGTCGAGACAATTCCTGAAGTCGAAGAAAACGCCGCAATCCAGCAGACCATCACGGTCACGGGGTCGCGTATTCCGTCAGACCCGAATTTGATTTCGTCTGTTCCGGTTCAGTCGGTCGATGAGCGGGCGATCAAATTGTCTGGCGAGGTCAATCTTATTGATGTCGTCAATGACATTCCAGCGCTGGTGTCTTCCATGACATCGGAGCAATCCGACTTTGCCGGTGAGATTCCAGGCGGAAATGCCTTGAACCTTCGTGGTCTCGGCCAGGAGCGCACGCTTACGCTTGTGAATGGGCGTCGCCACGTTGCCGGGTTTCGTGGCACGCAGGCTGTGGATGTTGGAACCATCCCTCGATCTCTCGTCGAGCGCGTGGAAGTGACGACGGGCGGCGCGTCGGCTGTCTACGGTGCAGACGCAGTTACCGGTGTCGTCAACTTCGTCCTCAAGGACGATTTTGAAGGCTTGCAGCTTGATCTCCGGGGCGGCGTCTCTGGTGAAGGTGATGGCGAGAACTTCACTTTCGATCTCCTCGCGGGCCAGAACTTCGACAATGACAAAGGTAACATTGTCGTCGCGCTGACCTATGAAGACGATTCAGCCATCACTTTCGGCGACCGCGACTGGTCGCGCGATAACGGAATTGCCAGCGTCGAACCACGTGCCAATCCGAGTACCGACCCGGACGCGCCGCCACGTGCCGTCATCAACAATCCAACTTTCTGGCTCACTTCGCAGGAAGGCTCCATTGCCCCCACCTTTGGCGGGCGGGACATCACTTATATTGATGTGAACGGCAATGGCACGCCAGACTGTCAGGAATCGGCGGGCGGCCGTGCCGCATTCCTTGCCGGCTGCTGGCTGACCAATCCGGATGGAACGATCCGTGTGAACCAGGACGGCACTGTGCTGAACGGCCTATGGGGCATTGGCGGGGATGGCGGTGTGATCAGCTTCAATCGCGACACGCTCTATCCCGAAACTGAAAAGGCCGTGCTCAACCTAAATATGAATTATGAGCTTGAGCCGAACTTTTCGATTTTCTTCGAAGGCAAGTATGTTAGCGCTGAATCAACGACGTTTGGCGAACAGGATACTTTCTACGACACCCTGTTCATCCTTCCTGACAACCCGTTCATTCCAGAGCAGCTCGACCCAGTTGTTGCGCAAACTGGTGGTCTTCTGATCACCCAGGACCCTGTCGACTTCAGCGATGACAATCCGTCGGTCTTCGAACGCGACACGATGCGGTTCGTCGGCGGTTTTGAGTGGGAACCTGCGGAAGGCCATCTCATCGAAGCGTCTGCCAATTACGGTCAGTTCCGTAGACGCTCCAAAACAACCGGTCTTTACCTCGACCGCGTCTTTGCTGCGATCGATGCGGTGGAAGACACGAACGGCAATATTGTCTGCCGCTCAGACCTTGACCCGACTGCCGCGTACGAGATCGATTACTTCACATTCAATAACAACTACGCTGACGGCGCGTTTTCTTCGGATCGTTATTACTCCTTCACCCCGGGTGATGGCTCATGTGCGCCGCTTAATCCCTTTGGTCGTTACTCCACCAGCCAGGCCGCCCGCGATTTCGTGACATCGGACCTCGAGAACGAGCTCAAGCTGCAGCAAACCGTTCTTTCCTTGATAGCTACCGGTCAGTTCGAGGTTCTGGGCTTCGCCCTGGACGGCCCGCTTGGCTATGCTGGCGGGATTGAGTACCGCGATGAGCGCAGCGACAACCGTATTGACCCGATCACGCTTGGTATTTTGCCGCCCACGACGTCTTTCACACCCGGCGTCCAGGTCAGCGAGGTCAGTCCCTGGCTGTTCTCCTATACCAGCATCGACAACACGCAGCAGTTCAACACGGCGGGCGGCTACGATGTCTATGACGTGTTCGCCGAAGTACGCCTGCCGATCTTCCGCGACCGTCCATTCACCAAGGAGTTCACGCTCGACGGCGCAGTGCGGCAGGCGAGCTATTCAACGCTTGGCGATGCGACCACCTGGAAGGTTGGTGCTACTTGGGCGCCGATTCAGGATATCAGCATCCGCGGCACGGTGTCCGAAGCCGTCCGGGCACCGAACATCTCCGAACTGTTCGACCCGCGCCTTCCGATCACCGTTTCCGCGACCGCAGACCCGTGCGATCCAGGCAATGTGACAGCAGGGACCGCCGCCCGTGAGGCAAATTGTATCGCCGACCTCCAGGCGGCTGGCGTGCCGCAGGGCGAGATTGTCGACGGCAGCGGCAACTATATCTGGCAGAACCCTCTGACAGGGCGCTTCTCCGGAACCTCTGGCGGTAATCCGGATCTCGATGTCGAGACGGCAGAAACCTATACGGTGGGGGCTGTTTTCACCCCGCGCTTCCTGCCCGGTTTCTCCGTCACAGTGGACTATTGGGATGTCTCCATTGAGGATGCTATTGCAGCTGTCGCTTCCGGCGACATTCTCGATGGCTGCCTTGATAGCTCCAACTATCCGAGCCTCGACTTCTGTAATCTCTACACTCGCCGTCCCGATGGTGGCCTGAGCGGCCTCGACACCGGCCAGACGAACTTCGCATCCATCGAGGCAAGCGGTGTCGATTTTGCTGCAAGCTACACGTTCGAGGTTGGCGAAAATGCCTTCGGCGCGAGCCTTGTCGGCTCCTATCAGGAGAAGCTCGACCGCTATTTCAACCCGCTTGATGAAGACGATGTCGATCCGGAAGTCGAGCAACTCTTTTACCCCGAGCTGGCGGGGAACCTGAACCTTTCATGGACACGTGGGCCGCTCAGCCTTGGCTTCCAGACCCAGTACCTGAGTCGGCAAGCCGTTGACGAGATTGAGGATGTTCTTGGTCTCAATGGTAGCCAGGAACTCTATGGCGACGATGGGTTCTTCGATGAAACCTATATCTTCGATGCCAACGTCTCCTATGAATTCAGCAAAGCCTTCACCTTCTATGGCGGTGTGAACAACATTGCGGATGAAGAGCCCTTCGCGACGCAGACGGCCTGGCCCGTCGGCCCGCGTGGCCGGTTCTTCTTCCTCGGCCTCACCTATACGCGCTAGGGCTGCTGACGGGGCAAGAAAACGGAATGCGGAGGCGAAAGCCTCCGCATTTCCTGTTATTGGAGCGGTCATGGCAAACACGATCGAGGCGCTTATCGAGGAAGCAGGCCGGCTGGCTGCATCTGGCGATCGACCCGCAGCGATCGCACAGGTGAAGAAGGCGCTCCGGAGTGAGCCTGGATCGTTTCGTGGCTGGTTGATGCTGTCGCGGTTTCTCTACGAAGACGGAGAAGTGGCCGCTGCGGTCTCCGCCAATCAGAAGATGGAGCGATTCGATCCCCTGTCTGGCGATTTCCAGCGCATCCAGCAAGCCATACAGGCCCGCCGTCTGGATGAGGCGCGCGGTGTGGCCGAGGTGATGCTGAAGCACTATCCAGGCCATCCGCGGGCTGTCTTCACGCTCGCACATCTTGCGCGCGCGCGCGGAGACTTCGAGGCGGCCATCGCCGTGCTGGAAGAGGGCCTGCGCCACGGCCCGGCAAATCCGGTGCTACGTGACCTTCTGGTCAGCACGCTGGAGGATGAGGGGCACTATGCGCGTGCGATCGAAGCGGCGCGCCAGCTGGCGGCGCTGCAGGAAAACTTCGACACTGTTCAACGGCTGCTCGGACTCCTTCTGCGCTATGGACTGAACGAGGAAGCGCTCGCGGCTTGCGAGCGGGCGGCGCGCTTGGCAAACGGCGACCGGGTCAAGCTCAGCCAGGTCGAACTGGCGCGCGGCCAGCTCCAGCGGATACTGGGCCGGCGGGAGGCTGCCGTTGCGGCCTTGCGGGCCAGTCTTGACGCTAACCACCAGAATGCATCGGCCTGGTGGGGACTGGCGGATCTTAAGACCTTTGACTTCAGCGAGGCGGATCAAGAGGCAATGGCGGAGCTGCTTCTCTCTCCCTCCGCTGACCGCGTGTCCAGGTGTCAGGCGGCGTTCGCACTCGCCCGGGCCAGTGAAGCGCAAGGCGACCCGGCACGCAGCATGGCCTGGTATGACAAGGCCAACAGCTTCTATCCAGGCGAGCGATTTGACCCGGCGCAGTTCAACCGCGCGGTTGAGCGTGTCAGGCAGGGCTTTGACCGGCGAGCGCTTGCGGCGCAGGCCGCTCCGGTCCCGCGCGGCCCGGTTCCGATCTTCATCCTCGGTCTGCCGCGATCGGGCTCGACGCTTGTCGAACAGATGCTCGCCAGCCATCCGGCCATTGAAGGCACGATGGAGCTTCCTGTCCTGCCGGCGGTGAAACGCAGGGCGCATAAACACTGCGTAGAGCAATCAGGCGGCGACTATCTCGACAAGATCGCAGAACTGTCCCCTGCAGCGCTGGCCCAACTGGGCCAGAGCTATATCGATGAGACGGCCGTGTTCAGGTCCCAGGGTGCGCGCTATTTCACCGACAAGCTGCCGCACAATTTCGAACATGTCGGCCTCATTCATAAGATACTGCCGCAGGCCATCATTATCGATATCCGGCGTAATCCTCTCGATTGCGGTCTCAGCCTCTACAAGCAGTATTTCGCCCAGGGTGTCGGCTACAGTTATGATCAGGCGTCGATCGGAACCTATTATAATGGCTATCTCTCGCTCATGGATCACTGGAACGATGTGCTTCCAGAGCGTGTCTTCCACCTCGCATATGAAGATCTGGTCGTGGACCCTGAATCTCATGTCCCCAGCTTGCTCGAACATATCGGTGTGGAGTTTGAGCCTGCCTGCCTTTCCTTCCATGAAAATGCCCGTGCTGTGCGTACAGCGAGCAGCGAGCAGGTCCGTCAGCCGCTCAACCGCGGTGGAATCGGCCAGTGGCGCAAAGTCGAGCCCTTCCTGGTGCGCCTAAAGGAGAGTCTTGGGCAGGAGACGCTGAAGCGGTTTGAAGGCTGTCCCGATTAGCAGCGGGCGAGCGGTTAGAAACAGTGTCTTTCCCCCTCGGCAGGCTTGCGGCGGAGCAGGGATATTTGGCAAGCTAAGGTCAGCGATTTGGCGAAGGAAAGATCCATGAAAACAGCTATCACCGAGATGTTCGGCATCGAGCATCCAATCATCCAGGGCGGGATGCACTATGTCGGCTTCGCGGAGATGGCAGCAGCCGTCTCCAATGCAGGCGGTCTCGGCATCATCACCGCCCTCACCCAGAAGACGCCGGCCGACCTCGCCAATGAGATCGCGCGCTGCAAGGACATGACCGACAAGCCATTCGGTGTGAACATCACCTTCCTGCCGTCGACCACCCCGCCGGACTATCCGGGCATCGTGAAGGCGGTCATCGAAGGCGGTGTAAAAGTCGTTGAGACCGCCGGTAACAACCCGGCGCAGGTACTGCCCCACCTGAAGGATGCCGGCATCAAGGTCATCCACAAATGCACCGCGGTTCGCCACGCCCTGAAGGCGCAGTCCATTGGCTGCGATGCGGCCTCGATTGACGGGTTTGAGTGCGGCGGCCACCCGGGCGAGGACGATGTGCCCAATATGATCCTCCTCCCGCGCGCGGCCGATGAGCTGGAAATCCCGTTCGTGTCTTCAGGCGGTCAGGCCGATGGCCGTTCGCTGGTCGCGTCGCTGGCCATGGGCGCGCAAGGCATGAATATGGGCACCCGTTTCATCGCAACGAAGGAAGCGCCGGTTCATGAGAATGTGAAACAGGCCCTGCTCAAGGCGACGGAACTCGATACCCGCCTTGTGATGCGTCCGCTGCGCAATACAGAGCGCGTGCTCAACAATGCCGGCGTCGAGCGCCTTCTGGAGAAGGAAAAGCGCCTCGGCTCCGACATCAAGTTTGAGGACATCATCGACGAGGTCGCCGGTGTCTATCCGAAGATCATGGTCGATGGCGAAATGGATGCCGGCGCCTGGTCGTGCGGCATGGTCGCCGGCCTCATCTATGACATTCCGACATGTAAGGAACTGGTCGACCGCATCATGAATGAGGCGCACGAGATCATCGAAGACCGTCTGCGCGGCTTCCTCGGTACCAAGACGGCAGCGACCGCCTGAGCGGCCGCAACTGAAGCTTTAGAAGAAAGCGGTGCAGGCTGTCCTGCGCCGCTTTTTTTGTGCGCGGGAAACCAACTAAAGGGCGGCTGCGTCTTTCTTCTGGCGGGCAGCAAGCCTGGCAAGCTCATCGGCGCGCTCATTGCCTTCATCGCCGGCATGGCCCTTTACCCAGACCCATTCGATCTCGTGAGGCTTGCAGGCCTCCTCAAGGGCTTGCCAGAGATCCTTGTTCTTGACCGGCTTTTTTGAGGCCGTCTTCCAGCCATTGCGTTTCCAGCCATGAATCCATTTGGTCAGGCCGTCCTTCACATAGGTCGAATCGGTATGCAGGCGCACCTTTGAGGGGCGCTTCAACGCCGTTAGCCCTTCAATGGCGGCCATGAGCTCCATTCGGTTATTCGTGGTCTCATACTCGCCGCCCATCAGCTCTTTTTCGTGACCACCGGACTTGAGCAGGGCGCCCCAGCCGCCGGGGCCGGGATTGCCGCTACACGCGCCATCCGTCCAGATTTCTACAAGCTTTGACATGGCGCTTTGGGTTGCCTGTTTTGACGGGCGGGTCAATGCGCCCAAGCCCATTCAGAAGACATCGGCTGTGTGTTCCGCAAGGTGGCTTTGCGGTTTTACGGATGAAAGAAAGAGGCGACCGCAGACATATCCTGCCAGCGCGCCGACCGCTGCACCTGTCACCAGTGCGCCTATGCCTGCCATTACCGATTCGCTGAAGGTCAGGCTCGCGGTCACACCCCCAACCAGCAGGGCGCCCCAGATTGTGGCCCATCTCAGATAGGGGCCACGTGTCAGAATTCTGCGATAGGGAAACGTGCCGATGGATGCAGCCAGAACAAGCCAGGTGACTGGCAGGACCATGTAGAACAGGAACCAGTTGAACGCACACATTATGAGGCTCATCGTGGCGCCGGCCAGTACCTCGCCATTGTCCAGGGCGGCGCTCCCATCGAAACCGGCGAGTTGCAAAACGAACCCGCCGGTAAAAAGCCCGACCGCCGCGATCAGGGCCACCAGGATGCTTGCGGCCATCCCGCAGACGAAGATCGCGAAGACGATGCGGAGTGTTGGCGGCCGGCTTGAGCGGCTATAATCGCGCTTTGAGCTCTTCATGCGTCCGCTTTGGTGGTGTTCGTCAGGCGCCATAGTCTGTGGCAGAGCTTGCCTGCCGGTGAAAGGCCAGCCGGTCGGCATATTCCAGCGGGTTCTTGGGGCGCACCAGCGCGTCGGCGGGTGTCTCGGTCCAGTCGACAAGCCGGGTCAGGAAAAAGCGAAGCGCTGCACCCCTGCAGAGAATGGGGAGAGCCTCGCGTTCGGCAGGCTCTAGCGGGCGAACGCTCTCATAGCCTGCGAGCATCGCCGCGCCCTTGGAGTAATTGTATTCCCGCCCATCCTCGAACGCCCATGAATTGAGGCAGACGGCAATGTCATAGGCGAGCACATCGGTACAGGCGAAATAGAAATCGATGGCCCCGGAGAAGTCCTCTTCAAGGAAGAAGGCATTGTCCGGGAAGAGGTCGGCATGGATTGTGCCGCGCGGCAGGTGAGGGCTTTGGGGACGCGCGCTTACGGTCGCGGCGAGGTCGTCCTCTATCAGGGCCGCGAGGCCGGGCTGAAGCTCTTCGGCCGTTGCCGCGCGGCCCTCCCAGAGCAGGGGCCAGCTGGCCGGGCCGAGAGCATTGTCACGCACCTGGTCAAAGTCGGACAGCGCCGCATGCATCCTTGCCAGCGCGGCCCCCATGGAGCGGCACTGAGCGGCGTTGGGCCGTCTGGGAGAGAGGCCATCGAGAAAGGTCACCACCAGCGCGGGCCGGCCTTCAAGTGTCTGCAGCGCTTCGCCACTACGCGCAGGCACAGGTGCCGGACACGGAAAATCGCGGTCGGCGAGATGTTGCTTGAGCGCGACGAAATAGGGCAGGTCCTTGGGATCGGCCCGCC
>NVWP01000052.1 GCA_002733705.1 Henriciella sp. | reverse complement strand
GCTGGGGGCGCGCAGCAGGTTTAGCCGGCTGCTGCGCGGGCGGCGCGGGCCTGACTGCATTTGCTGAGCGTTTTCCAAAGGACATAAGGCTTTCCTAGTCCCGATTACTTTCCGAGGAGTTTCTTGAGCAGCGACTTTTCGGGCTGCATGGTCTCGCGGCCAGACAGCGTGGTGGCGAGCTGGTCGATGGCGACAGCCGGCTTGGATTGCGGATCCGCCTCGGAAATCATCTGGCCCTTATTGGAGGCCGTGCCGAAGAGGTGGGGATCGAAAGGCAGGACGATCTCCGGCTCTGCCTCGATGGCAGCAGCAAAATCCTTGATCGGGATTTCGGGACGTTTGGGCACGCCCATCATATTGATCACAAGGCGTGGCGGACGGTCATTCGGACGCTGGGTCTTCAGCTTGTCCAGCATGTTCTTGCCATTGCGCAGGGAGGCGAGGTCCGGCTGGCAGACCAGGATCACCTCATCGGAGCTGATCAGCGTATTGTAGATCCATTGCGACCAGCCATGCGGCAGGTCGAGCACGACATAGGGCATGAGGCGGCGCACGCCTTCGATCACCGTCGAATAGGCCGAGGCGTCGATGTCCATCAGCTGGTTGACACTGGCCGGGGCCGTAAAGAGGGAAAGCCGGTCTGTCGCCTTGGCCAGCAGGCGGGAAATCACCGCGTCATCGGCGCGGTCAGGCGCCATCAGCGCGTCGGCAATGGTCTGCTGGGTCTCATGGTTGAAGTCGAGCGAGGTTGTGCCGAAGGAAAGGTCGAGATCGACCAGTGAGGTGCTGACGCGCGCATTCTCGGCCAGAGACCAGGCGAGATTATGGGCAATGGTCGAGGCCCCTACCCCGCCCTTGGCGCCGACCACGGAGATGGACTTGCCGACAAAGGGCGCGTCCGGATCGGTGAAGATGTTGGCGATGGAGCGAACCATCTGCACCGGCTCAATCGGTGGCACGAGATATTCACTGACGCCGCGGGCGACGAGCTGGCGGTAGAGCGCAATGTCATTGGTCGCGCCGACCACCATGACCTCAACGCCTTCCTCACAATGGCCGGCAAGCTCATCGATCTGGGCGATCATCTGGCTGGCCGGCGCCGAGGATTCGACAATCAGCAGGTTTGGCGTCGGATGTTCGGCCAGGTGTTCGATGGCGGCTGGGATTCCGCCGGGAATGATCTCGACCGTGGCATTCGACATGCGCCGGTCACTCTGGACGCGGTCGATAATGGAAGAGACGCGGCGCGTCTCGCAGAAGGCCAGGACCGAGATCGCCGGTATCGCGCGGTCGCCGCCTTCATAGGCTTCCATCGGGGGCAGTTCGACCCGTGAGCCGGCCTCAGCATCTTCCTCGCCGCGCGCGCCAGTCAGCTGTCCGACAAGGTCACCGGAGCGCTTCGGCTCGTCGTCAAAGTCGAATTCATCGTCGAAAAGTGCGTTCTCGTTGGTCATGCTTTTTCAGGCCCTGAATCCGTCCCTAGTTCACCGCGTTCGAGATGGCGCCGGTTTCAGCTTCGCTGCGCTCTGCTGCTGTCGACTCACCGGTGCGATAAAGTTCAAGCTGGTTCTGGCGGCGTATAATGTCGCCCTCCTCGAGCGCGCGCTGACCGAGAAGGTCAGCTGGCTCTGCGATCATCGCCGCCTGGTTCACACGGATCGAACAGCCCAGGGTCTCCATGTCGTTATTGTTTGTAATGTCGGAAAACTGCACTGCGGACTTGGGCGGGCAGTAAGGCGCGATGGCCGTATAGGCCTGGAAACTGAGCAGCAGGGGCGCATCGCGGCGGCCGGCCGGATCGTAGGCCCGTGCGCGCAGGTCATCATAGGCAACACCCTCGGCCCAGGCGATGTCGCGCATTTCGGACACAGCGGCAACGGCATAGGGATCAGCCCCGAGACTGGCGGGCACGGAAACAACAAGCGGTCCATGGCCGCGCTGGCGGTAATCTGCGGCAAAGGCACGGATGCGGGCATGGTCAGCCGGATTGATCCAGGCATTGCGCGCATCGACGGCCACCTGGATGGAGCGGATGTCCTCGCCGACACCGATCTCATTATTGTCGAGCGATGTGCCGGTCAGATAGGCAGGCGGAATGGGCCCGTCCGGGCCTGAGGCGCAGGCCGCCGTCAGCGCGGCAGCCGCGAGCGCGAGGAAGAGGTGCGGGCGATGGGTCAGGCGCATCTTTCTTTCTCCTATTCCTCTATGAAGCCCACGGGCGCGTTGTAGTTCTCGCGGCTCAGCCCCTGACCGTCACGGCCATACTGGGCATTAAGCGCGCCGAAGAAGATGGTCTGGGCATCGCTGGCATTGGCAAACCCGTCGGCCGGCGTGCGCAGATTGTTCTTGGAGGTCGGATCGACGAGGTAAGGCGTGATGATCACCACAAGTTCAGTTTCCTCATTGAGGAAGTCGCGCGACTGGAAGAGGGCCCCAAGCACCGGAAGGCGTTTCAGGCCCGGCAGCTGGTCGAGCGACTGGCGCGATCGGCTCTGGATCAGGCCGGCGAGCATCATGGACCCGCCGCTTGGCAGCTCCACCGTGCTTTCGGCGCGCCGGACGGTTAAGGCGGGAATGGACAGCGAGCCGGCGGCCTGGAAGGCCCCCTGCGTGGTCAGCTCAGAGACCTCGGTCGAAACCTTGAGCGAGATCCGGCCTTCGGAGAGGACCACTGGTGTAAAGCCGAGGCCGACACCATAAGGTTTGAATTCGATGGTCACACGGCCGTTTTCGTCCTGCCCGGTCGGGACAGGGAATTCGCCCCCCGCCAGAAATTTCGCGCTTTCGCCCGAAATGGCGGAAATGTTGGGCTCTGCGAGTGTGCGCACAATACCAACCCGTTCGAGCGCATCGATGCTCGCACCGATCGTCGTCCGGCGGCCATCGGCGTCAGTGGTGGTGTAGCTCGGGTCGAACCCCAGCCCACCGAGGGCCCCGCCCTGCACCGCGAGAGCCGTTGCCGAGGAGAGGTCGAAGTTGACGACATCTTCAGGGTTGCCACTCCTCTGCGCGTTGATGTCGATCCCGAGCTGTTTGACCAGAGAGCGCTGCATCTCGACGATGCGCACTTCGAGCATGACCTGGTCCTTGGCAGCCACAGAGAGCATGTTGACCGGCTCTAGTTCGTCGTCGCCGGAATAGGCGCGGATGAGGCGCATGATCTGATCGGACTGGACGATATTATCGACATTGCCGCTGACAACCATATTGCCGCCAACGCTTTCGACAGAGACGCGCGCGCCCGGCACATAGCGCTCGACAAGACGTTCCAGCGCGGCTGTGTCGGCGTTGACGAGGATTTCAAGGTTGAGGATCGGCTGACCCGCGCGGTCGAACAGGAAGGCATTGGTTTCGCCCACCTCGATACCGCGGAAGATCAGCCGCTGCGCGGTCTGGACCACGGCGTCTGCAATTTCGGGATTGGTGATCACGACGTCGGCGACCGGCCGGTCGAGTTCAATGACTGTCGATTTGTTGAGCCCGAGCCGGATCGTCTGCGAGACATTGGTCTCACCCGGCTCCATGATGGACACCCCCATCAGATTTTGTGCCCCGGCCGGGACCGGAGCGTGCAGCAGGCCTGCCGCGCAGGCCGCAATAAGTGTGCGCCAGAGTGCGCTCATCAGCTTCCCCCGCTCGCGCTGCCATTCTTGAAGACACGAACCCCGCCGCCACTTTCGGCGCCATTGCCATCCAGCAGGCTGGTATTGGCGGTGGGCTGGCCGTCATTCTCGTTCACATCTGCCACACTGCGCAGCGACAGGGCGATTGACCCCATACGGCTGGAATGGGCGAGGAGTTCTGCCTGACGCGGCTCAAGCTCCAGCGTTGCGGTCGAGCCTGTCAGCGCCGGCGCGCCGTCGGCGCCCTCGCCGAAAATCTGGTCGATGGCCAGAACGCGGGCATTCTTGATCACCGTGCGCGTGAGCGTCGTATCGCTCATGCCGCGATCACCCATCACCTCGACATTGTAGGTAAGGATGACATCGACGCGGTCATCGGGGAGGATAAAGCCGGCGGAGGCCGTCTCAGGCGAGATCTCTACGGAGATGGCCCGCATGCCGGGCGCGAGAAGAGCGGCCATGAAGCCGGTCTCGCCTTTCTTGACGACCTTCTGGGCAACAATTGGCTCGCCTTCCAGAAGCGGCGTTTTCACGACGCTTCCGGCGAGCTCCTCGACGGCCTCGGGATCGGCGTCCTGGGTGTAATATGCGGGATTGAGGGCGCGTTCGGGCCAGTCGGCCCACTGGAAATCTTCAGGTGTCAGAAGCGAACCGGTCGGCATTTCGGCCGCTGCGACGAGGACCTTGGTGGCGGACACCTCAACCTCACGCTCGATCACCTGTGGCGCCGTATCGACCCGCTGTGCCGGCTCATTCGACATGCCACGCACCAGAAACGCTGCGCCGATCGCGGCCATGGCAGCGACGACCAGTATGATCAGGCGCATGGGAGACATCTGATACCCCTCCGGCTCGAGACAGGTCCGCGAAATCGGACCCCCGTCAGCCTGCACTTTTGCATCCACAGACTAAGGCATAGTTAACCCGCTGGAATTGCTCAGAAGTTCAGGGATGAGAGGAGCGGTGAGAAGGGCATGGAATAGATGGCGCCGCCTGCAATTGCGACGCCGTAGGGCACGCCGTTGCCCGGCAGCAATGTCTCGCGCGCAAAGGCGGGCGCGATATGGGCCGGGACAAAGCGCCGGGCGAGAATGACAGTGAGCGCCAGAAGCCCGCCAAGCACAGCCATCGCCGTCATGAAGGGGATCGCAGCGGCAGGCCCGAGCCAGAGCATGACGCCGGGGATCATTTTCGCGTCCCCGCCGCCAAACACGCCCAGCGAGAAGAGGAGGACGGAAATCGCGAAAGCCGCGAGGCCTGCGAGCAGATGCGCGCCTGCCACATCCCAGCCCGGCGCGGTGATGATGACCGCCGGAATAAACAGGAAGGCGATAATTGCATTGAGACCGTTCGATATGGTCAGCGTCTCCACATCCTTCACGGCCGCGTAAAGGCAGAGAACGATAAAGACGCTGGCAAACAGAGCGGGGATCATGGCGATGGCTCGCTTGGTCTTGGCGGGACGGGTTTCAGTCTAGGGGCGAATACTTGATATCGCTCTAACGAAAAGAGCCGCCGGGGCGCCCCGACGGCTCTTGTTCATCTGGCCAGTCCAAGCTGACCTGTAGCCATTACAGACTAGCCCAGTTCAGGCTTAGCTGCCGGTGTTTGTCATGCCATCGGCAACGGACTGGAAGGTGTTGCTGGTGGTACCACCAAGCGCCGAAACGGCACTGATGATCGCGACGGCGATCAGGGCAGCAATGAGGCCATACTCGATAGCGGTTGCACCCGACTCATTCTTGAAAAAACGTACAAGCTTTTGCATTTGGAGACTCCATCATCATGCATTTATGATGTTCCGAATTTCTTGTTCTCGTCGGAACGTGGTCAGGTCTAGAGACTCCAGATAAATATCACGTAAATCGGTCGGTCGAATTTCTGAACAAGTGATCCTAATCGGTTAACCAAAGACTTGGGCGCCGGTCTGTATTCGGGCCTCACTCGCCGCGTTAGGCTTCGCGAAACCTTCTGGATGATAAAGGTGAAGAAACCTTTCGCAGGCCGATGCAGGAGAGCCCGCAATGCAATGCTTCCCGAAGATGATGGCCATGGCGCTGACAGCAGGCGCATTGTGCATGAGCGCCGCGGCCCAGCAGATGACGGTCGAAACCGGCGTCACCAAACCGCTTCGCCTTTCACGGCCTGCCGCAAATGTCGTTATCGGGAACCAGAACATTGCCGATGTCGCTGTCGCGGACCCGCGCATGATCCTTCTGACCGGCAAATCCTTCGGCACCACCAACCTTATCGTATTTGACGCGAACAATAATATTCTGGTCGAAACCAATGTCGTGGTAACCACCAATGCGGCCAATCTCGTAACCATCAATCGGGGCGGAAACTCCTATACCTATGACTGCGCGGACGAATGCCGGGACGCCCCGGTCCTGGGCGATGATCCGCAACACTTCTCGCGCTCGCTAAACCAGGCCGAACAGCTCCAGCGCCTGACGGAGAATTAAGCGCGCTCGCGAATTTCGAATAGCCAAGACGTTTAAAGCCAGCCTCACCGGGGCTGGCTTTTTTCTGTCATGCGGTGGGAAGTGCTCTAGCGGCTGGGCCGGCTGTTCGAGGCGGCTGCCAGTGTCGGCTCGGTCTGCTGGGCCGCGAGCGCTGCGGCTTCATCGATACTGGCAGAGTAGACCGGGATCGCCGTTTCGGCGAGGTTTCCGACCGCACGGTCATCGACACGCCACTCAAAAGCCGTGCCGTCCTTGACAGTGATCGTCCACCCTGCCCCCACACGCGGATAGTAAACCTCACCGCGTGCCATTGTCCGGCTGCGGAAGATCGTGCCGTCCGGGCCGCGAACCTCTACCCATGCGGGACGCAGAGATACGAGTGAAAGATTGAGATCATCCGACTGGGCCGCATCCAGCGGCGAGCGGGCAAAGAGGCTTTCCTGAGCCGTGTTCACGGCCACAACCCGCTCTGCCACAGAGGGGGTGGAACGGCTCGAGGCAAATTCACCCGGCCGGATGAGGAAAGCGATGGCCGCGCCAAGCACGACCACGCAGGCCATGACGGCCGTTGGCAGGGCATAGCGGCTGGCGACGCCGCGGGACGTCTCCGATACCGAAGAACGCGGCACGGCCGTGGCCAGGCGCGGTTGTTCATCTGTGGGAAAATCCGCCAGGACCGCATCCGCCGGCACGCCGAGATATTTGGCGTAGCTCTTTGCGGCGATACGTGTGCGGCTCATATCGTAGCCGGGCGGCTGATTGGTGCGTTCCAGACATTCGATGACGCGATGGTTCAGCATCAGCGCGCTGGAGACGGCGTCGATACTGAGTTCCTGACGCTCCCGGGCAGCCCTGAGAATGCCGCCGGCGGTAAAATTGTCGATCAGACTGTCAGTGTAGGGGCTGTCGGCACTTTCGTCCGCGATGATCGTTTCATCCGGTTCGGTGTATCCGCTCTCGTCAGACTGACCAGAAACCCAGTCGTTTCCGGAAGATTCACTTTGTAATTTACGCTCGTCGTCCTTCATGACGCGATGTTCCAATCGGTGACCGGCAGATAGATTGTGGGAGCTGCATACCCCATGCCATGCAGCATCTTCGGTATACGTTGCCTATCAGCTGTCTTTCAAGGCAATTTTTTGTAACGCCGCAATGGATAACACTTCGTTACGAAAGTCTGGGCTCCGGCCGGATAAGGCTGCACGGAATTCCGGCACAAAGACAGAAAGATCGACAGAGCGCAGCATGCGTTTGACAGGCCCTATTCCGGCAGCCGGCATGGACAGCGACCGGTAGCCAAGCGCGATCAGGCAGAGCGCCTCGAGCGGGTGAGAGGCAATTTCTCCGCATACGGAGACCGGCAGATCGTATTTGCGGCATTCGGACTGGATCATGTCTAGAAAGCGCATGGCCGGGCGGCTGACAAAATCATACCGTTCGGAGACGGCAGGGACCATGCGGTCAGCGGCATGGAAAAACTGCATGAGGTCATTGGTGCCGACAGAGATGAAATCGGCCTCATCGGCGATTTCAGCCAGCGCAAAAGCAAGCGCGGGGGCTTCCAGCATGGCGCCGGTGCGTATCTCGCACGGGGGCGTAAAGCCATGCGCGACGCTCCATTCGACCTCTTTCATGAGAAGCGCCTTGGCCTCGAGGAACTCCTCGGCCTTGGTGACCATGGGAAACATCACGCTGAGCGGGCCGCCCTCGCAGGCCCGCACCAGGGCGCGCAGCTGGCGGCGGAAAAGACCGGGACGGTCAAGCGCGAAGCGGATCGACCGCCAGCCAAGCGCCGGGTTTTCCTCATCGCCGCGATTGGCGTTCGGCAGAATCTTGTCGCCGCCGAGGTCCAGCGTGCGAAAATGCACAGGCCGATTGCCCGCATAGTCCAGGATCTGGCGGTAGAGGCCGATCTGGGAGTCCATTTTGGGCAGCGTGTCGGACACGAGAAACTGAAATTCTGTACGAAAGAGGCCAATGCCGTCGGCGCCGGTCTTGTCCATCGTCTCTAGATCAAGCGCGAGACCGGCATTCAGCATCAGGGAGATTTCCTCGCCATCGCGGGTGCGCGAAGGCTGGTCGCGCAGCGCCTGAAAGGCCGCCTGGCGTTCGGTGCGCATCAGGCTGCGGGTGGCATAGGCGTCGAGCAGATCCTGATCGGGACGCACATGGAGCGTGCCCTCCTCGGCATCGACGATCACCTGATCGCCGGGAGACACGGCGGCGCTAGCGCCGGTGACCCCGCCAAGCGTCGGAATACCGAGCGTGCGGGCGACGATGGCAGCGTGGCTGGAGGGCGCAACCTCTTCCAGGATGATCGCGGCGAGGCCGGAATTCCTGTATTCGAGGAGCTCAGCCGGCCCGAGCCGGCGCGCGATCAGGACTTCGCCGCCCTCACCACCACCATCGGCGGTGCCTGCCGCATCGCCGCCGGACAGAACGCGCAGGAGACGGTTATCCAGGTCCTCAAGATCGTGCATGCGCTCGCGCAAATAGGGATCCGCAGCGTTGTCCAGCTTGTTGCGGTGTTCGCGCCGGGAGCGGTCCACCGCCGCCTCTGCAGAGAGGCCAGACCGCACGGTTTCTTCAAGCCTTGCGGCCCAGACCGGATCGCTGGCGAGCATCTTGTAGGCTTCGAGCACTTCGCGGGGCTCGCCGAAGATGGCACTGACATCGCTAGTCAGCATACGGTCTATGGAGGCCTGAAGCTGGCGCAGCGCCCGGCGCAGCCGCAGGGCTTCGGCATCCGGGTCTTCGGTAAAATACCGGGCCGGCGAGACGATGGGGTCGTGCAGACGGGCGGGGCCAAGACCGAGGCCCTCGCCCAGAATGCGCCCGCGCAGGGTGACCGAGCGGCTTTCGCGCGGGTCCGGCGCGCTGGGCTGAGTCGGGGCGTCGGCGGCGACGACCTCAGCCAGCACCATGGCAATGGTCTGGAGGCTGTCGACTTCGTCTTCTTCATATAGGCGTTCTGTCCGGTTCTGGACAGTCAGGACACCGATGACACGGCCCCCGCGCAGGATCGGCACGCCGAGAAAGGCGTGATAGGGATCCTCGCCGGTTTCCGGCCGGTAGGAAAAGGCCGGATGACGTGGAGCGTCCTGTATCGAGAGCGGCTCGCCTGATAGTGCAATCTGGCCGACCAGGCCTTCATCAAGAGCCATCCGTGTCTGGTGGACCGCCGACAGCGCCAGACCTTCGGTGGCAACCAGTTCAAGCTCGTCCGTTTCGGTGCGCTTGTAGATCGAGCAGACGTCGGCGATCATCGTGCCGGCAATCAGCGTCACGACTTTCTGAAGCCGTGTATCGGCTTCCATATCGCCCGCCATCACATCGCGGAGGCGATTGATGAGAAGACGAGGGACCGAGAAAATCTGAGGCATGGCTGAGCCGCACTTGGCGGGCCTGTCTACGCAGCGTCAAGTCCGAAAGCGGTATGAAGGGCGCGAACGGCAAGCTCTGTATAGGCTGCGTCGATCAGGACCGAAATCTTGATCTCCGAGGTCGATATGACATCGATATTGATGCCCTTCTTGTAGAGGGCGTCGAACATCGTGCCGGCAACACCGGTATGGCTCTTCATGCCGACGCCGATCACGGAAACCTTGGCGACATCACGGGTCACAGACAGGCTTTCGAAGCCGATCTCGCCCTTGCGGTCCAGAAGGAGCTTTTCAGCCTTTTCGCTGTCTGCGCTGGTGCAGGTGAACACCATATTGGCGCGCTCCGGCCCACGCGCATTGGCCTGGACGATCATGTCGACATTGACCCCGGCATCGGCCAGCAGGGAGAAGAGGCGCGCAGAGACGCCCGGCTTGTCCTCAACCCCGTAGAGGGTGACCTTGGCTTCGTCGCGCGAATACGTCACGCCGTTGACGACCTGTTTTTCCACGATTTCATCCTCACTGCAGACATAGGTGCCCGGATTGTCCTCGCCGGGAGCGGCGAAGCTGGACAGGACGCGCACGCGCACCTGGTGGTTCATGGCAAGCTCGACAGAACGGGTCTGGAGCACCTTGGCGCCAAGAGATGCCATTTCCAGCATCTCTTCATAGGAAATCTTGTCGAGCCGGCGGGCCTGGGGAACGATGCGCGGGTCCGTGGTGTAGACCCCATCGACATCGGTATAGATGTCGCAGCTGTCTGCCCCCAGCGCCGCGGCCACCGCGACCGCGCTGGTGTCCGATCCGCCCCGGCCGAGCGTGGAGACGCGCCCCTCATCGGTGACGCCCTGAAAGCCCGCAATCACGGCGACCTCGCCGCCATCTACCGCGTCCAGAAGGCCGGAATTTTCAAACCCCATGATGCGGGCGCTGCCATGGGCGGGGCTGGTCTTCATGGCAAGCTGCCAGCCAAGCCAGCTGCGCGCTTTAAGCCCGCGCTTGCGAAGCGCGAGCGCCAGAAGGCCGCTGGTGACCTGCTCACCGGAGGAGACGACGACATCATACTCATCGTCGAAATCAGACCCCGTCAGCGTATCGCCCGCGGCGCCGCGTGCATAGCCCACAAGCTTGTTGGTCTCACCTGCCATGGCAGAGACGATGACAGCCAGCTTCTCGCCCTGCCCTGCCCGCCAGGAGACGAGATCGGCAACGTGTGCGATCCGTTCGAGATCGGCGACCGACGTGCCTCCGAATTTCAGAACTGTGCGCTGCATTGCCTCGCCGCCAAGCCTTCCCATCTAAGAGATCCAGGAGTTGATGACATCGAAGATGCCACGCGCGCCTCTTTAGTCATGTCACAGGGATAGCGCAAACAGGTTTGCTAAATTGATGGATGAAATATCAGAAAGCCCCGCCACCGCCCCGCGCCGGCCGAGCATAGACAGCGATGAAGTGGCAAAATTTTCCGCCATGGCGGCGGAATGGTGGGACCCGAAAGGCAAATTCCGCCCCCTGCACCGCTTCAATCCGGTCAGGCTTGGCTTCATTCGCGAAACGGCGGTCGACCATTTCAGGCTGGACGACCAGGCCCGCAAGCCGCTTGCAGGGCTGCGCGTGCTGGACATCGGATGCGGTGGCGGGCTGGTGAGCGAACCGCTGGCGCGCATGGGTGCAACGGTGACCGGCGTCGATGCGAGCGAGGCAAACATCAAGACCGCGCTCACGCATGCGCGCGAGGCAGGGCTTGAGATCGACTACCGTGCCGGCACCGCGGAAGGCCTGCTGGAGGATGGGACCGAGCCGTTTGACATCGTCCTCAATCTGGAAGTCGTCGAGCATGTGGCAGATCCTGCGCAATTCATGAAGGATACGGCCGCGCTGCTGCGTCCCGGCGGGCTGATGATCGTCGCGACCCTGAACCGGACGCCAAAAGCGTTTGCGCTTGCGATTGTCGGCGCGGAATACGTTCTTCGCTGGCTGCCGCGCGGGACGCATGAATTTTCCAAATTCCTGCCCCCGGCTGAAATCACAGCGCCGCTTCAGGTGGCGGGTCTTGAGACCGATCCGCCACAGGGCGTGTCCTATAATCCGCTTGCCGACAGCTGGCGCCTCTCCGGGGATACGCAGGTCAATTATATGATCGTCGCGCGCCGACCCGCCGCGCCGGGAGGCGGGTAATGACCTCCCCCGAAGAGGTTCTGGACTACTGGCTGGGTGACACACCGACCAACCCGGCGAGCCTTTCTGAAAAGAACAAGCTGTGGTTCATGAAGAGCATCGAGACCGATGCCGAGATCGCCGACCGGTTCGTGCCGGTCATGGGCGAGCTTGCCGCAGGGCTCGCGGCCGACTGGGCCGAGCGCGGAGCCAGGGGCCGGCTTGCGGCTATCATCGTGCTGGACCAGTTCAGCCGGAACGTCTTTCGCGGTCATCGCTACAGCTTCATGCACGATCCGCTCAGCCGGTTTCTGATGCAGACGGGTCTCGAGCGCGGCGAGGACAAGGAGCTCAGTGAGCCCGAGCGGGTCTTTTTCTATCTGCCGGCAGAACATTCAGAAACGATGGCGAACCAGAATCTGTCCGTGAAACTTTTCGAAGCACTCACCGAAGAGGCGCGCGAGGGCTATCGCGAATTCTGTAGCACAACGCTCGACTATGCCTATCGCCACCGCGAGGTCATTGAAAAATTCGGGCGCTTTCCGCACCGGAATGAGGTGTTGGGCCGGACCTCCACGCCCGAGGAGAAAGACTATCTCGCCCAGCCCGGCGCGGGCTTCTAGAGAGCCGCGTCCTTCCTTTTTTCTGTGGTCATCAGTTGCAGCCATGCGCGAGCAATGGTTGCAATTGTCGCAAGGTGGTCCAAGTAGCCGTGCTGGACCAAAGACGAGACCTTCCGATGCAAGCCGAGACCGGCCAGACGCTGAAGCCCGCGATCCGCCCGGAGCTGCCCATGCCGCTCTGGGAATTTGTCGGCATGATCGCCGCCATGATGGCGCTGAATGCACTTGCCATCGATACGATGCTGCCGGCCCTGCACAATATTGCCCAGTCCTACGCCCTGGAAGAAGCCAATGACCAGCAGCTGGTGATCTTTGCCTATGTGCTGGGCTTCGGGGCGCCGCAGCTGGTCTTCGGTCCGATTTCGGACAGCGTAGGCCGCAAGAAGATCGTGCTGGGGTGTATCGCCTTCTACACGCTCACCGGCTTTGCCTGCATGGCGGCGACGAGCTTCTCCATGCTGCTTGTTATCCGCTTCCTGCAGGGGATCGCCGCATCGGGCATCCGCGTGATTGCCGTCTCCGTGGTGCGCGACCTCATGGGCGGACGGGCCATGGCGCGGCTCATGTCACTTGTCATGACCGTCTTCATGGTCGTGCCGATCCTTGCCCCGTCGCTTGGGCAGGGCGTCATGCTGTTTGCCCCCTGGCAGTGGACGTTCGGCGTGCTCGGCCTGGCCGGCATCCTGATGATGGTCTGGATCACAATCCGCCTGCCCGAGACCCTGCCCGCAGAAGACAGGCCGCCCCTGAATTTCGGCGGCTCGCTGCGGGCCTACAGGCAGGTCGTCACGACACGCGTGACACTGGGCTATATGTGCGCGAGCGGCGTGATCTTTGGCGCGCTCTTTTCCTATGTTGCGTCTTCTGAACAGGTCTTCCGCGACGTGTTCGACAAGGCAGACACTTTTGTCCTGTGGTTCGCCGGGATCGCGGGCGCCCTCTCGGTCGCCAATTTCATGAATTCGCGTATTGTCGAGCGGATCGGCATGCGCCGGGTCAGCCATACGGTGCTGCTCGGCTTCATCATACTCGCCGTCGCCAATACTGCGGCGATGAGGGTCTTTGGAGAACGGCTGATCATCTTCTATCCGCTGTTTGCCCTGACCTTTGCCTGTTTCGGTCTCATCGGGGCGAATTTTTCCGCCCTTGCCCTGGAGCCTCTGGGCAAGATCGCGGGGACGGGCAGCGCGGCCTATGGCTTCATGACCACCACGGTGGCAAGCTTCTTTGGCTGGCTGGTGGCCAGCCGTTTCAATGGCTCGGTTGTCCCCATCCTCGAAGGCTATATCGGCCTTGGCCTTGGCTGCCTCGCCATTGTCCTCTTCACCGAAAAGGGCCGCCTCTTCGGCAGCCGCGACGACCCGGACTTCGAGGCCTAGGCCCTAAGCTGCCCTGCACAAGCGGGACGGATTTTGCCAGAACCGCCCCGTCAGAGTCCGTCAGACACGCCATAGTTGTACAACTGAGGCCGGCAGCGGGTAATCTGGCAAAAATTTGAACTCATCGCGCCCTCGTCTATTATTGAGGTATGCAAGAGAAAGTTCGCATTAGCTTTATAGCTGGCGCGACGATCCTGGCAGGGCTAAGCACCACGAGATGCAATTCCGCGCCAGAGACGACCAATGTCGTTGAGGACGGGTCTGTCGAAACCATCCAGCAGGATGGAAATCTGATCGTCCTGACGCTCGAAGGACCGACCACGTTCAGCGCAACGACGGAGGGCGCAATCGGCTATGAGGCTGATCTTGTCCAAGCCTTCGCCGACGACCTTGGCGTGACGCCCCGTTTCATCCAGATGGACAGTATCGATGAGATACTGGACGCCATGGAGGACGGCCGGGCACATCTGGCTGCTGCCAATCTCACCATTACCGATACGCGTCAGGCGCGGCTCGCTTTCGGGCCCGCCTATCGCAATGTAACAGAAAGCGTTGTCTGCCATCAGGATGGTCCCGCACCGCAGGACCTGGAAGCACTGACCGAGGTCAATCTGACCGTTGTGGAGGGCTCTTCCTATGCTGAGACCCTGTCGGCCCATGCTGAGGACTATCCGGCACTGACCTTTGATACGCAGATCGCAGGGTCTGCCCTCCCCATGCTCCGTGATGTCGCGGAAAAGCGCCTCGACTGCACGGTGGCGGATTCGCATCTCGCCGAATATGCCCGTCGGCTCTATCCCGATCTTGTCATTCCGATGTCGCTGACAGAGCCGCGGCCTCTTGGCTGGGTCTATAATCCGGAGATTGCCGGCATGGATCAGGCGCTGGCCGGCTGGTTCATGGAAGCGCACGCCAATGGCTATCTGGAGGAGCTGGACGAACACTGGTTCGGACACCTCGATGACTTCGACTATGTCGAGGTTCTGCGCTTTGTCGAACGCGTGGAAGACCGATTACCCCGTTACAGAACGTATTTCGAAGCGGCCGCTGAAGAAAAACCCTTTGACTGGATCCTGCTGGCCGCACAATCCTATCAGGAAAGCCACTGGGATCCCCAGGCCGTCAGCCCGACCGGCGTGCGCGGTATCATGATGCTGACGCGCGTCACGGCCCGGGAAGTTGGTATCGAGAACCGTCTCGACCCGGCACAGAGTGTAGATGGCGGCGCGCGCTATCTGGAACGGCTTTATGATCGCCTGCCCGACGCCATTGAAGGCGAAGACCGCCTCTGGTTTGCCCTCGCCGCCTATAATGTCGGGATGGGCCATATCTATGACGCCCGGACGCTGGCGCGCCGCCAGGGCCTCAATCCAAATGAATGGGACAATATCGAACGGATGCTGCCGCTCCTGACCCGACCGAAATACTATACTTCCGTCAATCACGGCTATGCGCGCGGCTATGAGCCTGTGCGCTATGTCGAGCGCATCCGCGACTATTACAACATGCTCCGGGCCAATATCCCGGTCTGAGCAAGAGCTGCCGAAAGGCGGGGCGAAGGGGCCCGTCTCGTCAGAAATGGCGAGGCGGGCATTTTATTGGCAGCGACAGGCGGGCCGGCCCGCGATTGCTATGACCCGGACTTGTTGTCCTCAACCGCGTCTGCATTGATGCCCATCACGCTCATCCGCTCTCTCCAGCGCTTGCGGGCGAGTTTCTGCATGTCCTCAACGACGTCCTGCTCGTCGGTAATTTCGAGGCCGAGCAAGGTCTCCACAATGTCTTCAAGTGTGACCAGCCCCTGCACCGTACCGTATTCGTCAACGATCAGCGCAATATGGCTCTTGTCCTCCATCAACATGCCGAACGTCACCGAAGCGGTGCGAAAGTCCGGAATGGTGAGGATATCGCGCTTCAGCTCGCCCAGCGTGGCGCTGAAATCATCCCGCGCCTGGGCAAGTAGCAGGTCATTCTTGAGGACGTAGCCGGAAATCGAATCCGGATTGTCATCATAGACCAGGATCCGCGAGAAGGGTTTTTCCGAATGCTCCTGGAAGAACTCGTTCACGCTCATCCCCTCACTGACCGAAAAAATGACGGGGCGCGGGGTCATGATATCGCGGACCGTGAGCCGGTTGAGCTTCATCACATTGCTGAGAATGCGGTGCTCGCGCGCATTGATTGCACCCTCTTCGGCGCCGATCTGCGCCATGGCCTGCATCTCATCGCGGGTGAAGGTCGGCTGGCCGTCTGCGCCGCGTGAGACAAAGCGGGTCAATTGTTCGAAAATGATGACGGCAGGCGTGAGCAGTATAGTCAGCCACCAGATCATCATGCCGAAAGGGGGCGCCAGTTTCTGCCAATAGGCCGCGCCAAGCGATTTGGGGATGATCTCCGAGAAGATCAGGATGAGAAGTGTGAGGACGGCCGAGGTCGCGCCGAGATAGGCATTGCCGAACACGATCGCAGACTGGGCGCCGACACCTGCGGCGCCGACCGTGTGGGCGATGGTGTTGGCTGTGAGGATGGCCGCCAGGGGCCGATCAATCCGCGCCCGCAACTTCGCCAGAACCTTGGCCCCGGGCCGCTTTTTCTCTTGCAGCGTCGCGATATAGGACGGCCTGACAGAGAGGAGAACGGCTTCGGCAATCGAGCAGAAGAAGGAGACGCCAATGGCGAGCGCGAGATAGACGAGAAGCAGGGTCATAAATTATATCGGCGGCCTGACACCGATCTCCATTACTGGTCCTTCAATCTAGGGGCTGATGGGGCCGGGGCAACCAGCGCGGCGCGGAAGCCGGAACAATAAGCAACTTTATCGTTGCGAAAAGAGGTGGGGTCTTTTACAAAAGACGCAACCAAACGGTTACATTCGGCCTGAGCCCATGTTGAAAACAGACCCCGTTCCACTTTTCGCCGCGCTGGGAGACAGGACGCGCCTGCTGATGGTGACCACGCTGGCCGATGGCCGCGCCCACTCGATATCCGATCTGGCGAGCGACTTTGCCATGAGCCGGCAGGCCGTGACAAAGCATCTGAAAGTGCTTAAAGAGGCCGGGCTGGTATCCAATCAACGTGTCGGACGCGAAAGCCGGTTCAGGCTTGTCCCCGAAGGCCTCGATGCGGCGCGGGACTATCTGCAGCGCGTATCAGCATACTGGGCACAGGCCATCGAGCGTCTTCAGGACTATCCTGAGGCGTAAACCGGCGCTGGTCAGCGAGGCTAGACCTTCTCCAGCCACGCGTCCTCTACCGTATCGACCACATCGTCCATGATTTCCGTGATGCGGAAGTCCTTCGGCGTATAGACGCGGCGCACGCCCATCTGCTTCAGCGCACGGGCATCCTCTGGCGGGATGATGCCGCCAACGATGAGCGGCACATTTTCAAGACCCGCCTTGCGAAGCTCCCCAATCGTCTCACGGACAAGATCGAGATGGCTGCCGGACAGGATTGAGAGGCCAACAACGTGGGCGCCAGCCTCCTTTGCCTGCGCGGCGATCTCTGCCGGGGTGAAGCGGATGCCTTCATAGACAGCGTTCATGCCGCAGGCGCGGGCACGGCTGGCAATCTGCTCAGCGCCATTCGAATGGCCATCCAGGCCCGGCTTGCCAAGGACGTAGGTCAGCTGCCGGCCAAGCGATTCAGAGACTTTCTCGACGCGTGCACCGGTCTTTTCGATCTGTTCGTCGCCGCGCGTTTCGATGGTGAGCGCAACGCCGGTGGGGCCGCGATATTCGCCGAAGACGTCACGCAGGGCCGTACCCCACTCGCCTGTCGTCACACCTGCCTTGGCCGCCGCAATGGAGGGCTCCATGATATTCTCACCGGAGCGGGCAGCCGCTTTAAGGGCCTCGATAGCGGCGGTGGCCGCCTCATTGTCGCGCGCCTGGCGCCACTCTTTCAGCGCCTTGATCTGGCCTGCCTCAACCATGGGGTCGACCGTCTCGATCATCTTCTCGCCAGCGCTGAGCGGGCTTTCGGCGGTCTCCTCATAGCGGTTGACGCCCACAACGGTCTGGGCTCCGCTTTCGATGGCGAGAATGCGCTCGACATGCGCGCCCACCAGGCTGGTCTTCATATAGCCGACATTGTCGACCGCGCCGCCAGTCTCGTCGAGCCGCGCAAGCTCTTCGCGCGCGCCGCGCTTAAGCTCGTCCGTCTTGGCATCGACCACATGGCTGCCATCGAACAGGTCTTCGAACTCCAGAAGGTCGGTCTCATAGGCGAGGATCTGTTGCAGGCGCAGCGACCATTGCTGGTCCCATTCACGCGGCAGGCCCATTGCCTCGTTCCAGGCGGGAAGCTGGAGCGCACGGCAGCGGGCGCGCTTCGACAGGGTGACGGCGAGCGCTTCAAGCAGGATGCGATAGACATTGTTTTCCGGCTGCTGCTCTGTCAGGCCGAGCGAGTTGACCTGGACGCCATAGCGAAAGCGCAACGCTTTCTCGTCGGTGACGCCATAGCGTTCCCGGCCAATTTCTTCCCAGAGATCGGTGAACGCGCGCATCTTGCAGAGCTCTGTCACGAAGCGAACGCCAGCATTCACGAAGAAGGAAATGCGGCCGAAAACGGTCGGGAAGTCTTCTTCGGGCACCTGGCCGCCCGCCTTTACCTTGTCCAGCACCGCGCAAGCGGTTGCGAGGGCATAGGCCAGCTCCTGCTCCGGTGTCGCGCCCGCCTCCTGCAGATGATAGGAGCAGACATTCATCGGGTTCCACTTGGGCACTTCGGTATAGCACCAGCTCACCATGTCGGCGATGAGGCGCATGGAGGGCTCTGGCGGAAAGACATAGGTGCCGCGCGAGAGATATTCCTTGATGATGTCGTTCTGGACCGTGCCACGCAGCTTCTTGCGGTCATCGCCGCGCTCATCGGCCAGCGCGACATAGAGCGCGAGCAGCCAGGCCGCCGGCGCATTGATGGTCATGGAGGTGTTCATTTCCTCCAGCGGCAGCTCTTCAAACAGGGTGCGCATGTCGCCGAGGTGGGAGACCGGGACGCCGACCTTTCCGACCTCGCCCTTTGAAAGGACATGGTCGCTGTCATAAGCGGTCTGTGTGGGCAGATCGAAAGCGATGGACAGGCCCGTCTGGCCACGCGCCAGATTGGAGCGGTAAAGCGCGTTCGATTTTGCCGCCGTAGAATGGCCGGCATATGTCCTGAAAATCCAGGGCCGGTCTGCGTCGTGCTGATAGTCTCCACGATCCATTTTTACGTTCCTCCGGTATTGCGCCGCAACATGTACTGAACGTAGCGTCAGGGCAAGTTATACCAGTCGGGGGATTGCAGGCACACTCTGGCAAAACAATCTTGCGCAGATGCAACGCCTTGCGAACGGGTCCTGCGTGGAACGCAAACGGGCGCGGCAGTCGTCAAAAGGGAGTGATTTCAATGACCGGCCTTATCAGACTGAGCCTGATGCTGCGCCTTGCAGCCATCCTCGCCTTTCCGGCCGCGATCCTCACGGCGGTAGCGCTGGAGCGCAGCCCGGCCATGGTGATCTTGATCGCGGCGGTGATGACGGCGGTCCGGCCCGTGGTCCTTCGCGCAGTGAAGTCGCAGCCACCTGCATGGCCGACTTTTCAGCGCCTGTCAGCGAAATTCATGGGGCAGACCCTGCTGGGCGGTATTCTGTTCGTGGCGTTTGCCGGGATTGGCGCCCTCTTCACCGAAATCGATCTCGACAACCGCCTGACCTCGACCGATGCGGCCATCCTCGGTTTCTGGGCAGCCTTCGCGGCGATCTGTCTGGCGATACCCGTAAAGCTGCTGGACGGGGTGATCGACACGTCCAGCCACAGCGTGCGTCTCGGCCCCTTCGGCATTAATCCTGACGGCACTGACCCGGGCGATGGCGGCGGCGAGATTATCGAGGGCGAGGTGATCGGACGCGGGCGCAAGGACGGGCAAAATGGCCCACGCAGATAGCTGACAGACACGTCCTCACGCTCATGATACATGCGGGCTTTCTGCTGGAATGGACCCGATACGATGGCTGAAATTCTGGGACTGGTCGCCGCCTGCCTGACGACGGCTTCCTTCGTGCCGCAAGCAATCCTTGTTCTGCGGACGCGCAACACTGAGGGGCTGTCGCTTTACATGTATATCGTGTTCACGACAGGCATCATGTTCTGGCTCGTCTATGGCATCCTGATCCAAAGCCTGCCCATCATCCTCGCCAATCTGGTCACGGTTGTGCTCGCGTCCATGATCCTCTCGATGAAACTCGCCAATACGATCAGTGCGCGCCGCGCAAAACCTATTGTGGACTGACCCAGGGCGCCCGCGTCTCAAGGTCGGCGCCGATGGCGCGGTAATAGAGGCGCTGGACGCGCCGGGTGACGGGGCCGGGCCGCCCTGATGCGACGGGGGCGCCGTCCAGGGTCACTACCGGCAGGACCAGCCCCGTTGCCGAGGTGGTGAAGACTTCACCGGCGCCGCGAAGCTCTTCCAGGCTGATGGCGCGTTCTTCCACCGCGAGACCGTCTTCGCCCAGCCTGTGGATCACACTCTGACGCGTAATGCCCGGCAGGATCTGCCGCCCGAGATTGCGGGTGACAAGACGGTCTCCATCGAGCACGACCCAGAGATTGGCCGAGGCGGCTTCGGTGACCGTACCGTCCTCATGCAGGATGGCCCCGAAAGCGCCCGCCCGGTCGGCCTCACGATAGGCAAGCGCCTGCGAGAGGAGCTGGGTTGTCTTGAAATCACGGCGCTTCCAGCGTTGATCCTCGACCAGGACAGAGGCAATGCCGTCCCTCGCCCTCTCGCCGATGAGGTTGCGCGGCTCGCAGAAGAGAAAGAGACCGGGCTGCAGCGTCGCCGGACCCGCAAAATCGCGGCCGCCATAGGCGCCGGCGCTGACCTGCAGATAGACGAATCCCTCCTCAACCCCATTCCTGGCGAGAAGGTCGAGATGGAGCTGCTCAAGACCTGCTTCGTCCAGAGGGGCCGGAATGTCGATACCTTCCAGCGTGCGGAAAAGGCGGGCGGCATGCGCGCCAAAGTCGACCAGCTTGCCCGCGAAAACGGCCGTTACTTCATAGGCGGCATGGGCAAACAGGAAGCCCCTGTCGAAAGGCGACAGGGCGGCCTCTTCCTTCTTCACGAAGGCGCCGTTCAGGTAAACAATATCGGCTGGCTGCATGGTCTGAAAACTCGTCCTTCGGGTTCGCTGATGCTGCGCTGCAACAATTTTTCCCTTGCCTTGGGGGCAATGTTTTGGTCAGTGTCCCGCCATAGAGGAAATTTGTGAAGCACAAGAAAAATATTGCTCACAAGAGGTCTATCGGAGGAATTGTAGAATGAGTGTTGCGACAAAGGCGCGCGAGCAGAAAGATATTTACGAGCTCGGCGAGATCCCGCCCGAGTTCCACGTTCCCAAATTCATGCATGCCTGGGCGATCCGGCGAGAGCGTCACGGGCGCCCCGCGACGGCCATGCAACTGGAACAGGTGCCCGTGCCGGAAATCGATTCCGACGAGGTGCTGGTGCTCGTCATGGCCGCGGGCGTCAATTATAATGGCATCTGGGCCGGCCTCGGTGAGCCCATTTCCCCCTTCGACATTCACAAGGCCGATTTCCATATCGCAGGCTCTGACGCCGCCGGCATTGTCTGGGCCGTCGGCCGCAAGGTCACCCGCGTGAAGCCCGGCGACGAGGTTGTCATCCACTGTAACCAGGATGATGGCGACGATGAGGAGTGTAATGGCGGCGACCCGATGAACTCGCCCAGCCAGCGCATCTGGGGCTATGAGACGCCAGACGGTTCCTTCGCGCAGTTCTGCCGCGTTCAGGCCCGTCAGTGCATGCCGCGCCCGAAACACCTCACCTGGGAAGAGAGCGCCTGCTATACGCTGACGCTGGCGACCGCCTACCGCATGCTGTTCGGCCACCGCCCGCATATCGTGAAGCCCGGCAACAACGTCCTGGTCTGGGGCGCGTCCGGCGGCCTCGGATCTTTCGGCGTGCAGCTTTGCGCGGTGACCGGCGCCCACGCCATCGGGGTCGTGTCCGACCCGGAAAAGTTCGACTTCGTTTATTCGATGGGCGCCAAGGGCGTGCTCAACCGCAAGGACTTCAACTGCTGGGGCCAGCTGCCCAAGGTCAACGGGCCGGAATTCAGCGACTATATGCGCGAGAACCGCAAATTCGGTAAGGCCATCTGGGAAATCACCGGCAAGAAGGATGTCGACATCGTGTTCGAACATCCGGGCGAAAGCACCTTTCCGGTGTCGGTCTTCGTGGTGAAACGCGGTGGCATGGTGGTCATCTGCGCCGGGACGACCGGCTTCAACCTGACCATGGATGCCCGCTTCCTGTGGATGCGCCAGAAACGTGTCCAAGGCTCCCACTTTGCCAACCTGATGCAGGCGTCCGCTGCCAACCAGCTGGTCATCGACCGACGGATCGACCCGTGCATGTCGGAAGTCTTCCCATGGGCCGATATTCCAGCCGCGCATGAGAAGATGCTCGATAACAAGCACCTTCCGGGCAATATGGCGGTTCTGGTGACGTCTCCGAAGCCGGGCCTTCGCACGGTGGAGGATGTCCTGGCCGTCTCCGGTCAGGCCTGAGCCCGAATTAGGACTTCTCGACGCACCGGCCGGTCCAACACCCTGTAACTCTGTGCTCTCATCAGCAGAGAGTGGCACAGCCTCTTGCCCCTGCGGGCTGAGCGTATGAGAGTGCGCCGAAGCACGCCGCATGAGGGAGGGCCGGTATGATCAAGAAAATCCTGCTTGGAGTGGGGGCGCTCCTCCTGTTGCTGATCGCCGTTCTGGTGATCCGTACCCTGAACTATGGCGGCGCGCCGGACACGGTCCAGAAGGTCGAGCTGCCGGAGCCGCCTGCCATCTCCGCCGAAGAGGCCGCAGAGCACCTTTCCGAAGCGATCCGTTTCCGCACGATCACACTGTCCTCCGGCGACCCGCGCCCGGGACAGGAAGGCCCCTGGCTGGAACTGCAGTCCTGGCTGGAAGAGACCTATCCGGCCTTCCATGCAGCAGCGTCGAAAGAGACCGTTCCGGGCGGATATACGCTGCTCTATACGTGGGAAGGCTCTGATCCCTCGCTCGACCCCATCCTGCTGATGGCGCACCAGGACGTCGTGCCAGTGAATATCGGCACCGAGGATGACTGGACGGGCGCGCCTTTCGCCGGCGAGATCGTCGACGGCTATGTCTATGGACGCGGCGCGATGGACGACAAGGGCTCACTCGTGGCGATCATGGAAGGACTGGATGCGCTGGCCGAAGACGGTTTCGAACCGCGCCGCACGATCCTTGTCCAGCTGGGCCATGACGAAGAAGTTCTGGGCGCCGGTGCGGAAGCCGGCATCGCTCTGCTCAAGGAACGGGGCGTGACCCCCGTCATGGCGCTCGATGAAGGCTTCATGGTGGTTGAGGACAATCCCGTTACAGGCGGTACGCTAGGCCTGATCGGCGTTGCGGAAAAAGGTTATGTGACGGTGCAGATCACCGCGCTGGCCGACGGGGGGCATTCCTCGGCGCCGCCGCGCGAAAGCGCAACGGTACGCCTCTCGCGGGCCCTCGTCGCGCTGGATGAGAACCAGATGCCCGCAGACCTCTCATCCTCGCCCACGTCGGACATGATGCAGGTGGTCGCGGCCGATATGGGCTTTGTCCAGCGCATGGCGCTCGCCAATCAGTGGCTTCTGGGCGGTCTGGTCGAAAGCGGTTTTGCGGCCTCTCCGCAAGGCAATGCGATGATCCGCACCACGACCGCGCCGACGATGCTAGCCGGCTCCGCGAAGGAAAACGTGCTGGCCCAGCGCGCGACCGCGCTCGTCAATTTCCGCGTTCACCCGAACAATACAGTGCAGGATGTGCTGGACCATATCGGCGACGTCACGAGCGACATCGAGGGCATCGAATATGCGCCCGCCGAAGGCAGCATGGGCAGTGAAGCCTCACCGGTGAGCGCCGTGGATAACCGGGCATACGGGGTCCTGCACGCGGTTGCGAGCGAGGTTGGAAACGGCGCGCCGGTCACCCCGGCGCTGGTCATCGGGGCCACCGATGCACGCTATGCATCCGCCATTACCGATGACGTCTACCGCTTCGCGCCAAGCATTGTCGGCCCGGCCGATCTTGCAGGCTTCCACGGCACGAATGAGCGCCTCAGCGTCGCGAATATGGGCAATCTCTCGCGCAGCTATGCACAGATCGTGATGGCCATGGATGCGCCGGAGGATGGCGAGTAGTCTTCGGCGCGAATGGCCCCACCCCGATCCTCCGGCTTGCGGAGAAGGTTAAAGTGGGCGGGCAGCCATATCATTAGAGGCCGCTCAAGCGCGAAGCTCTTATCCCCGCAACACGCCGCCCGTCGCATTGGAAACATTGGCGACGACCGCCTCGGCGATCTTGTCGATTTCCTTGTCCTTTAACGTCTCACCCTCCGGCTGGATTGTGACCTCAATGGCCACCGACTTCTTGCCGGGCTCGATGCCCTTGCCCTGATAGACGTCGAAGACATCCACCGCGGTGATGAGCTTCTTGTCGCCTGCGCGGGCCTGCCGGACGATGTCTGCAGCTGGCACGTCCTCATCGACCACGAAAGCAAAATCGCGGCGGATCGGGGTCCGGTCGGCGCGCTGGAGCACGGGCCGTGTCTTGGTGGCCTTGGCCTTCATCATCGGCAGGGCGTTGAGGTTCAGTTCGAATGCGTAGACGGGCCCATCGACATCGAGCGACTTCAGCACGCGCGGATGCAGCGCGCCGAAATGGGCCACCGTGATCTTCGGCCCGAGCTTCAGGCAGGCGGACTGGCCGGGGTGCCAGTGGGCCTGACGCGGCGCCTCAATCTGGAAGCGTTCCGGCGGCTGGTCGAGTTCAGCGAGGAGCGCGAAGAGGTCGGCCTTTGCGGCAATGGCATCATAGGGTGCGACTGCGCCGCTCCAGTGACGGGCAGCGACAGGACGCACCAGCGCCGCGACCACATTACGCTGATCCTTGGGCCCATCGCCGAGATAGACCGGCCCGGCCTCGAACAGGCGCATCTCACGCTCGCCGCGGTCCGCGCCCCGCTGAGCAGCGACGGCGAGGTTGGCGAGGATAGTGGGGCGCATCTGATTGAGTTCACTTGCGACCGGGTTGGAGATGGTCAGCGCATTGCTGCCACCGCCGAAAAGTTCTGCCTGCGCCTTGGGCATGAAGGACCAGGTGACCGTCTCCAGAAAGCCGCGTGCGGCCATGACACGCCGGGCTGTACGGATACGCGCCTGCGTCGGCGTCACGAGCGATTTGCGCCCGCCTTCAGGTATCGGCAGCGACTGGGTCGGTAGCTGGTCATAGCCGGTCAGACGCGCGACCTCCTCGACGATGTCGGCGGACTGTTCAATGTCGAAGCGCCAGCTTGGCATGGTGAGATACCAGGCCTCGCCGGTGTCCTCGAGACCGAAGCCGAGATCCTTCATCATTTTTTTGAGATCGGCAGCCTTGGTCTCGAGCCCTGTCAGGCGGGGCACGTCGCGCCGGTCGAACAGAACCTTGGGCTGGGGCGCTGGCGGCTGGCCGGCCACTTTTGCGTGCGAGACCTCACCGCCGCCATACTCCTTGATGAGCATGAGCGCGAAATTGAGGCCATCCATACAGCTTTGCGGATCAACGCCGCGCTCAAACCGGTAGCGGGCATCGGAAATGATGCCGGTATCGCGGCCGGTGCGCGCGGTGCGCATCGGATCGAACCACGCGCTTTCTATGAAGACGTCCGTTGTTTCTGCGCTGACCGCCGTCGACTGTCCGCCCATCACGCCGCCAAGGCCGATTGGGCCGCTCTCATCGGCAATGACACACATCTCCTCGCCGATGTCGTAGGTCTTGCCGTCAATGGCTTCGAGCTTCTCGCCCGCCTTGCCGAGACGGGCCGTGACAGCCCCCTTGAGTTTGGCTGCATCATAGGCGTGGAGCGGGCGTGCCCGGTCATAGGAGATATAATTGGTGATATCGACCAGAAGCGAGCGCGGGGTGATGCCGAGCGCTTTCAGACGCTGTTGCATCCATTCGGGCGACGGCCCATTCGTGACGCCCCGCACCAGGGCGCCAGCGAAGACCGGACAGGCCTCTGGCGCTTCAAGCTGGATGTCGACCGGGCAATCATAGCTGCCTTCGACCTTCTTGATGGGGTTTTCGATGAAACGCCCTGCACCGGCGGCGGCGAGATCACGGGCAATGCCCTGCACGCCCAGCCAGTCCGGCCGGTTGGGGGTCACTTCGAAGTCGATGATCTTGTCGGTGAGACCCAGGGCTTCGGCGGCCGGTGTGCCGACGGGCCAGTCGCCCTCAAGGTCGGCAATGCCGTCACTGTCCTCGCCTGCCTCAATCTCCTTGGTCGAGCAGAGCATGCCGTAGCTTTCGATGCCGCGAATCTTGCGGGGCTTTTTATCCAGCGAGAAATCGAGGCCTGGAATATACGTGCCGAGCGGCGCGTAGATGGCTGTCATGCCGGCGCGCGCATTCGGGGCGCCGCAGACGATCTGCCTGGTGCCGTCCTTTGTCTCGACGGTACAGACGCGCAGCCGGTCCGCGTCGGGGTGTGGCTCTGCTGCCGTGACGTGGGCCACGGTGAATTCAGACAGCTTTTCAGCCGGGTCCTCGACATGCTCGACCTCGAGGCCGGCCTTGAGCATTGTTTCAAGGATATCCTCAAGCGGCGCCTTGGTCGCGAGATAGTCCTGCAGCCATGAGAGCGTGAATTTCATCGTCTATTCCACTTCCGGGATCGGTTCGGTTTGAGGCGCACGCACATCGTCTGCGAGGTCCTCGAAGATATCTTTTTCACTGCGTTCGCAGCGTTTGACCGGTTCAGCGCGGGTCATGCTGACGCCCATACCAAGGCCGCGGGCCGTCCAGCAGCGGTCGAAGACAGAACAGTAGCAGATTTCCACATCGAGCTCGCTCCACACCGCAGCGGCGGCATTGCGCTGCTCAAGCGTTACTTCCCCGCGCGGCCAGTCGACACGTAGCGGGGTGATAGAATCGCCGGGCGCGACGGCCCGCCCGATCAGGCTTGACCAGGATTGCTGATAGCCGGGGGGGAAGGCGGCCGCATAGGGCGCAAGATCCTCAACCGGATCACCATCCTTGAGCACGTCCACCCGCTCGATCAGAGCCGGGCCGACACCGCTATTGGAGAGGCGTATACCCATGGCGGAGGTCTCGGGTGTTGCCGAAACGAACCCCTCGATCTGGACCACGGGATAGACAGCGCCATGCTGCTGGGCGCGCATCACACGGCCCTGGTCCCAGGCAATGAAGACGGCAATCGCGCTGGTCACAACCGCGCAGACCGCAATCAGCATTTCAGCCTTGTTCCCGTTGCCCATGGCCCGTCCTGCCTTCTAGCTCAGTCCACCGGACACGCTGGGCGACAGCCAGGGCCGGAAGCCATAATGGCGCGTCCAGCCGGCATCGGCCTCGAAATAGGGGCGAAGGTCAGGCATGCCGTATTTCAGCATGGCCAGCCTGTCGACGCCCATGCCGAAGGCGAAGCCCTGATACTCGTCCGGGTCGATGCCGCAATTGCGCAGCACGTTCGGGTGGACCATGCCGGAGCCGAGAATTTCCATCCAGCTGTCGCCCGCGCCGATCTCGATCGAGTCGCCGACCTTGGTGTATTTCACATCCATTTCCGCCGATGGCTCAGTGAACGGGAAGAAGTGCGGACGGAAGCGCGCCTCGACATTGTCGACCTCGAAGAAGTCGCGGACAAAATCAATCAGGCACCCTTTCAGGTGGCCCATATGGATATTCTTCTCGATCACCAGGCCTTCGACCTGATGGAACATCGGCGTGTGGGTGGCATCCCAGTCATTGCGATAGACCCGGCCCGGCACGAGGATACGGATTGGCGGCTTCTGCGTCTCCATGACCCGCACCTGGACGGGGCTGGTGTGCGTGCGCAGCACTTTGGGCGCGGCGCCTTCCTGTGGGTCGAAGAAGAAGGTGTCATGGGTTTCGCGCGCCGGGTGGCCTTCGGGGAAGTTCAGCGCGGTGAAATTGTGCCAGTCATCCTCAATGTCCGGGCCTTCCGCGACGGTGAACCCCATATCGCCGAAAATGGCCGCAATTTCCTCGAAGACCTGCATGACCGGGTGAAGCCGGCCTTCAGGCGCGGCCAGCGGCGGCAGGGTCATGTCTATCCGCTCGGTCTGGAGCTTTTTCTCCAGCTCGGCTTCTTCAAGCTCTGACTTGCGGGTCTCGACGGCGTCCTGCACGCGGTTTCGCAGGCCGTTCAGCTTCGGCCCCATCTCCTGACGCTCTTCGGGGCTCATGCCGCCAAGCGTCTTCATGAGGCCGGAAATGCGCCCCTTCTTGCCAAGCTCGGCAACGCGCACGCCATCCAGCGCGGCGAGGTCGCCGGCGGCGGAAATGGCGTCCAGCGCCTCTTTCTCGATCTTGTCAGTCTCAGACATGAAAAAGCCCCGTTGGGTTTAAGGCCAAACGGGGCTTTTCCGCCCCGCCTTGGCGGTCGGAAATAGCGGAGAAATGCGAAAAGCGGAACGCTTAAGCTGCGAGCGCGCCCTTGGCCTTCTCCACCAGGGCGCCAAAGGCATCCGGTTCGTTGACGGCGAGGTCGGCCATCACCTTGCGGTCCACTTCGATGCCAGCCTTGGTCAGGCCGTCGATGAAACGCGAATAGGTCAGCTCTTCGTCGTGGATGCGGACAGCAGCATTGATGCGCTGGATCCAGAGCGAACGGAAGGTCCGCTTCTTCTGCTTACGGCCGATATAGGCATACTGGCCGGCTTTCCACACAGCGGCGTGCGCCGTGCGGAATGTATTCTTGCGGCGGCCATAATAGCCTTTGGCTGCCTTGGTGATCTTCTTGTGGCGGGCGTGGGCGGGAACTTTGTTACGTGAACGGGGCATCTTAGGCCTCCTAAATCAAGATCTTGAAGGATACGGGCCTAAAGGCCGTAAGGCAGGAATTTCTTCACAACGCGTGCGACATCAGCGTGAGAGGCGACTTTCGTGCCGCGGTTCTGACGAATGTACTTCGAATTGTGGCTCATCAGGCGGTGACGCTTACCAGCGACGCCGTGCTTGAGCTTTCCGGTTGCCGTGAT
>NVWP01000051.1 GCA_002733705.1 Henriciella sp. | reverse complement strand
GCCCGAGGTCAAATGGTTAAAATCAAATTGCAGATGGAAGGTCATTACGAAGATGATTCGCCCTCAAGAAATGTGGTGGCGGAAATCAAAGGCAGTGTGTATCCTGATGAGGTGATTGTTATGGGTGGCCATATTGATTCCTGGGATGTAGGTCAGGGCGCCATGGATGACGGCGGCGAAGGCGCCGTGATCGACCACCTCCTTCTCTATGCCGACACAAAGCTCGCCGAACAGATCGCTGCCCGCCGCAGGATAGACGACTATGATTATGACTGGTCGCTCAATGACACGGCCGGTTAAGCCCCTCACCGAAAGCCAATTCCATGCCTGACGATAAAACCAAGTCCGGGACATCCATCTGGGTCCGCCTCTGGCCGGTCTATGTGATCGCAGCCGGACTGATTGCCGCATGGGCGTTCGGCCTGTTCGACTATCTCTCCATCGAGACGCTGCAGCGCCAGAATGCGACGCTTCAGGCCTTTGTCGACCAGAACATATTCATGGCGGTCGGGGCGTATATTCTGGTCTACGCGCTCGCGACGGTCTTCATGCTGCCCGGCGCCCTCTGGATCACGATTGCCGGCGGGCTTCTTTTCGGCCTCTTCGGGGGCAGCGCGGCAACAGTGGTCGGCGCCACGCTGGGGGCGAGCACGCTTTTCCTTGCAGCGAAAACCTCGCTCGGCAAGACGCTGCAGGAACGCGCAGGCGGTTTCGTCAAACGCATGGAGAAAGGCTTTCAGGAAGACGCCATCTCCTACATGTTCGCGCTTCGCCTTCTGCCGCTTGTGCCCTTTCCGGTCGCCAATATCGCCCCGGCCCTGCTGGGCGCGAAATTCCGCGATTATGTCCTGACAACCGCGCTCGGCATTGTCCCCGGCGTGATTGCATATACGTGGATCGGGGCAAGCCTCGGGGCGACCTTCGACCGGGGCGAGACGAATTCACTGCTGGATGCGGTGGCAAATTTCGCGCCGGCCTTCCTGGCGCTCGCCGTCGTGGCGCTGCTGCCGGTCATCTACAAGAAGATTTTCCGCCGCAAGGCGGCCCAGATCGAGGAAGCTGCCCAATGAGCGATGATGCAACCGCCAACCGCAATCCCCGCACCCCCATTCCGGGCAAGCAGGACCCGGACAAGGTCAGCACCGAACCGGCGCCTCATTCGGCAGGGGCCGCGCCGCATCGCAATCTGAAAGCTGATCTCGTTGTCATCGGTGCAGGCTCCGGCGGCCTTTCTGCGGCGGCAGGCGCAGCCATGCTGGGCCTCAAGGTTGTCCTGTTCGAACAGGGCGAGATGGGCGGTGACTGCCTTAATTCCGGCTGTGTGCCTTCAAAGGCGCTGATCTCAGCGGCAAAGCACGCCGCCTCTGCCCGCGAAAGCATCGATTATGGCATCACAACCGGCACGCCGGTGACCGACTGGCAGAAGGTGAAGGCACATATCCGCTCTGCCATCGACACGATTGCGCCTGTCGACAGCCAGGAACGGTTCGAAGGGCTGGGCGTCACCGTCATTCGCGAGCATGCCAAGTTTTCCGGCAAGGATACGATCAATTCCCCGAGCGCCACAGTGAAGGCACGGCGCATTGTCATTGCCACCGGCTCGCGTCCTTTCATTCCGCCCGTCCCCGGACTTTCCGATGTCGGCTATCTGACCAATGAGACGATTTTCGACATCGACGACCTGCCCAGACATCTGGTCATTCTGGGCGGCGGCCCCATCGGCATGGAAATGGCGCAGGCTTTCCGGCGTCTGGGCTCAGAGATCACCGTGATCGAGATGGGCCGCGTGCTTTCGGCTTCGGACGAAGACCATGCCCGGGTCGCCGCAGACACGCTGATATCCGAAGGCGTCGACATCCTCGAAGACTATAAGGCCGCCGGTATCAGCCAGGATGGCGAGACGATTGTTGTTGAGGCCGAAAGCGAGGACGACCGCAAGATCGTGCGCGGCAGCCACATCCTGGTCGCCGCAGGCCGCAAGCCTGTGGTCGACGGGATGGACCTTGCCGCGGGCGATGTGGAGTTTGACGAAAGCGGTATCCGGGTCAGCCAGAAGCTGAAATCGGTCTCCAACAAACGGGTCTGGGCGCTGGGCGACGTCGCGGGTTTCGGCCAGTTTACCCATCTGGCCGGTTGGCACGCCTCTGTTCTGGTGCGCCGGGCCTTCTTCAAGCAGGGCTCGAAGTCGAACTCCCTGCCGCTTCCGGCGGTCACCTATACCTCGCCCGAGGTCGCTCAGGTGGGCCTCATCGAAGCGGCCGCGCGCGAGCAGTATGGCGACAAGGTCGAAACCTCCACCTTTGCCTTTGACGAGAATGACCGGGCCATCGCCGAGGGCAAGACGAAGGGTGAATGCAAACTCATCCTGCATAAGGGCAAGCTGGTCGGCGCCTCCATTGTGGGCGACGGGGCGGGCGATATCATTCAACTTCCGGGCTATGCCATGTCTAACGGGATGAAGCTCACCTCGCTCACCAATTTCATCTCGCCCTATCCGACGCGAACCGAGGTCGTGAAGCGGGCGGCGAGCGCGCATTTCCAGGATACGGTCTTCGGCAAGCCCGCGCGTCTGCTTGTCAGCTTGCTTCAGCGCATCCCCTAACCTATCTCCCGCCGGGTGCCGGTGCGTAAGATGAGCCATCAAAACAGAGACAGAAGCGGGCTGTTCGACAGCCTGAGCGTCCGGCTGTTTCTCGTGACCATCGGTGTCATCCTTCTGGTGGAATTCATCGTCTTCCTGCCAAGCGCGGCGAACTACCGCGAAAACTGGCTGAATGAGCGCGTTCAAGCGGCCCGGATTGCCGCCCTGTCGCTGGAAGCTGCACCCAGCCGCATGGTGTCGGAAGAGCTTTCCAATGATCTTCTGATGCGGGCCGAAGTGCTCGCCGTGGCCGAACTCAGCGCCGACATGCGCGAGCAGATCCTGCCGCCGGCCATGCCGCTGGACGGCCCGATGAAAGAAATCGACATGATGGAGGAGACCTATCTCGGCTCCATCGGCGAGACACTGGAGACGCTGGCGGCGCCGGACGGTCGGATGCTGGTGGTGCGTGCCATGGGGTCCGGCGAAGGACGCGTGCTGGAAGTCATCCTGCCGGAAGCCCCGCTGAAGAAAGGGCTCGGCGCCTATGCCGCACGCATCCTCATCGTCTCGCTGATCGTTTCTTTCACCGCGGCCATGCTGATCTATTTGCTGCTGATCCTCCTGGTCGTGCGCCCGATGCAGCGGGTGACCCAGGCCGTGATCCAGTTCCGGCAGGACCCGGGCAGCTGGTCGCGCAAGCTGGGCCCCACCACGCGCCGCGACGAGATCGGCCGCGCGCAGAATGCCCTTGCCGACATGGAAGCGGCCGTCTCGGAAAGTTTCCGCCAGCGGGAAAGGCTCGCCCAGCTGGGGGAATCCGTGGCGAAGATCAATCACGACCTCCGCAACACCTTGTCGACGGCGCAGCTTGCCTCCGATGCCCTCTCGACCTCTGACGATCCGAGGGTCCAGCGCGCCGTCCCCCGGCTGGAGCGCGCGCTGGAGCGGGCCATCGCGCTGGCCACCGACACGCTGAAATATGGCCGCTCCTCAACGCCGCTTGCGCGCCTGCAGCCGGTCAACCTGTCTGAGACAATCGATGAAGCGGCCCTGGAGGCGCTTGGCGAACAGGAAACGCAGGTCCAGCTCTCCAATGACCTCCGGCCCGGCGAGACAGGCCATGGTGACCCGGATCATATCTACCGGATCGCCGCCAATCTCATCCGCAATGCCGCCGAAGCCATGGGCGAGCGCGGCGGGGAGATCCGCATATCGGGCGGGGCCGGGCATATCGACTTTGTCGATAGCGGCCCCGGACTACCGCAACGGGCGCGGGAAAACCTGTTCAGACCGTTCGCCGCCTCCTCGCGAAAGGATGGCACAGGGCTTGGCCTGTCGCTCTCACGCGACCTTGCCCGCGCCATGGGCGGTGAACTCTCGCTGGTCGAGACCGGCGAAGGCGGCACGCGGTTCAGATTGACCCTGCCGCCCGCGCCGGGCGCGAAATAAAAGCTAGTCGAGAGCGAGCGCGACGCCCTCACGGCGTGGGTCCGCCCCGCCTTCAAGACCATCCTCGCGCACGATGATGACATGAAGACCGGAATTCTCGCCGGTGCGTTCCTCAACCGGATAGCCATCCTCAGCCAGTGTGTCGGCCCAGGTCTCGCCGCGGTCCACATCGACCTCGACCCCAACGGTCGGGCCGCGTGCGATGACGTTCGGCAGGTCGATGGAGTCCTGCGCCGACATCCCCCAGTCAAGAACCGCCACAATTGTCTTGGATACATAGGCGACGATGGAATTGCCGCCCGGAGATCCGGTCACCATGAAGAGGTCGCCATCCTGATCGAAGACCATGGTCGGTGACATGGACGAACGCGGACGCTTGCCCCCGGCCGGCGCATTCGCGACCGGCAGGCCATTAATGGTTGGCTGACGCGAAAAATCGGTCAGCTGGTTATTGAGAAGATAGCCGTTCACCATGCGCGAATTGCCGAATGCGGATTCCACCGTCGCGGTCATGGAGACAGCATTGCCCTCCTGGTCGATGATGGAAATGTGCGTCGTGCCCGGCGTCTCCTCTGTGAGGTCCCGGCCCCACATCCCGATCATCGAGCCGCGGCCGAGCACTTCACCCGGATCGCCGGGCTGCGGATTGGCATCCGGCGCGAAGGCATCGCCGGCGCGCGCATCGAGATAGCGCGGATCGATAAGATCGGAGGTTGGCACCTGCACGAAATCGGCATCGGCAACATAATGGTCGCGGTCGGCATAGGCGAGGCGTTGCGCGTCGACCCAGGCAGCCAGCTTTTCGTCGGAATAGCCGATACTGCTGCCCTCGGTCAGGCGCTCATAGAGGCCCCAGATCATGTTCTGCGTGATGGCGCCAGAGCTTGGCGGCGGGGCCGAACAGATGCGCACGGTCTCATGGTCGCCGCAGACAGCCGGGCGCACTTTCACCTTATACGAGGACAGGTCTTCCACTGTCATTTCACCGGCCAGCGGCTCTGCGGACAGGGCCGCAACAATGGCCTCTGCATTCTGCCCCTCATAAAAGGCAGACGGGCCGGTCTCGGCGACGGCCTGAAGCATGGCGGCATAGTCTGGATTGTCCCGCAGGGTGCCAGCGGTCAGCGGCTCGCCTTCCGGGAAGAAATAGGGCGCGGCATTCGCATCTTCATCGAGACGCATGGCCTGACGAAGACGCTCATTGGCCAGCAGCTCTGCCAGACGCGGAGAGACCTCGAACCCATTGCTGGCAAGATCGATGGCCGGCTCGAAAAGCGAGGCCCAGTCGGCTTCGCCTTCGGCGTCATGTGCGCTCTTATAGAGGGCGATCATGCCCGGCACACCGGCTGAGCGGCCGGACTGCCATGCCGGTACATAGTCCAGGACCTCACCATCCACGACGAACAGGTTCTCATCTGCGGCCATCGGGGCCGTTTCGCGCCCGTCAAAGACGGTGAGGGCATCATCGTCATGGTCATAATAGACCATGAAGGCGCCGCCCCCGATGCCGGAGCTTTGCGGCTCGACGAGGCCAAGCACGGTATGAACGGCAATGGCGGCGTCGACCGCATTGCCGCCCTGACGGAGAATCTGAAGACCCGCCTCAACGGCGCGCGGGTCGGCGGCTGCCACCATGGCACCCTTGTCCCAGATACGGGGCGGCGGCGCCTGTTCTGTCTCTTCCAGCGTGGGTCTGTCAGGGACCGGTTTCGTACCGGTCTGCGGGCCGCAGGCTGCCAGTGTAATCAGGCAGGCTGCTGGAATAAGCATGGTGGCAGGTTTCATCAGGACTCCTCTTCCGTGCCCCCCGTTTCGGCGGCATCCGTCATCGCATTACTTACCGGATAGGACGTTTCGCCCGCCGCATCCATAGGCAGTTCGGGCATTGCGGCGCGAACTTCGTTCATATTGGCGCTGATACAGGCATCGAGCTCCACCTGTGTCGCCTCTCCATCAACGCCCGCGCGCTCGATGCACTGGCTGAGATTCGGCACTTCCGTGGAATAGGTTTCGGCGTCCTGCGCGGCGGCCATCATGGCCGCGGCCGGGATGGCGGCGGCTGCGATTGCGACTTTGAGTTTCATGTCCTGCTCCCCTGACACATCAAGAATTGCCCATTCGGGCACGGGAGCGCGAACAAGGATTTTGCAGCCCCCACCAGGCGTCCAAGCACATTCCGTGCCGCGCATGACCGCGCGCGCTCCGCCATGTTGTCTCCACCGGGTGCCGGTTGTAGGGATCAGGCAAGCAGACCCGCAGGAAAAGAACGCCTATGTCCCGACCCGGCCCAAAGAACCTCATCACTGACGTGCCCGGCATCGAAGTCGGCAACGCGGAAAACCGCAATGTTCTGACCGGGTCGACTGTCATCGTCGCAGATGAGCCGGCGACAGCGGCCTGCGCCGTGGCCGGCGGCGGGCCCGGCACACGCGAAACAGACCTCTTGCGCGCCGACACGATGGTCGAACAGGTTGACGCGATCGTTCTTTCTGGCGGCAGCGCCTATGGGCTGGCCGCTGCTGACGGTGTCTCTGCCAGGCTGGGCGCTATGGGCCGCGGCTTTGGCCTGAAGGACCTGCCGGGCGTGCCGAAGACCCCCATCGTTCCAGCCGCGATCCTCTATGACCTTGCCAATGGCGGCGACAAGGAGTGGGGCGAGAAACCGCCCTATCGCGAGCTCGGCGAAGAAGCCTTCGAGAACCGGGCAAAGTCCTTCCCGCTCGGCAATGTGGGGTGCGGCCTCGGCGCCAATGCGGGCGCGCATGCCGGCGGGCTCGGCTCGGCGTCCCTGCACACAAGCGACGGGATCACCATCGGCGCGCTGGCCGGCGTGAACTGTTTTGGCTCCGTCTTCATGCCCGGCACATCATGTTTCTGGGCCTGGCCGTTTGAGCTGAATGGCGAGTTTGGAGGCCAACGGCCGGATGAGAATTACAATCCGGACCCCGAAGAGTGGGGCGACGCGAAGATGAACCCGCAGCCCGGCCAGAACACGACCATTGCCTGTATCGCGACCGATGCCGCGCTGACGCCAGCGCAGGCCCAACGAGTGGCTCAGATGGCGCTGTCAGGCTTCTCCCGCGCCATCCGCCCGGTCTTCGCGCCCTTCGACGGCGATGCGCTCTTCGTGCTCTCGACCGGCAAGGTTGCGCTCGAAGACCCGGCACCGATCTCTCTCACCCGGCTGGGAGAGCTTGCTGCCTCGACCCTTGCGAGGGCCGTCGCACGCGGGGTATATGAAGCAGATCAGAAGAGTGCAGCATAAGCGCTTGCATCGGGGGCGAGGCGCCGTTATGTGTCCGCCCTCGCAACGGAGCACCCGTAGCTCAGCTGGATAGAGCACCAGACTACGAATCTGGGGGTCAGAGGTTCGAATCCTCTCGGGTGTGCCATTGCCTTTCCGGACAATCAGCCAGTCAGGTCCTGGGGCGGAGGCGAAGTTTCGTTCTGGAAACTTCGTGAGGCCCTATCCGGAACCAGATCCAGCCTAATCCGTCATACCGTCTGCCCCGGTGTAACCTGGCTGATGACGTGACGGATGGTCATGAAGAGGCGCACAACGGTTGCCGTCAGCAAGGCGCACACGAATACGGTCAGCGCAAAGATGACTTCATACATCATCTTGTACCAGCCATCGGGCATCTTATCGAACTCCCCAACCGGCAGGACCAGCATCAGGAGCAGGATGACGGCGCCGACCAGGCTGACGGTCGACAGCCACGCCACCTGCGAGATGCTGCGATAGACATCGTCATCGAAATCGGTCCGCGTCTGGTTGGTGAGGCCCAGCAGGGTCAGCATCAGGGCGAGCGTCGTCGCTGACGCGCCGGCGATGGCCGAGCCGAGATAAAGCCCCGTCTGTGTCAGCGCCTGAATGAGATTGGTGGCTTCAGCTTCGCTATAGACATTGCCGATGGCAAAGCGCGCCCCCAGCCCGATCAGGAGAATCAGCCCCGTTGTCAGTATGACCGCCCAGTGTTTCACGCAGCGCTCCTTTCCAGCCTTCCTGTTACGATGAAGTAATGCAGGCTCCCCATTCGCGTTCCGCGCAGCGCCGGTGTGCTGCAGTCCCGACGTGTGAATGCCGTTGCCACAACACATCTCCCTCGTGGCCCGGCGGGAACGCGCCCGTCTCCAGACCGTTGGTTTTCCAATCAGATAACGAAGGAGACGACCATGTCAGACAAGACATCGCTCGAGACGTTCCGGCAGGCATTTGCCGACTTTTCCGACAAGACGACCAGCGTCTATGTCCCCTGCCCGGCTGTGGAGATCGGCGGCGAAAAGTGGCGCATCCTGCGCAAGAATGTCGTCGATGCCGTCGAAAAACATGCCCCGGACGCCAAGTTCATCATCGAGCGCCTGCAGGAGTTCGAACTGCCGGACTTCCGCGCCAACGGCATCGCGCTGTTCGAAGACAAGAACAATCGCCGCATGGCCCATCTCAATTCGCGTCCCGTCGCCTCCATCACGACAGGCGAACATCCCTTTATCCTCCCGCTTCTGGCTGACTTCCAGAGCCGGCAGACGCACTGGGTTCTTTTCGTGGCGAAGGACGAGCCGAAGCTGTTCCTTTATCAGGGCGGCAATGTGAAGGACATGACCGACCGTCTCGACGCGCCGAAATACCGCTCCGTCGAAGCGCGTCGCCACGTTCAGGACGATGTGTTCTTCCATTCTGGCTCACGCGGGTCCGCCCGAAACAGCGAGGGCCGCTCGGTCCACCATGCGCTCGGGACCGGCCAGGATGAGGAGCGCGACAAGACCGATCGCGCCTTCTATGAAGAGATTGCCAATGCCGCCGACGAGGCCCTGCCGCCGCAGACCAAGACGCTGCACATCATCGGCGAGGAAGGCACTGTCGGCCACTTTGCCAAGGTGATGGAACATGGCCGCTTTGACCTCGTCCAGCACCATGCGGGCGGCGCCAATGAGGTTGAGGCCCACATCAAGGAAGCTTTCCAGGGTGAGCCGGTTGGCGACGGCCAGCTGCCGGAAGGCAAGAGCCTGCCTGACCTGCAGGATGCTGCCGTGGCCGGCCAGGTAAGCATGCTCTACCTGCCCATCGAAAGCGCCCTGCTTGAAGAAATGCATGAGCAGGCCGACGAGCATGTGAAGTTTCGCGAATTCGCCCATGACAGCGATGAAGCCGAACAGAACCGCACCACGATCCTGGCGCTGGAAAATGGCGCCGATATCAGCTGGTACGCCGCTCACGAGCATGACGCCGTGGCCGAAATCCGCGCCGATCTTCGCTGGTAGGCGATCTGCTCTTACTCAATTGCGCCGCGTCAGCCCTTGGACTGAGGGCTGGCGCGCGCTAATGTTGGGCCAAGAGAAAAGCGAGACGCCCCATGTTCCTCAACTTCTTCAATGAACTCCGTTCGGCCAAGATCCCCGTCACGCTGAAGGAATACCTCCTTCTGCTGGAGGCGATGGACAAGGAAGTGATCGATATGGAGGTCGAGGACTTCTATTATCTTTCGCGCGCCGCTCTGGTGAAGGATGAGCGCAATCTCGACAAGTTCGACCGCGTCTTCTCCCATGTCTTCAAGGGGCTCGACACGATGCAGGACGCTGTCGATGTGCAGGACCTGCCGGAGGAATGGCTGCGCAAGATGTCGGAGAAATTCCTCACCAAGGAGGAAATGGACGAGATCGAGGCGATGGGCGGCTTCGAGAAGCTCATGGAGACGCTGAAAGAGCGGCTCGAAGAGCAGAAAAAGCGCCATGAAGGCGGCAATAAATGGATCGGCACGGGCGGCACATCGCCTTTCGGGGCGAATGGCTACAATCCCGAAGGCGTGCGTATCGGCCAGGAAAAGTCCCGCCACCGCCGGGCGGTGAAGGTCTGGGACAAGCGCGAATTCAAGAATTACGATGACAGTGTCGAGATCGGCACGCGCAACATAAAGGTTGCGATGAAGCGCCTGCGCAAATGGGCCCGCGAAGGCGCCGATGAGGAACTCGACCTCGACAGCACGATCCGCAAGACGGCCAAGCAGGGCTATCTCGACATCGAGATGCGGCCCGAAAAGCGCAACACGGTCTCTGTCCTCCTGCTGATGGATGTCGGCGGCTCCATGGACCCGCACATCCGCGTCATGGAAGAGCTGTTCTCAGCGGCGCGTTCAGAGATCAAGAACCTCGAATACTACTACTTCCACAACTGCATCTATGAGGGCCTGTGGAAGGACAATCGCCGCCGCATGAATGAGCGTATCCCGACTTGGGACGTGCTCCATAAATATCCGTCAGACTATAAGGTCATCGTTGTCGGCGATGCCACGATGAGCCCCTATGAGATCACCTATGCGGGCGGTTCGGTCGAACACTGGAACGAGGAAGCGGGCGGCCTCTGGCTCCAGCGTTTCGTGAACCAGTTCCCGAATTTCGTCTGGCTCAATCCGGTCAAGGCCGGCGCATGGGAGTACACCGGCTCCATCAAGCTCATCAATGAGCTGATCGGCCCCGGCCGCATGTTCGAGATGACCCTGCAGGGCCTTGAGGATGCGATGAAGGAGCTGAGCCGCTAGACGCGGCCCGGGCGATTACTCTTCATACTGCGCGCAGAAGTCCGGATTGCCGGCCCCATCGCCGAAATTGCAGCCGCGCGCAATCTCGTCGCGGATCATCTGGCAGCTATTCTGCGCATTGCAGGGTGGATGGGTCGCCGGGGACATCTGGATGCACTGATCGACCAGCTCGGCGGCCGCCTCTTCCCCCAGCTCTGACCGGCATGAAACATCCTCCGCAGCTTCATCAGCCGGTTGCGACGCTGGTGAGGCAGGCATGGCTTCCGCACCCTGCTCCTGCGCAGGGGGTGTGGGCGGGGATTCCGGCGTTTCGCCAGCCGGTGAACAGGCCCCCGCAACGGCCAGCAGCGCGATGGGCAGAAAGAAGAGGGGTCTCACTGGCGGCTCCGGGTGATTGCGACGCACCTATCAGACAACGCCTTTACAGCCCCTGCGGCAACCCTTCTAAATCTTAAAAACAGAACAGGATGAGGAGACGCGCCCATGCCCCGGATCAAGGCCAATGGCATAGAGCTGGAATATCGTGAAACCGGTTCGCCGGATGACCCGATGCTGCTTCTGGTGTCCGGTTTTTCCGCCCAGATGATCACCTTCCCTCAGGAGCTGCTGGACGGTCTCGCCAGCGCCGGCCGCCGCGTCGTCATCTTCGACAATCGCGATATTGGCCTTTCGACCGAGTTCACCAATGAGGTTCCACCCGCTCCCGGGGACATCATCAACGGCCTTCGCGAGGGCAAGGATATGAGCGGCGAAGTGCCCTATGTCCTCAACGATATGGCGGCCGATGCCGCCGCCCTCATCACGGCCCTCGGTGCAGACAAGGCCGATGTGATGGGCTTTTCCATGGGCGGTATGATTGTCCAGCTCATGGCGCTCAACCATCCGGACAAGGTTCGCACCCTCATTCCCGTGATGACCACGTCGGGCGACCCGTCCCTGCCGCCGTCCACCCCCGAAGCCCAGAAGGCGCTGACGGCCCAGCCGGAAATGCGCACCGCTGATGCGGTTGCCGATATCTCGGTGGACTCGCGCCGCGTGATCGGCTCCAGGGATGGCATCCGGTCCAGCGATGAAGAGATCCGGGCGATGTCTAAGGCCTGTTTCGAGCGGTCCGACCGGCCCATGGGCGTGGCCCGGCAATACGCCGCCATCCTCGCCCAGCCGCGCTGGCATGAACGGCTGTCGCAGGTGAAAGCCCCGACCCTCGTCCTGCACGGCGCCATCGACCCGCTTATCCGACCGGCCGCAGGAGAGGATATTGCAAAACGCATCCCCGGCGCCGAAATCGAACTCTTCGATGGCTGGGGCCATGACATGCCGAAAGCGATGGCCGGGCCTCTGGTCGCGCGTATCAAATCCTTCCTTGACCAGCACAAACCCTAGGAGCCGCCCGGACTGACCATGAATGACAAACCCCTGCAGCAGATCGATACCGGCCTCTGGCTGGGTGAAGGACCTCTCGTCAACTTTCATGGCATGCCCTACCCGACCCGGATGATTATCATCCGCCTTCCGGATGGCGGGCTCTGGGTCTGGTCCCCCATTGCGCTCTCAGAGGCGCTCAAGTCAGAGGTGGAGGCGCTGGGGCCGGTGGCCCATCTCGTCAGCCCGAACCCCATCCATTACCTGTTCCTCGTCGAGTGGCACAAAGCCTGGCCGGAGGCCAAACTCTGGGGCCCGCAAGCCACCATAAAGAAGTGCGACACGCTTCCCTTCGAGGCGCCGCTGGAAGATACAGCGCCAGAGAGCTGGCAGGGCGTCATCACCCAGGCCTGGTTCCGGGGCTCCTTCTTCATGGACGAAATCGCCTTCGTGCATGAGCCGACACGTACCCTCATCCTGGCCGACCTGTCGGAAAATTTCAGCGAGGATTTCCTGAAACGCCACTGGAAGAGCTGGCAGCGTGTCATCGCGAAAGCCGTCGGCATTGTGGCCGGCAAGGGCCATGCGCCGCTGGAATGGCGGCTGAGCTGGCTGAACCGCAAGCCTGCCCGCCAGGCACTGGCAAAGGTCATGTCGGCCAGGCCGGACCGTGTCATCATGGCCCATGGCGAATGGATCGATACGGGCGCAGATGCCTTTCTCCGCCAGTCCTTTTCCTGGCTGATACAAGACAAGAAGGAGCCCTCAATTGGCTGATGAAAACAGGCTGGTCCTGACAGAGACCGATAGCGACATCCTCACCGTCACGATCAACCGCCCGCAGGCACGCAATGCGGTCGACCGCGACACCGCGCAGGCGCTCTATGAGACTTTCAAGGCGTTCGATGCCGATGACAGCCTGTCCGTGGCCATCCTGACCGGCGCGGGCGGCAATTTCTGTGCAGGCGCCGACCTGAAAGCTGTCTCTGAAGGACGCGGCAATATTACCACGCCCGACGGCGATCTTGGCCCGATGGGCCCTTCGCGCCTTAGCCTGTCCAAACCCGTCATTGCTGCTGTTGAAGGCTATGCCGTCGCAGGCGGTCTGGAGCTCGCCGTTTGGTGCGACCTGCGCGTGGCCAGCGAAACCGCCAGGTTCGGTGTGTTCTGCCGCCGCTTCGGTGTGCCGCTGATCGATGGCGGTACGATCCGCCTGCCCCGCCTGATCGGCCAGTCCCGCGCCATGGATCTGGTACTGACAGGACGCGAAGTCGGCACCGATGAAGCGCTCGAAATCGGCCTTGCCAATCGCCGCGCCGAAGCTGGCGGCGCCCTTGAGGCCGCGAAGGCCCTTGCCCGCGACATTGCCGGCTTTCCTCAGGTCTGCATGCGCACCGACCGCGCCTCCGTGCTCAGCCAGTGGGGCCTTGATGAACAGGCCGCGCTGCGCGCCGAAATCGAAGGCGGGATAAAGGTCATTGAGACGGGGGAAACGCAGGCTGGCGCAACACGCTTCAAGTCCGGCAGCGGCCGGCACGGCAAGTTCTAGCCTACCAGCCGCCACCACCGCCGCCGCCGCCCCCGCCGCCGGAAAAGCCCCCGCCTCCTGCACCGGAGGAGGACGAGCTTTGCGGCATGGAGGCGACCACAGCGGCGCTGAGATTTGTGGCAATCGCCCTGTTGAGACTGGAGGCCGAGCCCCGCCCGACATGCGCCGCGCTCCAGGCGGGATGATAGTCGGCTGCTTCCCGGGGCAGCAGCTTTTCGAAATGTTCCGTCCAGGGCTCCTCGACCCCAAGTGCCACCGCATAAGGCAGGAAGGTCTCGTAACGCTCCTTCGTCATGGGCGGCGGGGTCTTCCCGCCCACTTCGGCGGCGTTGAGCTGCAGCTTTTCAGCTGTCTCCATATAGAGGCGAAACCCCTTGATCTTGGTGCGGATCTCCTCGCCCTTCTGGGTCGCAGCCGGCATCAGGTACATGAACAAACCGTTGACCAGGGCGATGGCGATGACGAGGCCGGTCAGCCAGCTATTCCAGTTCGTCGCATGAATAATGGCAAAGATGATCGCAACCGCAGAGAGCGCGATGGCAATGAGCGTATAGCCAAGATTCCAACGGAAATAGTCAGGCCCGAACTTCTCCGAGACTTTCGCCCGGAACGCCTGATAGGCGGCGCTGAATGTCTTGTCTTCGCGCTTGCCGAGTGTGAAGGGCCCTTCGGAAAAGAGCTTGCGCATGACCAGCCATTCCTCATTGGGCAGTCTTTGCGCACCTTCCACAGGCATAGGCGTCAGAATTGTGCCCTTCCACTCATGCACCTCGATATCGATCCGGCCCTTGATGCCGAGATTTATGAGCGTCGCAGTCAGCGCGTCATGATCGCTGAAGCCGCGATGATAGATGTAATGACAGGCGGCAGGTGAATAACCCGCTGGCGGTTCGTAGAGCGGAAAGACGGGCCCGCGCTCTGGATCGCGCCCGACCCGGTTCCAGGACCGGTAGAGAAAGACGAAGACACCAATGAGCGAGGCGAGCAGCACAGCCAGCGCCCCATGGCGCTGCCACCAGAGCGCGCGCTGATCGCCGGCCGAAAGCGGAGCAATCGCGCCCTTCTCAAGGCTAAGCGAAATCGTCAGCCCCTCATGGCGCGCAAGCGGCTCTGTCGTTTGGAAAACATGGGCACCGCCGCTCTCGCTGTAACGATAGGCGCTCTGCGTGCTGCCCTGCGCCCCTGTGTACCCCGACTGGCCTGTGACCTCCGCGCCGTCCGGAAGCAGGATGCGGGCACTGGCAGAGAGAATTGGAAAATCCCAATAGCTACCCGTGACGTTCCAGTAGAGTTCGTCATGATCGGGAAAATACCGGATCTGGTTCTTTACCCGGTAGCTGATCTCATAAAGGTGTTCGCCGGCGCTGAGACGGCGGTCCGGATCCCCGATGCGGATACGATAGGCATTGCCCTCCGATGAGGTCTCGTAAGGCTCGTCATTGCCGTCCCGTTCAACCGACAGGATGTCATAATCATAGCGAAGCCGGTCGCCCTTGCTCTCGAAGTAGCGCGGCAGGTCGCGGAAGATCCCGCGCTTTATCTGATAGCCTTCGGCGTTGACCGTAATGGCTTCGGTAACGACGATATCTCCATCCTGCGCGACATCTATCTCGACATCGAAGCGATTGATGACCTCTTCACCTACGGCCGGAAACGCCGCGACAAGAAGAACGCAAACAAGGGCCAGAAAACGCGTCATTACGACTTGCCTCCGAATTCGACCTCCGGCACGGCCCGGTCCGCCGTCTCGATCTCGAAATAAGCAGCCTGATGGAAGCCGAACGGGCCGGCAATGACATTGCCGGGGAAGGTCTCGACAGCGGTATTCAGCTCGCGCACCGCACCATTATAGAAGCGCCTCGCCATCTCGATCTTGTTTTCAGTGTCGGCAAGGTCGTCCTGGAGGTCCTTGAAATTGGCGCTCGCTTTGAGCTCAGGATAGCCCTCGCCCAGCGCGATCAGCCGCCCAAGCGGATGCGACAGCGCACTTTCCGCCGCCCCGCGTGCGGCCGCATCGTCGCCGGCCTCGCGCGCACGGTTGCGCTTTTCGACAATCTCCTCGAACAGCTGGCGTTCATGGCTGGCATAGCCGCGCACAGTGGCGACGAGAGAGGGGATGAGATCGGCCCGGCGCTTCAGCTGGACATCGATATCGGCCCAGCCATTGTTCACCATCTGGCGCTTCGCAACCAGACGATTGTAGAGCACGATAGCCAGCACAAGTAGCGCGACAATCAATCCGCTCACGACCAGAACAGCGGTCATGCAGGCTTTCCTCCTCGCAACATCGCAGCCGATTATCGGGGAAAGATCGCGCCCTGTTAAGCCAAAAACCCAAACGCCTATGTTTCTCCTTCGCTCAAGAAACAGGCATATGCCGGTCATTGCGCGGGCCCGGGTCGCGCCAGGTTGACAGGCCGGACCGCGCGGCGCACCGAAAAGCGCTCTTACAAGGAGGACGTCCATGCACAAAGCCCTGCTGCTCGCCTTTGGTTCATCGCTGCTTGCCCTTGCGGGCCTCGCGCAGTCCCCCGAGGCCCCAGCGGACGTTGGAGACACCGCAGCAGAAAACGGCTCCTATGGCGGCCAGGCAGGCCCCGACATGTCAATTGAAGCGATGAGCCCCGAAGACGAAGCAGTCAATGTCGGCCTCGCCGGACAGGACCCGGCCAATATTGCGCGCTACCTTCTGGCGAGCGGCGCAGGCGGAGCCGGTCTCTCGCCAGACGGTGAAACGATCGCCTTCCGCTGGGACGTGACCGGTGAGGCGCAGCTCTGGACGCTGCCGGCAGAGGGCGGCCAGCCCCGGCAGCTGACATTTGGCAATGGCATCACATTCTCCGCCTGGGCCCCCGACAGCGAGACACTGGTCTACGGCGCCGACAATGACGGCAATGAGCAGGAAAGCTATTACCGCATCGCGGCAGACGGTTCATCGGAAGCGCTGGTCCTGCCTGCCGTCGAAGGCGGCTTCCGCGTCTTTGGTGATTTTGGCCGTGACGGCGAAACCGTCGCCTTCGCCTCGACCGAGCGCAATGGCGAGGATTTCGATATCTACATTGCCGACCTCTCCACCGGAGAGACCGCGCGCCTTTATGAAGGCGTCTTCGGCTTCTATGCGCACGAGATTTCGCCCGATGGCACAAAGCTCATCGTCAGTGAGAGTGTGGGCGAGGATTCCGATAATCTCTACCTGCTCGACATCGAAAGCCGCGAGATGACAACCATCGCGAAGCCCGATCCGCGCGCCAACCATGCTGACGGCGGGTTTGCCTGGCTGCCGGACTCTTCGGGCTTCTATTTCTCCACCAATGACGGCCGCGAATTCTCGGCCATCACACGCTATGATCTCGCCACTGGCGAGACGACCACCGTCAAATCGGCTGACCATGACCTCGGCGGCGTGATACTCTGCGGTGAGAGCGGCGAGTACATGATCTATACCGAGAATGCCGACGGCTTCGACCGTCTGCATATAGACCGGGAGGGAGAGCCGGCAGGCCTGGACACGAGTCTGCTGCCAGAAGGTCAGTACCAGACGAGCTGCCCATTGACCGGGGCCAAACTCTCCATCCACGTAAATGGCTGGCGCACACCGGGTGATGTCTACGTCATGGATCTCGAAACCGGAGAACTCGACCAGGTGTTTGCCTCTGACTATGCTGGCCTGGACCCGGATCGCCTTATCCGCCCGGAGAGCGTGCGCATGACGGCGCGCGACGGCGTCGAGCTGCAAGGCCTGCTTTACCTGCCCGATGAAAGCTCCCGTGAGGCAGACGGGCCACCGCCGGTGATCTTCTTCGTGCATGGCGGGCCAACCGGCCAGTCCGTCGCAAACTTCGATGCGGTTGTGCAGTACCATCTGGACCGCGGTCTTGCAGTCTTTGAACCGAATGTGCGCGGCTCGACCGGCTTCGGGCGGACCTATGTCACGCTGGACGACCAGAAAAAACGCCGCGACAGCGTGCGTGACCTCATCGACATGCTTGCCGCGCTTGAAGCGGACGGACGTGTGGATACCAGCCGGGCCGCCGTGGTTGGCGGCTCCTATGGCGGCTATATGGTGAACGCCGTCCTCGCGCTCTATCCGGATGCTTTCGATGCAGGCGCGGCGCTTTTCGGCGTCGGCAACTGGGTCACCGCCCTGCAGGTCGCCTCGCCGTCCCTGAAAGCTTCCGACCGGATCGAGTATGGTGACATCAGCGAGCAGGAATGGGTCGACTACTACACCGAAAATTCGCCGGTTGCGCTGGCTGACAATATCAAGGTGCCCGTGCTCTACTCGCACGGCGTTCAGGACCCGCGCATCGATATCTCCGAGACCGAAATCATGGTGAAGACGCTGCGCGAGAACGGGATCGAGACCCCTTATATCCGAATCCCGGACGAGGGGCATGGCTGGCGCAAGCTGAAGAACCAGCTCTACTATTTCCGTCGTCAGGCCAACTTTCTCGAGGAACAGCTGACCGGCGAAACGGCCGAATAGCGCGGGTGCAAACACTGGTCATGTGCCCCGCTTTCAGGCATCGGGGCCCATGATGCCGTCTGCCCTTCGCCTCTTCTTCATCACCGGGCTTGCGATGACGGCCTTTGCCGCCAATTCCGTCCTGGCACGCCTTGCCATGGCGGGCGGTGAAGCCGGCCCGTGGGCCTTCACGCTGCTGCGCATCCTGTCCGGAGCCCTGGTGCTCGCCCTCATCGTCTCACCCGGACGTGCCGTGCGCGCCGGAAGCTGGGCGTCCGCCGCCGCGCTTCTGGCCTATGCGGCCTTCTTTTCACTCGCCTATCTCTCGCTCACCACCGGAACCGGCGCGCTCATTCTCTTCGCCCTGGTCCAGATTACCATGATCGGCTGGGGCCTCGCGATTGGAGAGCGCCTCTCCGCAGCGCGCTGGGCCGGAATGGCGCTCGCTGTCGGCGGACTTGTCTGGCTGCTGATGCCGGGGCTTCAGGCGCCGCCGCTGACTGGCGCCCTCCTCATGGCCGTCGCCGGGGTCGGCTGGGGCATCTATTCGCTTCGCGGACGCAACCAGCGCCAGCCCACCCTGCTCACCGCCGGGAATTTCGCGCGCGCGGCAGCGCTCAGCCTGCTCATCGGCTTGCCTGCTTTGCTTGTTTCCGGCGAAAGCGCGCCATCCGTGGAAGGCGCCGCCTATGCGCTGGCCTCCGGCGCAATCACCTCGGCGCTCGGCTATGCGATCTGGTATGCGGCGCTCCGTGATCTCAGCGCCAGCCTCGCGGCCATTGCGCAGCTTACCGTCCCGGCCATCGCCGCGCTTGGCGGCATGATTTTCCTTGAAGAGCCGCTGACCGTGCGCTTCCTCATCGCGACTGCGCTGATCCTCGGCGGCGTCGCGCTGGCCAGCCTCAGCCGCCGGAAAGCGCGCGCCTGAAGCTCGTCTTCCTGCGGCCCCTGGCCCTACTCGGCCTCTCCGACACCCAGCCAGGCTTCACGGAAACGCTGTTCTGTCTCAGACAGGGTTTCCTCGCCGGCCTCCTTACGCGTGATCTTGAGCGCCGGGTCCCCGGCGAGCGTGACCGAAACGCTCCCCTCCCCCGTGCGCGAGACATAAGCGACCTCAACACTGTCACCGGGCTCATGGCGCGCCAGGGCGGCCTCGACATCCGCGGGCGATTTCACGCTGAAACGACCGATGCGAACGATCTGGTCACCGCGATCGAGCCCAGCCTCATAGAGCGGCGTGCCGCGGACCGTGTTCGACGCGATCTTCACGACAGGGCCATCTGTCTCAAACGTCGCGCCCAGCCATGCTTTTTCCGGATTTGCAGGCGCCAGCTCAAGACCGGCCTGCGCGAGCAGCGGGCCATAGTCCGGCAGTTCCCGGGTCTCGATATAGGCGTCGAAAAAGCCTTCCGCGAACGCCGCGTCGCCGGTCACCTCGCCAAGCGTCTGGACAAGGTCTTCATGCGTGTATGGCGTTTCGGTCTTTCCGAATTTCTGCCAGAGGCGGCGCATATAATCGTCGAGCGACAGCCCCTCGAACTTGCCGCGCAGCTCCAGGTCCAGCGCGAGAGCGATCATGGCGCCATAGGAATAGTAGGACACGAATGTGTTGGCATTATTGTCCGGGTCGATGGCGGTCGCCGCGTCCACAAAAGCCGCGCGCAGGCTCATATCCATTGGGGAGCGCAGGTCCCGGCCCGCGCCGTTCTGCACATAGCTCAGCGTGCGTGCGAGGCTGGTGAGATACTCATCCACCTCCTCCTCGCCAGCCCGCAGGAGGGTGAGCGGCCCATAATAGCTGGTAAAACCTTCTGCGAACCAGAGGCTCGTCGTCGGATTGGCTTTGGTGAAATCGAAAGGCTGAAGCTCGGCCGGGCGGAGACGCTCGACATTCCAGGCATGGATAAACTCATGCGACAGGGTGCCGATCTGATCGAACTCCGCCTCGTAAAGTCCAGACGAACTGGTAATCACCGTCGAGTTGCGATGCTCCATACCGTCGCCGCTGACATAGGGCAGGTAGCCGGCAATGAATGTATAGGTGCCATGGTCGAAGCGGGGCGCCTCGCCGAACAGGGCGATCTGCTCATCGACCACCTTCTTCGCCATCTCAGCGAAGCTGTCGACATCTTCCTCAGTGCCCTCATGGTGGACGGCGAGCCGGATGGTCTGGGCAGACTCGCCCTCGCCAATCGTCCATTCGCGCAGGTCGAAGTCGGAAAGCTCGGTCGGGCTGTCCATCAGATATTGAAGGTCCGGCGCGGTAAACCGCATCGGCGCATCTCCCGGCACAAGCTGCGTCGCCGCCTTCCAGTCCGGCGAGACCGGCTCGAAGCTGATCTCGGCAGGCCGGTCCTCCAGCCCTTCGGCCCAGAGCAGCGTCGCCGGCATGTTGAGATGCGCATGGGTGGTGTCGATCTGTGAATAGGTACCGTCCGCGCGGTCGCCATAGAGCGTATAGAACACCGTCACTTCGCCGCCATGGTCCGGCACGGTCCAGGAATAGGGATCGTCCTGTGTCACCGTCAGCGGCTCCCCGGCCGCATCGACGGCGCGCAGGGCATACACATTCTTTGCAAACTCATGGATCGCATACCGGCCCGGCGAGGCGCGCGACATGCGCACCGTGAGCGGTGCATCTTCCAGCTCGCGGAAGGTCACGGCGACCTCCGCCTCATGGTGAACCGCATTGGGGAAGGACACCTCATAGGAGACCGGCGCGTCCTGCGCCCAGGCCCCCGCCGACAATAAAAGGGCGGAAGAACTCAGTAGGGTTACGCGCATGGACCGGACTCCTCTTGCTTCGTCTGGCACGCATATAAGCGATGAATCGGGCAAAGGACCAGACGAGCTGGCGCGAGACCGGGCTTCGCCCCGGACCGCCGCCTCTTCTCTTTCCAGCCTGCATCATGAGCAATTGACGGCGGCGTCGATCCCGGCCATTGGCACTCTCCATGACTGAGGCCCCCGCCACCCGGAAACATGGGAAGAATGCCTTCCTGTTCGTCATCGTCTGCGTGGCGATGGACATGATCGGCTTTGGCATCATCATCCCGGTCATGCCTTCGCTGCTGTCCGAGCTTACCGGTCAGCCTGCCGCCGAAACCGTGGTGATCGGCGGCTATCTGATGGCGACCTATGGCATCCTGAACTTCGCGGCGATGCCCACGATCGGCAATCTGTCCGACCGTTTTGGCCGGCGCCCTATCCTTCTGGTCTCCATTGCCACGCTGGGCATGGATTTCATCATCATGGGTCTCGCAGACTCCGTCTGGCTACTCTTTATCGGGCGCGCGCTGACCGGCATTTCATCGGCAACCTTCTCGACCGCCAACGCCTATATTGCCGACGTCACAGAACCTGAAGACCGCGGCAAGGCCTTCGGGATGATCGGTGCCGCCTTCGGCATTGGTTTCATCCTCGGCCCCGCTATCGGCGGCCTGCTCGGCGCCATCGATACGCGCCTGCCCTTCTTTGGGGCGGCGGTCCTTTCGGTCATCAATTTCCTCTACGGCTTTTTCGTCCTGCCGGAATCGCTAAAGCCGGAACACAGGCGCGCCTTTGAGCTACGCCGCGCCAATCCGTTCGGGGCGGTGAAACACTTCTCCAAGGTCCCGAAAGTCGCCTGGTTCATCGTTACATTCGGCATCTTCCAGTTCGCCCACAGCGTCTTCCCCTCGACCTGGAACTTCTATGCCGACATCCGCTACAACTGGTCGGAGGCGCAGATCGGCTTCTCACTGGCCTGTGTCGGCCTTGGCTCCGCCCTGACGCAGGTCTTCCTGATCGGCCCATCGATCAAGCGGTTCGGGCCTCTACGTACCGCCCTCTATGGCATCCTCATCATGATCTTTGCGCTGGCGCTCTATTCCATCGCGGTTCAGGGCTGGATGATCTATGCGATTATCCCGCTGAGCGCGCTTGGCGGCATTTTCGGCCCGGCCCTCAACCAGATCATGTCAGGTCTCACGCCGCGAAATGCGCAAGGCGAGCTTCAGGGCGCCACCGCCAGCCTCAATGCCTTCTCGATCATCTTCGCGCCGCTCCTGATGACCCAGACACTACACGCCTTTTCCTCGCGCGAGGCGGACATCTACTTTCCGGGCGCGTCCTTCCTTTTGGCGGCGGTGCTGACAACGCTGTGCCTTCTGCCCTTCTATCTCGGTGTGCGGGCCAATCGCGAAGAAGTCGAACAGCTCGCGCCCGCAGAGTGAGAATCGAGACCAGACTCCATCTGGCCTGCCGCCTCCCATTCGCCTAGAAGCAGAGCCATGGCTGATCGACGCCCCGCCCTTTTCCTTGACCGCGACGGCGTCCTGAACGTCGACCGGGGCTATGTCAGCCGCGTCGAGGATTTCGAATGGGTGGACGGGGCCCGCGAATGCGTCGCCAACTTCAACCGGCGCGGCTGGTTCGTGTTCGTCGTGACCAACCAGTCGGGCATTGCGCGCGGGCTCTATACCGAAGCCGACATGCACACGCTGCACGCCCATATGGAAGCCGAACTGGAAGCGGCCGGCGCGCGGATCGACAGATTCTACCACGCCCCCTGGCATGAAGAGGGCGAAGTGGCGCGCTATCGCAAATCCAGCATCGACAGAAAGCCCGGCCCCGGCATGCTCCTGCAGGCCATGGCGGACTTCAACGTCAACCGCGAGCAGAGCTTCCTGATCGGCGACAAGGAAACCGATATGGAAGCTGCCAGGGCGGCCGGCGTCGGCGCCTTCCTTTTCAGGGGCGGCAATATCGCAACATTTGCCGAATGGGCGCTTGCAAGTTTTGAGGATGGCGCGCGCGGCTGAGCCGCCCTGCCCCCTTTCCCAGACAAAAACTGCCACCGATGGTCTGAAATGTATTGACTCCGCCCCCTAACATAACATGTTATATAACGTGTTTGGAATGGAGGTTACCATGAGCATCGACATCCTCGAAATGAGCGGGCACCTCGCCCTTGGCAGCCGTCTCAAGCGTCTGGCCGAACGCATGCAGGCCGATGCGGGCCGCGCCCATGCCGCGATGGGCTTCCCGATGCAGCCGAGCCAGTTCTCCCTGCTCTCGGCGCTCGACCGTTTCGGCCCGATGACGGTCAGCGAGGCCGTCGACCGCCTGAATGCGAGCCAGCCCGGCGTCACCCGTATCCATAATTCACTCAAGGCGCTGGGCCTCACCCGGCTGGACGGCGTGCCCGGCGACAAGCGCTCGAAACGCATCAGCCTGACGCCGGAAGGCCAGAAGCTCGTGACCAGCATGAAGCACAATATCTGGCCCTATATCGATGCCGCCGCAGCTGACATCTGCGCGGGGCCAGACGGCGACGTGCTGAGCCTTGTCGCCCGCATGGAAGAGGCCCTCGACGCGCAGTCCCTGGAAGACCGCGTGATGGCGCGCCGCCAGGAAATGAATCCCGGAGGCCTCACCATCGTCCCCTATGAAGACGCGCTGGCAGCCGATTTTGCGGACATCACGAAGGAATGGGTGGAAGACATGTTCACCCTCGAGCCGGAAGATCTCGCCATCATCGAACACCCCCGCGAGCGGATTCTGGACCGGGGCGGCCGGATCCTTTTCGTTGCCACCGAAGATCTGGGCATTATCGGCACCTGCGCCCTGATGCGGGTCGAAGGCGACAGTTTCGAACTGACCAAGATGGGCGTGCGCGCGGCGGCGCGTGGGCGGCGTGCGGGCGAGTTCCTGCTGGAGCGTACCCTTGCCGAAGCGCGCACCATGCCGATGGCTGAGCTATTTCTGCTCACCAACAGAAAGTGCGAGGCTGCCATCCATCTCTATGAGAAAGCAGGATTCGAGCATGACGCATCGATCCTGGAGCGGTCTGCCGGGCGGTATGGCCGCGCCGACGTCGCCATGTCCTATCCCGCTGCAAGGCTGAAGCGCGCCTAGAGCGGCTTCAGCGTCTTCCCGTTGAGCCCGCCCATCCGGCAGACTTCCATCCATTCGTCTTCCTTGACCGGCTGCACCGACAGGCGGAAGGACGTCACCAGCGCCATGTCCTCGAGCGCCTCATTGGCCTTCACCGCCTTGAGGGTCACAGGCTCGGGCATGTCGCAGACGGCAACCAGGTCGACCGCGTCCCAGCGTTCGTCATCGGTGGTCTTGTCCTGATAGCTCTCAGCCGACACCTCAACGATACCGACGACCTCCAGCCCCTTGTTCGAGTGATAGAAGAAGCCCTTGTCGCCGACCTTCATGTCCCGCATGAAATTGCGCGCCTGATAGTTGCGCACGCCGGTCCACTGGGTACCTTTTTCGCCCGCCTTGGTCTGGTCATCCCAGCCCCATTTGAACGGCTCGGATTTGAACAGCCAGTATGCCATCGCGAAACTCCTTCAGATTCAGTCGTCCGCGCAGACTTAAGCGCAGATTCGCACGAGATCGACAGGCGGCTCTAGCCGGTCGCCGCCGATTGCAGGCAGGCCTCGCGGACAAGCGTCTCCATCTCGTCCCAGCCCTTATAGGCGCGGATGGCCCTGTCGGCACCGATCCACGCATCCTCAAAACACTCCCTGAGGTCGTCATTGGTGAGGATAGGCAGCAGCGGGTCGAGACAGACACGAATGGTAAAACAGATCGCCCCCGTCTCCGGCAGCTTGCGCACCGTCTGGCGTTCGACGCGCAGGAACAAGTCCTCCGGTTCGGCGCCCAGCGCCAGCGGGCGTTCCGGGGTAAAGCGCGCCCCGCCCGCCTGCACCGTCCAGTTGAAGCGTTCCAGAATCCGGCCGGGCGCAAGGCCGGCAAAGATACGGTTCACCCGCGAGGAGAGGAGCGGCGATCCATCCGGGACCGGCTCATGCAGCTCGTCTATCGTGCCATCCATTGCCTCAAAGAGGGACCAGTAAGTCGGCGCGGTGACCGCCGCCGCCGTCAGGCGCCAGGTGCCGTAATCATCCTTCTCCAGGATACAGAGATCGTCGGAGACGAGCGTCGCCGCCACGCCGAGCGCGCTATCGGCGGGACATTGCGATGAGACATTCACCGCCTCGCTGATCATGGCGAGAAGCTCACGCGCCGGCGCCCCGTCCACATCGCCTCTCAGCGTCTCGTCGGCCTGTTCCTCCAGCAGCATCAGCCGCTCAAGCTCGCAGGCCTCAATCTCCGTATCGGGCAGCAGCCAGCGGTTTTCCGGAATAGGCTTCAGCGCCGGAAGCGCCTGCGGCGGACCGTGCAGGAAGGGCAGATAGGGCGGCGACCTAAGCGGCACGCGCCTCTCCCCAGCTGACAAAACCAGCAATTTTCGGTGTGCTCGGCAGGTACATGGTGTGCACATCTTCCATCACAAACCCGCTATCGCGCAACATGACGCATGCGTCACGGGTGAGATGACAGCCACCGGCCAGCGGTTTCCATATCGGCTCGATGCGCCGCTGCCATTTCGCAACGCCCTGGTCGGGGGCAAGCCCGTGTTCGGAGAACAGGACCTTGCCGCCGGGCTTGAGCACGCGCCGGACCTCTGCCAGCGCGCCGGCCCAGTCCGGAATGGTACAAAGGACGAAAGTGATGACCACCGTATCGATGGAGGCATCCTCCAGCGGCACGCACTCAGCGCCCGTTTCCAGAAACTCGATCTGCTCAGCCCAGCCAAGCCCGCTGGCGGCCTCCCGTGCGCGTTTCATCATCTCCGGCGACGGTTCGAGCGCGTAGAGCCGTTCGATCTGGTCCGGCCGGTAGAACTGAAAATTCGTCCCCGAGCCACAGCCAAGCTCGAGCACGCGGCCTTTCGCCAGCGGCACGACCTTCTCGCGCTGCTTCATGATCGGTTTGGTCGCGCACGCGCAGGAGATAAGCGGCGGAACGATGAATTTGTCCCAGACCCCCATTGGCGTCAGCTCCTCCCTCTGAGGCGCTGCTTGGCCGCGGCATTTGCCGGGTCCAGTGACAGGCCCTGCTGGGTCATCATCACATCATAGGCGAGCCCGTCTTCCATCGGCATGTAGACAGCAGAGCCGAACTGGCTGCCCTTGACCCCGACACGGTCGCCCTGCTCGCGGGCCAGCGCAAAGACGTCGAGGCCGGGATTCTCCGACAGGGCGAGCCCGTTGCTGGTCGCTTCGGACACGTTCTCGGTATTGTAGCGCTGGTTCATGCGCCCTTCCATATATTCGAGCCGGTAGACGCTGTCATAGCCGAGCATGTTGGCCATCGGCTCGAAGGTGATGACCCGCGCGCCCATGGCGAATTCATCGCCGCGCAGCACGCAGGGCTCGCCCTCTTCGCCCGGCACGAAACAGGTCACATCGCCCCCGCCCGCCAGCACGACGCGCACACGGTAAGCGTCCGCTTCACCGTCCACGGCATCGAAATTCACCCGCGCCACGGGGCGCTCATAGGTCAGGCGTTCATAGGTCTGCAGGTTCAGGCCGAAGAAGGTGCCAATCCCGGCCGCGCCCAGAAAACCGACACCGAACAGAAACCTCAGCCCACCGGTAATCACGCGCAGCTTGAACAGACGCCCGAGACCCGCAAAGGTCAGCATGAGGCCGACCACACCGGCAAGCGCCGGCAATATCCACCAGATCAGTCCCATCTCGTCCTCATTCGGCGTCATTAAGCATGACTTGCAATGACCCTAGCCTAACATTGCGGCCTGTCACCACAAGAAACCGGGCTGGCAGGCCTGTCATAAGGCCGGATCGACCTGTAAGAAGACACCCACGACCACTTTGAAGGGGAGCATTTCCAGAATGAAACGGACTTTTCTCGCAGGCGTCTGCCTGCTCGGCCTCGGCGCCGCGCCTGTCCTGGCGCAGGACAAGAGCGACGAAGACAATTCGCGCCGCTTTACCGCTGATCGCGTTTTCGACATCGAATACGCGACCTCCCCGCAGATTTCCCCCGACGGCTCGAAGATCGTCTATGTCCGCCATTCCATGGACCGGCTCAGCGACAGTGACCGCGGCGATCTCTGGATCATCGACGTTGCCTCTGGCGAGCAGCGCCCGCTTGTGACCGGCGGCGCCTCGGCGGGCAGCCCGGCCTGGTCGCCGGACGGCTCGAAACTCCTCTACACGACTGCCTCCGCCGACGGGAAACCGGAACTGCGGATGCTCTACACAGACAGCGGCCAGAGCTTTTCGCTCGCCCAGCTGGAATATGGCGCCTCGGGCGCGACCTGGTCGCCGGATGGCTCGATGATCGCCTTCTCCATGTTCGTGAAGGGTGAGAAGCCGAGCTTTGCGACGGCCCCCTCCAAGCGTGAGGGCGCTGAATGGAACGAGCCGGTCAAGGTCTATGACGACATCACCTTCCGTTTCGATGGCCAAGGCTATCTGGAGGAAGGCGCCACGCACACCTTCGTGCTCTCTGCCGATGGCGGCTCCCCGCGCCAGATCACCGAAGGCGACGCAGACCTCACCGGCCCGGTCTGGCTGGATGAGGACACGCTTCTCGTCACAGGAAACACGGCAGAGGACCGCGACCTCGACCCGATCGAGAGCGAGATCTATGCCGTGGAGCTTGCCGACAAGTCGATGCGTGCCCTGACCAGCCGTGACGGGCCGGACTACCGCCCGGCCGTCTCCCCGGATGGCGAGACCATCGCCTTCCTCGGCTATGACGACAATGTCATGGCTTATGAGCAGGCCAATCTCTACCTGATGAATGCCGACGGCTCGAACGTCCGTGAGGTCGCCGCAGACTTTGACCGCGAATTCGCTGCGCTCCAGTGGGCGCCCGATGGCCGCTCGCTCTACAGCGCAATCGAGAATGCCGGCAATGTCGACCTCTTCCAGATCACAACGGGCGGCGACACCTCCATCGCGGTCTCCGGCCTTGGCGGCACATCCATCGGTCGCCCCTATGCCGGTGCCGATTTCTCCCTGTCAGAGGGCCGCAATCCCGTCATCGCCTATACGGCTGGATCACCCGACCGGCCTGCAGAGGTCGCCGTGGCCGGGCGCGGGGTCAATGCCCGAACGCTGACCGCGCTCAACGAAGATGTCCTGCCCTATCTCGACATGGCCCGTGTGGAAGAGCTCAAGGTCTCCTCCAGCGCCGACGGGCGCGAGATCGAAGCCTGGGTTGCCTTTCCGCCAGATTTTGAGGCCGATGGCAGCTTCCCGCTGGTCCTGGAAATCCATGGCGGCCCCTTCTCCATGTACGGCCCCTTCTTCGCCAGCGAGATCCAGCGCTATGCGGCCGAAGGCTATGTCACCGTCTGGTCCAATCCGCGCGGCTCGACCGGCTATGGCGAGGAATTCGCCCAGCTGATCGACAAGGCCTATCCCGGCAACGACTATGATGACCTGATGAGCGTCGTCGATGAGATGGTGGCGCGCGACTATGTCGATCCGGACCGCCTTTTCATCACGGGCGGCTCCGGCGGCGGCGTGCTGACAGCCTGGACGGTCGGCAAGACCGACCGCTTTGCCGCGGCCGCGACGATCAAGCCTGTCATCAACTGGTTCACCATGGCGCTTGCCGGGGACATCGCCCCGATGGTCTGGCGCCACTGGATCCGCGAGGACCCGTGGGAGAACCCGCAGGCCTATTTCGACCTGTCACCCATTTCCCTTGTCGGCAATGTCACTACGCCGACCCTGGTCATGGTGGGCGAGGAAGACTACCGCACCCCGGCCTGGGAAGCTGAACAGTTCTACACCGCGCTCAAGCTGCAAGGGGTGGAGACCGCGCTGATCCGCGTGCCGGAGTCGCCGCACTATATCGCCAGCCGCCCCAGCCGTCTGATCGCCAAGACGGACAATATCATGGGCTGCTTCGCCAAGGGAACGACCGTGTTCTCCTCGATGGCCTTGCCATAAGCAGCCGGGAGGGCGTCGTTGATGGCCTCTTGAAGGACGACCCCGCGACCGAAACGCTGGTCGATAACCGGAGCGGGCACCTTTCCCTTGCGGAAGCCGGGAACGTTCACCTGGTTGGCGATGTCCTTGTAGGCCTTGTCAAGGCTGGGCTTCAGTTCATCGAAGGGCATCT
>NVWP01000050.1 GCA_002733705.1 Henriciella sp. | reverse complement strand
GATAGGAGCGCGTGGCCGCCATATCGGCATGGACACCCGGAATATCCGCGGCCAGCAAAGTCATGCGGGCGAACTCTTCATAGGTGAGCTCGCTCTTGACGATGGTGGACTGGAAGGCCGCCTGGGTGCGGGCCTGTTGCATCACGCGCTGGCGCTCGTCCATGGGCAGGTCGATATGCCGGCCGATCTCCGCCAGCGTCGCCTCCATGTCTCGGGCCTGTTCGCGGATGATGGAGATACGTCCCGCCTGACGATGAGAGGCGAGACGGACACCGAAACGGTCAAAGATGGCGCCGCGCACCGGCGGGGCGAGATCCAGTTTTACGCCATTCTCATTGGCGATTTCCTTGTAGCGCTCACCCTCAAAAAGCTGCAGCTGGACAAGCCGCGCGACGAGGCCGGAAAACATGACGCCGCCAGCCGCGCCCGTCAGTATGGTGCGGCGGTTGAGGCGGGATTCGAAGTCGAGTTCTGTGCTCATGTCAGTTTCCCCGTGAGCGGGCCGACCATGCGTCCGAGGTCGAAAACGGGTGCGATCAGGATATGAAGAATATAGGTCACGACAAAGACATTCACCAGTGGCGCGAGCTGTACCAGGTGGTTGCCGCTGAAGCTGGCAAACAGCCAGACGAGGAGGAAAGCGACCGCATAGAGCACCACCGGCGCAATCGTGCTGATCAGCGGATTGCGGTCCCGGTCAAAGGCGCGCGCGATGGCGGAACTGGCCCCGAACGTCGCAAGATTGATAAAGCCGAAACAGCCGAGCGGCGCGTAAGCACTGACATCCTGGGCGAAACCGAACAGGATCAGGACAGCCATCGGGCGAAGGCCAAGGCCGCTGCGTCCCCATCCCACAGCCGCAACGAAAGTGGCATACGGCCAGACCAGCTCTGTGTTGAACAGCGTTTTCGGGGTGAGGCCGACAAGACCGATGGCCGCAACGATGAGCGTGCCAATCAGGAAGCGGCTCGTCGGACCGGTCTCAGCCCAGATCCGCGCGATGCCGTTCAATCTCTCGATCTGCCTGCGCCGCGCCATGGCCTAGTCGCCTCCCGGCGTTGCGGTCTGGCTGTCCGAAGCGGCTGTTTCGTCCTCAGCCCCATCGCCTTCCACACCGTCGCCACCGGCCGCCGCATCGGGATCTTCCTCAAGCGGGAAGGCTTCCGGTTTGGGAATTTTCATGCTCGGCATCAGCCGGACAAACCCGCCGCGCCCGCGCGTCATGCCGAACTCCACACGCAGGTCGCCGCCGCGCTCGACCACCTCACCCACAACGATGCCGCGCGGAAAGACGCCGCCCTCACCGGAGGTCAGCACGCGCTCACCAAGAATAAAGCTGCCCCGTTCGGGAAGGTCGGTCAGCGTGCCGAGATCGTCGCGGTCGCCGAACAGGATGGCCCGCATGCCGCTCGCCTCGCCCATGACCGGCACGCGCGAATTGAAGTCAGTGACCAGCAGCACCCGGGACGACCGCTCGCCAAGCTGGACGACGCGGCCGACCAGCCCGCCTTCATTCTCGGCATAGGATCCTTGCTCGACCCCCTGCAGGCTGCCGGCATTGACCAGGATCGCCTCCCGGAAAGGCCCGTTTGTCTCTGAGGTGATGCGGGCGGTGACACCCCGAACGGGCGGTTCGCCCATGATGTTCAGCATGTCCTCATAGGCTTCAAGCCGGGCGGCCATGGATATGGCGACAGAGCGGTAACGTGTCAGCTCCCGCACTTCGGCTTCCAGTTCGCGGATACGTTCGTCGCGCGCGGCCTTGCCGGTGATACGATCCCAGAGACCGGGACGTGCAGAGCTGGCGAGCTGATCGGCAGCGACCGTCCGGGCCGGATCGATCCACGCCTGGAGGCGCGGTGAGGTCTGGGCGAGGAGGATGGCAAACAGCACGACGAGCGCCACAATGAGGGCGTAACGGCGTACGGGCCGGGCCTTCAGACGTTTTCCGCGCAGACGGGCCATAGCTGTCCCTTATTGCCTCCCCACAGGCTGTAATCCTGAAGTGACGCGCGCAGGCGTGCAACTGGGTTTTCAGCGGTGCTGTCGTGCTTTCCGCGCCGCGCGCGGGCGGGCCCTAGACCTCTGGCGACAGAACGTTCTTCATGCGCACGAGGTTTTCCAGCACATAGCCGCAGCCCTGCGCGACACATTTCAACGGATCGTCGGCGATCATGACCGGCAGCTTGGCCTGCTCGCGGATCACGACGTCGAGGTTACGCAGAAGCGCGCCGCCGCCCGTCAGCACGATGCCGCGGTCGACAATGTCAGCGGCAAGCTCCGGCGCCATGGCTTCAAGCGCCAGACGGATGGCATCCACGATTTCATTGACCGGATCGGCAAGGGCTTCGGCCATCATGGCCTCATTGACCTCAACCTCATTCGGCACGCCGTCAATCGTGCCACGGCCGCGGACCGTCACGGTCAGGCCATCGCCGCTTTCGGGTGCCTTGGCCGAGGCGATTTCTTTCTTGATGCGCTCAGACGACATTTCGCCGATCATGATCTGCTGGTTCTTGCGCAGATAGGACATGATGGCGTGGTCCATCTTGTCACCGCCAACGCGGACCGAACGCGAATAGACGATACCGCCCAGCGACAGCACGGCAACTTCTGTCGTACCCCCGCCGATATCCACAACCATGGAGCCGGCCGGCTCCTCAATCGGCAGGCCCGCACCGATAGCGGCGGCCATCGGCTCTTCGATCAGCTGGACCTCGCGCGCACCGGCGGCCAGCGCCGACTGGTGAATGGCGCGGCGCTCAACGTTCGTGGCGGAGCTTGGGACGCAGATGATGATGAGCGGGGAAACGAAGGCGCGGCGATTGTGCACTTTGCGGATGAAGTGCTTGATCATCTCCTCGGCGACTTCAAAGTCGGCGATCACACCATCGCGCATCGGGCGGATGGCTTCCATGTTGAGCGGGGTCTTGCCCAACATCTGCTTGGCCTGGTTACCCACGGCATAGACGACCTTGCGTCCGCCCTGGTTCATATAGGCCACAACGGATGGCTCATCGAGCTTTATGCCCTGCCCCTTAACATAGACCAGCGTGTTCGCTGTCCCGAGGTCAATCGCCATATCTGTGGAGAGCATGCCGAGAAGGCTACCGATCATGAGCAAGGTCGCTTCTTACTGAGTGCACGGCGATCTTTGCGCCGCCATGCGAGATTATCTGTTCTAGCCAGCCCACTTCCCCCATGCCGCCTATCGCGCGCGAAAGCAAGTATAAGACTGTTTGAAAACGGTACGGATCGTACATCAATAAAATCTTGTTAGTTTCGGGGTCTTTGCCCCGGTTCACTCATGACCGCCCTCCGGCGACAGACGGAACGGAACGTACAATATTATATGCCGCGCAACAGGGCTTAGCGGCTCAATTCCCGGTTGGCGCGCCTAAATCATCGGCGTCAGAGCCAGCCTGCCCGTGCAGCCACTGGGTTAGATCGCGTGTGTCGCGCCTGCGCTGACCGCAAGTTCCAGTTCATGAATGGATATGCCTACAAACGCCTACTGCCCGGCGACCCGATCAGCAGGTCCCCGGGCAGTAAGTGCATGCGTAAAAAGTGGGTCAGGCCGCGAGGCGCTTCATCCGTCTGGCCTCAAGCTTGTTGAGGGCATGGATATAGGCTTTCGCGCTGGCGACCAGCGTGTCGGGGTCCGAGGCCCGGCCCACGGCCATGATGCCTTCGCCATTCAGCCGGACACTGACTTCGGCCTGCGCATCCGTACCGCCTGTCACCGCATGCACCTGATAGAGGTCCAGCTTGGCGTCATGCTTCACAATCGTGCGGATGGCGTTGAAGACGGCATCTACCGGGCCATTGCCCGTGCAGCTGGCGTCCAATAGTTCGCCATCCACGCGCAGGGAGAGGTCTGCCTTTTGCGGGCCGACTGACCCGGCAATCACCCGAAGGCTGTCAAAGCCGACCCGTTCACCCATAGCCGAAAGCTGATCGTCGACCAGCGCCAGGATGTCATCGTCAAAGACATGTTTCTTGCGGTCGGCCAGATCCTTGAAGCGGCGGAACGCCTCATTCAGGGAGTCCGGATCGAGTTCGTAGCCAAGCGCCTTGATCTTGTCGCGGAAGGCATTGCGGCCCGACAGCTTGCCCATGACGAGCGAGCTTTTGGACACGCCGACATCTTCCGGCTTCATGATCTCATAGGTCTCGGTATTCTTCAGCATGCCATCCTGGTGGATGCCGCTTTCATGCGCGAAGGCATTCTTGCCGACGATGGCCTTGTTATACTGGACCGGAAAACCGGTAATCCGGCTCACCATCTGGCTGGCGCGGGCAAGGCGTGTGGTGTCGATGCCCGTTTCGAAGGGCAGGGAATCGCCGCGCACCTTGAAGGCCATGACGATCTCTTCCAGCGCGGCATTTCCGGCACGTTCGCCAAGACCATTGATGGTGCACTCGATCTGACGCGCGCCGTTCTGCGCGCCGGCGATGGAGTTCGCGACCGCAAGGCCAAGGTCATTATGGCAGTGGGTGGACCAGATCACCTTGTCGGAATCGGGAATGGCTTCGCGCAGCGACCGGATCAGGGCGCCATATTCATCGGGATGGGTATAGCCGACCGTGTCGGGCACGTTTATCGTGGTGGCGCCCGATGTGATGGCCGCGTCGATACACTTGCAGAGAAAGTCGAACTCTGTGCGCGTCGCATCCTCTGCCGACCATTCGACATCATCGACGAGGTTGCGGGCATGGGCGACCGAACGCCCGACCGCCTCAAGCACGGCGTTCGGTCCCATCTGGAGCTTGTGCTTCATATGGACGGGGCTGGTGGAGATGAAGGTATGGATACGCGGGCGGGCGGCGTGACGCACAGCCTCGCCGCACCGGTCGATATCCTCAAGCTTCGAGCGTGAAAGCCCGGTGATCACCGAAGACTTGGAGCGGCGCGCAATCTCGCGCACGGCCTCGAAGTCGCCCTGTGAAGATGCCGGGAAGCCGGCTTCAATGATGTCGACGCCCATCGTCTCGAGCAGGTCGGCAAGCTCAAGCTTTTCATTATGGGTCATGGATGCGCCGGGCGATTGCTCGCCATCACGCATCGTCGTGTCGAAGATGAGAATACGGTCTTTTTCGGTTGTCATGGACGCGCCTGGAAGTCTGGAAAAGTGTCAGCGAAAGAGCGAATACGATCCCCTGACCAGGCGCCAGACCATTAGTGTCCGGCGGCGACCAGCCAGGGGCTGGTAAGTAGCAGGGCGGTCATTCCGCTGAGAGGCAATTTCTTGCGCATGTGGCCCTATTCCGGCTTTTCACTTGCCGTGTCAACCGAGCCTATGCCCATGGGCGAAATAATCTTGCCAGTTTTCTGGCGATGATGGACGTATAGCCACAGCCCGCCGAAAATCAGCGCCGCAAGCGCGGCCAGACCAAGGGCGAGAAGCGGGGAGCCGGTGATGGCAGAGATCAGGCTCTGGCCCGCAAACGTCACGAGCAGGATTTTCGGCAGGGAGCCGATCGCCATCCCTCCCAGAAAGGCCAGATAGTTCGCCCGCAATGCGCCGAAAGCCATGTTCACGATCAGGAAGGGCCCGGTCGGCACATTGCGCACGATAAGGCTGGCGGCAAAGGCATTCCGGCTGACGAAGTCCGCAAAGCGCGCGGTGCGCCTTCCTGAAAAACGGGCGACGGCCGCTTCGCCGCTAAACCTCCCCAGCCAGAAGGTGATCGTCCCGGAGACCATTGTGGCAACCCAGGAATAGAGCGCGCCATTGACTGGCCCGAAGGCCACAACGGCCGCCCCGATCAGGCCGAATTGCGGCAGGCCGACAAAAGCGGCGCCGGTAAAGAGGGCGATGACCGCCGGCAGCGCCCAGGGCGTATCGGCCATGTCCTGCATGTGGGCAATGAAAGCCTCAAGCGAGCCGAGGACGCCTGTCTTGCCAAGCAGGAAGAGGGTAATGACCGCCGCACCAAGCGCGACGCCCAGCCAGAGCGCCTTGCGCGAACGCGCGGCAGGAATGTGGTCAGAGGTCGTCGTCATCACCGCTGTCCCTCTCCCCCACGCCTTAAAGACGGTCAAGCGTGCCGCACAGCCCGGTGCACGCCCGCTTACTGCGGTGCGCCGGCGGGCTTTTCGAACTTCATCAGGAACTGGTCGGTGCGTCCGCGCACAGCCTCATCGAAGACGCTGGCATTGAGATCGTCGCCCGGATTGTCGAGGATATCGCTTTCCGACACGAGCACGAAGCCGGCCTCGCGGCCAAGGTCGCGGACAATCTGCGGGTCGATGCGATGAGTGTCCCCGCCAGTGGTAGCCGGCGCACCTTCAGGGGCCGTATGGTCGAGCACAATAAACGTGCCGCCCGGCTTCAGGACGCGGTAGATTTCCGGAAAGGAGTCATCGGGGTTCGACACCAGCGGTTCCCCGTTCTCCGGCGTGTACCAGAGTTCGTGCGGGCCCTGAATCCAGGTGGCCGCGTCGACGCTCTCATCGGGGAGCGGAATATTGTCGAAGTCGGAGCGGACATATTCGACATTCTCCAGGCTCTCCATTCGCATTTCGGCCGCATCCCCGAGAAAGCCGTCAAAGGCCGCCGGGTTCTGCATATAGAGTGTCGTCTCAGCGGTGAGATAGCGCGAGAGGATTTCCGTGAAATACCCGCCGCCCGCTTCGAGCTCCAGCACAGTATCGCCCGGCTGCAGCGCCATGAACTCCATCACGGCGGCTGGCTGGCGAAGTTCATCGCGCTCGACATCAGTGTCCGGACGCTCCGGACTGGTAATCGCGGCATTGAGACGCGCCGCATCGACACGCTCGCCAGAGACCATGGGCGGCGGCGGTGCCTCAACGTCCGGCAGGTCCCTGTCAGCTTGTGTTGCGCAGGCGCTTAACAGGACAAGCGCGCTCAATCCAGTCAGAATTCGCATGGGATCTGGCCCCTCTTTGTCGTCTTCGGCCCGATTGGCCAGTTCCTCTCCGAATACGCCCTCGCGCCTCTCCAGACAATGAAAAACCGGTAAGCTGAAGGCCTGCGTCATGATGGCTGAACAGATCGCGCTTTCAGGAGCGGACAGGAAACCGCCACAATTGTGGCGTGTTATAATGTGCCTGAACAAGATGTGGAGGCGAGGCCTATCATGACGAAACCGACATTTCTCCTAGCCAGTCTTTTCACGATTGCGGCAAGCGCGCTTGCACCCGCTGCATCTGCCCAGTTCGGCGCCGACCGCGTTGCCAAGCCGGATGCCGACGAACTCTATGCCGACCGGGCGATGAAGAATGGCTGGTATGACGATGCAGAAGAGCGCTACAGCGCCGCCTGCGAGGACAAGAGCCGCCAGACCGAGGTCTGGGCGCGCAATTGCCGCAAGCTGGCGCATATCTATCGCCGCGGCCTGCTGGACGGGCAGGATTATGAGCGGTCCAAGGCCCTCTATGACGAAGCCTGCTTTGACGGGCGCGATGCCGACAGCTGTCTTGAACAGGCGCATGTCAGCTTCAAGGGCAATGACGGCAATCAGGATTACGAATATGCCCGCCGCCTCTATGAGCGCGCCTGCGACCTTGGCAACCAGACCGGCTGCGCGGCCTATGGCTCCATGCTCTATCGCGGCCAGGGCGGCATGATGAAGCGGGATGAAGGCAAGGACTATATCCAGCGCGCTTGCGAAACCGGCGATAGCTGGGCATGCGAACGTGCGCGCGGCTTTGGCTTTCCGGACCGGCGCGGCCTGTAAGGCGCCCCGTGTCCGATCAGCCTTCCCCAACCGCGCTGCATCGCGGGATCAGTGCGCTGACCTTGGCCACACGCGATATGGCGCGGGCGATTTCCTTCTATGAGAGCCTCGGCTTCCGGCTGGACTTCCGGGCGGATGACGAGAGCTTTGCGACCCTCTGGGCCGGACCGACCGCGCTGAACCTGACCACAGAAAGCGGCGATGGCGCACATTTCTGGGGCCGGGCCATCTTCCATGTCACCGACGTGGATGCCTTCCATGAAATCTGCATCAAAGCCGGCCACGCCCCGGAATTTGCGCCGCGTGACGCCCCGTGGATGGAGCGATATTTCCATATGCGCGATCCGGACGGGCATGAGCTCAGTTTCATGACCCCTCTGCCGGGAAAAACCTATCCTTTTTCCGGATAGATAAAATTTAAAAGATCGGCTTACGGCAATGTTCGCATCCATGAGCTAGACCGCGCTCATGTCGCAGAGCTATCGTCTCCTTCAGGCCGACAACGGCGCCGTCTCGCGAGCCCTGATCTTCTTCGGGTTCGTGATCGCCGCAGCGCTTTCCCTGGCGGTTCTCTTCGCGGTCGCGATCACACAATTCTTCGGTGTACCGGCAGGCCAGGACGACTTCATGCTCACCACCGTGGTTATCGCTGCCTGTGTCGCCAGCCCCATGGCGGCCTTGGCTGCGCAGAACCAGTATCGGGTAGACCGCTACCAGACGACGCTCGAAGCCATGGCGTCCACAGACCCCCTCACCGGGCTCCTCAACCGGCGCGCTTTCAAGAGCCTTGCCGAGGAGGAACTGGAAAGGATGCGCAGGACCGATAGCGGCGTCTGCCTCGTTCTTTTCGACCTCGATCATTTCAAACAGGTCAACGATACGCATGGTCACGCCTTTGGCGACCGCGTACTCACCTCCATCGCCAATATCAGCCATGGCGCCCTGCGTGGACCGTTCGACCGGCTGGGCCGCTGGGGCGGGGAAGAATTCATCATCCTCCTCAGCAATGTCACCCTGGAACAGGCCAGCGGCGTCTGCGAACGGCTGCGCAAGCGGATCGCAGGCTCGGACCTGACCTTCAACGGCCAGTCCGCACGCGTCACCGCAAGCTTCGGCGTCGCGCAGCTGCACCCCGAGATGGGCCTTCAGGACTGCATAGAAAAGGCCGACAGGCTGCTCTATGAGGCAAAGAAAAACGGGCGCAACTGCGTGCGCTGCGAACCGCGGATCCGCACGGCCGCCTAAAGCCCGGCGCGGGTCTTCCGGACCTGCCCGCGCCCCTCACCTATTGAGAAGCGTCCCGCCGCTCCATACATCCTGGGCATGATACCGTTTTCCGTGCTCGACCTCGCCCCGATCGTTGAAGGCAGCAATCCGCAGGATGCGCTGGCCCGCTCAAAGCGCCTGGCAACCCATGCCGACCGCCTTGGCTACAAACGCTACTGGCTGGCAGAACACCACAACATGCCGGGCATCGCGAGCGCTGCAACCGCCGTAATGATCGCCCATGCAGGACAGGACACAGAGAATATCCGCCTCGGCGCGGGCGGCATCATGCTGCCCAATCACGCGCCGATCATGGTCGCCGAACAGTTCGGCACGCTTGAGGCGATGTATCCCGGACGGATCGATCTTGGCCTGGGCCGCGCACCCGGCGGCGACCAGCTGGTCTCGCAGGCGCTGCGCCGGACCATGGTTGGCGGAGAAGACCGTTTCCCGCGCGAAGTGATGGAACTTCAGGCCTTCCTCGGCCCCGTTCAGCCCGGCCAGCGCGTGCAGGCCGTGCCCGGTGGCAATACGAATATTCCGCTGTGGATCCTCGGCTCCTCGACTTTCGGCGCGCAGCTCGCCGCCCATCTCGGCCTGCCCTACGCCTTCGCCTCGCATTTTGCGCCCCAGCAGATGATGCAGGCCATCTCCATCTATCGTGAGACCTTCCAGCCCTCCGAACAGCTGAAAGAGCCCTATGTGATGCTGGGCTTCAACATGATTGCCGCCGAGACGGATGAGGAAGCAGACCGGCTCGCCTCTTCCCTGCGCCGCACCTTTGTGAACATGCGCCGCGGGAAACCGACGCAGCTTGCCGCCCCGGACCCCAGCTTCGATGAACAGATCCAGCCGCATGAACGCGCGATGCTGGACACGATGCTCTCCTGCTCTGCTGTGGGTTCACCGCAGACCGTATCGAAGAAACTGGACAGTTTCATTGCAGAGACCGGCGCGGACGAACTCATCCTCTCCGCGCATATCTTCGATGAGAAGGCCCGTATGCGCTCCTATGAGATTGCCGCTGAGGTTCGCGAGAGCCTTGGTGCCGCCAAGGCCGCTGAATAGACGCCTGCTCTAAAGAAAAGCTGGCTGCCGGCAGGCGCGCGCGTTAAACCCCGCGCCCATGCTGATGTCACGCCTCCTTGCCATGCCGGTTCTCATCGCCACCGTCGCCATCGCGATGGGGACGTGTATCGATGCGCTGGTCAAAGGCGTGGCGCCGGGCGCTGGTCTACACCATTTGCTGGCCTGGCGCTTCCTCTTTGGGGCGATCATTGCTGGCGCTGTCTTCCTTGCAAAGAAGCGTCCACGCCCCTCCACGGAGGCGATCCGTTTTCATACGATGCGCGGGCTGCTTCAGCTGTTCTGCGCCGTGACTTTCTTTTACGCCCTCACCCAGCTCAAGCTCGCCGAGGCGACAGCGCTCGGCTTTACCGCCGCGCTTCTGGTTGCGCCCGTGGCGCGCCTGGTTATCGGAGAACGCCTCAGCCCTGTCGCCGTGCTTGCCGCCATACTCGGCTTTGCCGGTGTTGCCCTCGCCGTCTTCGGCTCCAACTCCGACGGTGGCGGCGGAGAAGACCAGCGGCTTTATGGCTATATCGCCCTCTTCAGCTCCACGATTGGCTATGCCTTCGTGCTGGTTTTCCTTCGTCTGCGCGCACGCCATGAAGACGCAACGACGATTGCCCTGTTCACCAATGCGGTCCCCGCCATTGCGCTTCTGCCCATTACGCTCGGCCTCTTCGGCTGGCCGGCCCTCTGGTATATTCCGTTTTTCCTGCTGCTCGGCATTCTCGGTTATTCGGTCTGGTATCTGATGACGCTTGCCTATGCGCAGGCCGAGGCGCAGTTGCTTGCGCCGCTAGAATATACATCGCTTGTATGGAGCGCCCTGCTGGGGCTCGTCTTCTTCGATGAGTGGCCCGGGCCCGCGCTCTGGATTGGCGCGGTCATCATCATCGCGAGCTGTTTGCTGGTGGCCTTTGAAAGCCGGTTCAGAACACGGCGAGGCGCGAGAATGCCCGCCAGCGACCTGCCCGAATAAGCGCCTCGAAGCCTAGCCGCCACGCCCGATCTTCACCGCATGGGCCGCCTTGTCGGCAATCGCATCCCAGTCGCCCTTCGCCATCTCGTCGGCGCTCGCGATCCATGACCCACCGACAGCCACCACATTGCGAAGCGCGAGATAGTCGGCGGCATTTTCAGGCGTAACCCCGCCTGTCGGCATGAAGTCGATATGGGGCAGCGGTCCGCCCAGTGCCTTCAGGAAATTCACTCCGCCCGAGGCTTCGGCCGGGAAAAATTTCACGACGCCATAGCCTTCATCGAAGCGGGCCATGGCCTCGCTGACGGTCGAGACGCCGGGCAGGATGACACCGTCATGGCTGCCAAGTGCTTCCAGAAGCAGGGGCGAGGCGCCAGGTGTCACGAGGAAATCGGCCCCGGCCTTCAGCGCCGCATCGACGTCTCCTTCGGAGATGATCGTGCCCGCCCCGACGAGCAGGTCATTATCCATCTGCCCCATGCGGCGGATGACTTCCAGCGCGGCTGGTGTTCGAAGCGTGATCTCGACAGAGGTCAGGCCGCCCCGCGCCAGCGCTTCGCCCAGTGGCTCTGCATGGCTGACATCGTGCACGGTCAGGACGGGCACGACAGGGGCTTTCTCGATTGCGGCGCGGAAGGCTGTCATCGTTTTCATCGTACAGGCACCTCGTCGAATTGCAGGGCAGCAGCCCCGATAAGCGCGGCCTCACCGGACATCAGGATCCGGATCGGTATGGGGCGCATATAGTCGCTCATTGGCCCGCGTTGCATGAACCGGTCAATGGCCTCAGGCGCAGCCAGCCAGTCGGCGAGCTGTTCAGCCACCCCGCCCGTAATGACAACACCGCCGCGTGTGCCGTTCATCAGCGCCGCATCGCCCAGCGCATAGAGCGTTCCACGCGCCTTGATCTCACAGATGTCGCGGCAGATCGGATCGCCCTGACGGGCAAGCTCCAGCACGCGGGCCGGCGCGGTCTTCTGCCAGCTCACACCATCGATATCACAAAGCGCCTTGTGGACCGCATCTAGGCCTGAACCGGAGAGGACAAGCTCCCGCGAGACATAAGGATGGGTCTCGCGCAGCTTCTCGGCCAGCGCCCATTCGCGCGGCGTCGCCGGCGCAAAGGCCGCATGCCCGCCTTCGCCGGTCAGCACGTGCCATCCTGCTGGCTCGGCAGGGATAAGCGTCGCCATGCCAAGACCGGTGCCCGGGCCGGAAACCAGTATGGGCTGGCGCGAGGATGGCTCGCCATCACCTTCATGAATGAGCCGGAATGCATCCTCCGGAAGCTCCGGAATGGAGCGCGCCATGGCCGCGTAATCATTGACCAGCTCCACCCGCTCGAGGCCGCAGTTTTCCTGCAGGCGCGCCGTATCGACAGTCCAGTCGCGATTGGTCAGGGTAACCCGGCCCTGCTGAACCGGCCCTGCCAGCGCGATCAGCGCGCGGTGCGGAGCATCCTTGCCCAATCTCTTGAGGTACACCGTTAAAGCGTCATCGAAAATCTTGAAATCATCGCCGGGCATGACAGAGACGTCAGAGATGATCGGGCGGCCCGCAAAGCCCTCCCGCGCGACAGCGAACCTCACATTCGTCCCGCCAATATCGCCAACAAGAACAGGATCAGCCATGGCTGGTCCCCGGCAGTGGCAGGAAGAATTCAAACAGGCTCCCGCCCGCATCGGGGCGGCTCGCATTGTTGCGGAAGGCGCCGAAAAGCTCGCGGCCAAGGCCCTGCCCCTGAATGTTCGGGCGGTACTGGGCGGGCTCGCGGGCCTCGAAGACCGACGGATCGCAGTAGATGTCCAGCTCACCGCTCTCAGCGTCCAGCCGGATCATGTCGCCATCCTGCACGCGGGCCAGCGGGCCGCCGCGCGCCGCTTCCGGGCTGACATGGATGGCGGCAGGGATCTTGCCGCTCGCGCCCGACATGCGTCCATCGGTGACGAGGGCCACCTTGAAGCCCTTGTCCTGCAGCGCACCGAGGGCCGGTGACAGCGCGTGCAGCTCTGGCATGCCATTCGCCGCCGGGCCCTGAAAGCGCACCACCGCGATGAAATCCTTGTCGAGTTCGCCGGCCTTGAACGCCTCCTTCAAGGCCTCCTGATCGTCAAAGACGCGGGCCGGCGCTTCAATGATGCGGCGGTCTTCCTTGACCGAGGAGACCTTTATGACGCCGCGCCCCAGCGGCCCGCTGAGCATGCGAAGGCCGCCCTCTTTCTGGAACGGATCGCTTGCAGGCCGTACGATATCCATCTCGCCGCTCTCGCCCGGTGCATCCCGGAAGGCCAGTTTTCCATCGTCCAGCCAGGGCTCCCGTGCATGATCGGAAATCGTGCCCATCACGCCGCGCGCCTCACCGTTCAGAAGGCCGGCTTCCAGCAGCTCCTTCATCACGAAGCTCATGCCGCCCGCGGCCTGGAAATGGTTCACATCGGCCGGTCCGTTCGGATAGATGCGGCAGAGAAGCGGCGTGATCGCGCTGACCTCCTCAAAATCCTCAAGCTCAATCTGATAGCCGCTGGCGGCCGCCATGGCCGGGATATGCAGCGCGTGATTGGTCGAGCCACCGGTCGCCATCAGACCGACCAGCGCGTTGACCCAGCTGCGCGCATCGATCATCTCGCCCATCGGCGTGTAGTCGCGCTTCACCGTCAGCTCCACGACCCGTTCCACAGCGGCGCGGGTCAGCGCTTCGCGCAGCGGTGTGCCAGGGTTCTCGAATGCGGCGCCGGGGATATGCATCCCCATGACTTCCATCAGCATCTGGTTGGAATTGGCCGTGCCATAGAAGGTGCAGGTCCCGGGGCTGTGATAGCTCTCTGCCTCGGCCTTCAGCAGGGCATCGCGACCGACATTGCCGAGGGCATATTCCTGCCGGATACGTTGCTTCTCCGGGTTTGGCAGGCCCGAGGGCATAGGCCCGCCCGGCACGAAGATGTGCGGCAGCCAGCCGAAGCGCAGCGCCGCAATCATCAGCCCCGGCACGATCTTGTCGCAGATGCCAAGATGCAGCGCGCCATCGAACATGTCGTGGCTGAGCGACACCGCAGAGGCGAGCGCAATCACATCGCGCGAGAAGAGCGATAGCTCCATGCCTTGCTGGCCCTGTGTGACGCCATCGCACATCGCTGGCACGCCGCCCGCCACCTGCGCGGTCGCATTCACCTTCCGGGCCGCATCGCGGATGATCTCGGGATAATGCTCATAGGGCGCATGCGCCGAGAGCATGTCATTATAGGCGGTGATGACGCCGATATTCGGCCAGTTGGCGCCGAGAAGCTGCGTCTTGTCCATGACCGCGCACCCTGCAGAAGCATGGGCGAGGTTGCCATCCGCCAGTTTCTGGCGCGCAAAGCCGTCAGGCTTGCGGCCGCGGATCAGCTCCAGATAAGTCGCGCGTGTTTCGGCGGACCGCTTCTCGATCCGCTCTGTCACTTCCTCAATTTTCGGGTGCAGGGTTGTCATTTGCCATTGCTCCACCAGTCGCGCCCGTCCTGGCGCAGCAGCATGCGCGCCTCAACCGGGCCATCCTCCAGCCCGGCGGAATAGGTGAAAACGGGCGTATTGGCCGCCGACCAGCTTTCCAGCAGGCCGTCCACCCATTCCCAGGCTTCCTCGACCTCCTCGCGCCGCATGAACAGGGCGAGATTGCCACGCACCACATCCATGAGCAGGCGCTCATAGGCATCGGGGTATCTCACCTGAAACGTCTCAGCATAGGAGAGGTTCAGCGGCAGCGACTGCACCCGCAGACCGCCAGGCCCCGGCTCCTTGATCTGGACATAGAGCTGCACGCCCTCATCGGGCTGAAGGCGGATGATGAGGCGGTTGGAATGGGCCTGATCCTCGCCGAACATGGCATGCGGGGCCTCGCGGAACTGCACCACGATTTCAGAATGGCGGGTACGCATCCGCTTGCCGGTGCGAAGATAGAACGGCACGCGCGCCCAGCGCCAATTGTCGACCCAGGCCCTCACCGCGACAAAGGTTTCTGTGTCGCTTTCTCCGTCTTCCAGCTCTTCAAGATACCCTTTGACCTTCTCGCCGCCGACCGTGCCGGGACCATACTGCGCGCGTACCGTATCCTCACCGACGCATTTGGCCTCCATCGGACGCAGGGCATTCAGAACCTTGATCTTTTCGGTCCGGATCTCATCGGCATTGATGGAGTTTGGCGGCTCCATCGCGATGAGGCAGAGAAGCTGCAGAAGGTGGTTCTGCAGCATGTCGCGCACCGCCCCTGCACTGTCATAATACCCGGCCCGGTCGCCGACGCCTACATTCTCGGACACGGTGATCTGGATGTGATCGATGGCCGTGCGGTTCCAGAGCGGTTCGAACAGCGTATTGCCAAAGCGAAGCACGAGGAGGTTCTGCACCGTCTCCTTTCCGAGATAATGGTCGATCCGGTAGATGCGGTCCTCGCTGAAGACCTCGCCGACACCGGCATTGATCGTGCGAGCGGACTCCAGATCGGTGCCGATGGGCTTCTCCAGCACGACACGCGCATCGCCATCAGCAAGCCCCGCTTTCCCGATGGCCTCACAGATCGGCACATAGATTTTCGGCGTCACCGCAAGATAGAAGATCGCCGGCCGGTCATCGTCGCCCAGACGCGCCTTCAGGCCCGACCAGTCCGCGGACGGGTCCGTGGCATCGAGCGTTGCGAAGCTGAGCAGTTTTTCGAACGCGGCCCAGCAATCCTTGTCGATGGGGTCCTTGGTATGCGCCTCGCACGCCTCGAAGGCAAAGGCGCGGAATTCTTCATCCGACATCTCCGTGCGGGAGACCCCGACAATGCGCGACTCCGCGGGGATCTGCCCGTCGGCATAGCGGTGATAGAGCGCGGGCAGCAGCTTGCGCTGACTGAGGTCGCCCGTGCCCCCGAAAATGATGAGGTCGAACGTCTCGACAGGAATGAATTTGGCCATTGTGACAACCCATTAGCCAGGGCGCGCGCCCTGTCAAAGTACAGTTCCGTGAAATCGGCGGGATTGAACAGTCTGGGCGTTTTCAAACCACTGGACGTCCTCGCCGCACGATCTTCCACCGCCGTCTAGCAGGAGGGCCCGATCCGGCGCGCCGTCGCCTGCAGCAGGACCGGCACGTTTTCCTGCGCGGTCCCTGTCCAGCCAGACGCGCTGAGCGCGGCCTCGCCATTCCCGACCTGAAGACGGCCATCCAGCGCGCCATCCGGCCCACCCTGACAGACGAGCGTGAACTTATAGCCCGCCGCGCCGCCCTCACTCGAGGCAATCTTGCAATTGTCGTTGATCTCATTGAACAGCGCATCCAGCGAGCGGCTCGCCATGTCCGGATCGACGCAATAGGTCCCGCTATCCTTCATCGGGATGGGGCCGAGCGCATATTGCGCCTGATAGGACCAGAGGCCCGGCGCGATCTCGGCCCCCGCCGGAGCCGCGAAGGACAGGGCAAGGAGCGGCGCGGTCAGGAACGGAAAGCGCATGTCGTGAAATCCCTTCTGGAGGAAGCCGCAAGCGTGACGCGCGATCATGGCGAACTCAAGACGCCGCTGCGCCCTGCGGCACCCATGCTCAGCTGCTGGAGGGACGCTTCAGCAGGCCTCTCAACCCACCGCTTGTAAGAAGCGCGACATCGGCCAGCGCGAAGGCAAGGTTCTGACGCTCCGGACCGCAGAGATAGAGCGGCTGCCAGTCGGGCTGGAACTTCTCCTTATACCGGCGAAGCCCGTCAAACCCGTAGACCTCACCGCCATGCGCATAGATGAAATTGCCCAGCCTTGCGAGCGCGTTGGCCTCTCTCTCGGACGCCAGCCCGGAGAGCGGCGCCATGCCAAGATCGAGCGTTTTCGCGCCCTCGTCTCTCCCCCATATCGCAAGCTCTGCGAACAGGGCATCCATCACCGCTGGCGGCGCGTCTGGCGCGACCCGCATAAGATCGATGGAGAGCGCCTTGCCATCGCCGGACCGCCAGACATTGGCAAAGGCCCAGAGCCTGTCGTCCTGCCAGATGGAAGCGATGGGAAACCGGCGCAGATAATCGGGATCAAAGCGGCCCAGCGTGAAGGCTTTCTCCTCGCCCGCATGGTGGTTGAGCCAGGCATCGGAAACGCGCCGCATTTCCTCCTGATGGGCATCGAAGGCCCCGACGGGAAGAACCTCGAAACGCCCGCCCTCCCGGTTCAGACGGTTGACCGCATGGCGCAGCTTGGCGCGCGCCGGACCTTCCAGCGAGAAGTCCTCAAGCGGCAGAATGGCCGTCTCGCCAATCTTGCGCGCCACAAGGCCGAGATCGAGCGCCACGGGCAGGAAGCCTGTCGGCACCGCGTAGAAGACAAGATTGGCATTCGCGCGGTCCGCCTTGCGTTTCATCGCAAAGGCGAGCGTGCGGCTGGCGTCTTCCGGTCCCATGGGCGGGCCCATTGTGATCCAGTTCCGACCCCGCACGCCGTACATGATGAAGGCCCGCCCATCCTCCGAGAATTCGAACCGCTTGTCCGACAGCCAGGCGAGGGCTGCCTCCGGCTGCGGGGTCTCTGCGCCGTTCGTCACGGCGGCAATGCGCGCCTCCAGCTGAGGCGTCATTTCCTGCTGGCGGGGGGCCGCTGGCGGCTGCAGCAGACGCCAGAAGAAGAAGAGCACCATCGTCACCGACATGACGACAAGCGCACGGAAGAAGCGCGATACGTCCGAATCCAGCGCGAAAGTCCACCAGAGATCATCGCGATAGGCGACATTGCGATAGGCAAAGAAGCCGAGCCAGGCGAGGCCGGCCAGCATGAGGATGAGGATCGAGAGACGTTGCGGCGACAGCCATATCCGCGAGAGCGCGCCGCTGCGATAGAAAGCCGGACGCGCGGCGAAGAGGCCAAGCGCCGCCACGCCGAGCGCAATCGCCAGCAGGACATCGCGCCCCGCCACAAGGCTGAGACCAGCCAGCAGGATAAAGGCCACAAGCGCCATGACCCAGGCGCTGTGTAGCCGCTGGCGAATGCCAAGCGACAGGATCAGCAGGGCTGTGCCGACAATGGAAGAAACAAAGTGGGAGGCCTCCAGAAGAGGCAGAGGCAGATCGAACGGCACCCGAGACACCTGCCCCGGGATCATGAGCGCGGCCAGAACGATCAGGCCGGAGAGCGCCGTGACGGCAGCAAATACAGGCGGCGCGACGAGGAAGACCAGTTCCCGCCCGAGCTGGTGAATCATGTGCGGCGGACGCGGCTGGCTATCGCTCATGGGCAATCCCTACAGATCCTGCAGGGGCTTATAACCAAGAACGAAAGAAATAACTTTCTCTTTCGGCATTTCGCAGGGTTTCAGGCGCGGCCGCCCGCCGACATGGTAGAGGTTGAAGCTGACATGGTCACTGTCGCCAAGCGCCTCGCCGAAAAGCTTCAGCCGGCGCCCGTCGCTGGACCGTTCCACCGTTACGCCCCACTGGCCCCCGCGATAGCTGCCCCGGCTATAGCCAGACGGCAGCCCCGCGAGGGCGCTGAGAAAGGCGTCATCCAAGCCTAGTTGCGGGACTTGTCCACCAGGCGGTCATTCTGCGCCCAGTGCATCATGCCGCGCAGCTTCTCACCGACTTCCTCGATGAGATGGGAGTTCATGCGGGCCCGCTTGGCGTGGAAGCCCGGCGCGCCGGCCTGGTTTTCCAGAACCCAGTTGCGGGCAAAGGTGCCATCCTGGATGTCTTCCAGAACCTTCTTCATCTCTGCCTTCGTCTCAGAGGTCACAACGCGCGGACCGGAAACATACTCACCGAACTCGGCAGTGTTGGAGATGGAGTAGTTCATGTTTGCAATGCCGCCCTCATAGATGAGGTCGACGATAAGCTTGGTCTCATGAAGGCATTCGAAATAGGCCATTTCGGGGGCATAGCCCGCCTCGACCAGCGTCTCGAAGCCCGCCTTGATCAGCTCGACAATACCGCCGCAGAGCACGGCCTGCTCGCCGAAGAGGTCGGTTTCGGTCTCTTCGCGGAAGCTGGTTTCGATAACGCCAGCGCGGGTGTTGCCGATGGCTTTCGAATAGGAGAGCGCCACGTCCTTGGCCGTGCCGGTCGCGTCCTGATGAATGGCGACGAGGCCCGGCAGGCCGAAGCCGCGCTGATACTGGTCACGCAGCGTGTGGCCCGGGCCTTTCGGCGCCGAGAGCGACACGTCGACATTCGCCGACGGGCGGATGAGGTTGTAGTGGATGTTGAAGCCGTGGCCGAACATGATGTGCTGGCCATCGCGGATGTGCGGCTCGATCTCGTTGGCCCAGAGTACGGACTGCTTCTCATCCGGGATCAGGATCATCACGACATCGGCCCATTTGGTAGCTTCTGCCGGGGTCATCACTTTCAGGCCCTCGGCCTCTGCCTTCTTGCGGCTGGAAGAGCCTTCCTGAAGGCCCACCACAATATCGGTGACGCCGCTATCGCGTGCGTTCAGCGCATGGGCGTGCCCCTGGCTGCCATAGCCGATGACGGCAACTTTTTTCTTCTGGATCAGGCCGAGATCGGCATCCTGCTCGTAATAGACTTTCACTGTGGGTTACTCCTTGGTCCTCTTGAATCGTCAAATATCTCAGTCGCTCGGCGAATTTGTATCCGGCTGATCGGGAGCCCAAATACAGGTGCGTAAATCAACGGATTGTTCGCCGAGAGTTATCATGGTCTGGCTGAAGCGACTGACGCCGTCATCAACGCCACACTCCCTAATGTAGATTGCAGATTTGGTCGGAGGGTCGCCCGCGCCCGAATGATCGACATACGAAACCTCCGTGAATGTCGGCGCCCCATCCAAACAAAGACCCGAGCCGCCGATCATGCTGTCGGCAAATGCAGACGGGGCGGCATCTACTAAAAGTTTAATCTCGCGAGACGACAATTCACGCTCCGTCCGGCAGTCGTTTCTAAGAATTCTACCTGCTTCATCGTATCGGGGGGCCGTTGATATACCACGGGTGTCAAGTAACCAGCGCCCATCCTCGATATGAAGGCGATAACTCCAGAACCCGGAGACACTCCTTACCTGGCTGGGCTGCACGACACGGGCACCGCGCAACCTGTCAGTCGGCTCGAAAACACCGGGACTGCTATCATTTGCCATTGGCATGAATTCATGTCCGACGGCTCTCTGAACGGCTCTCGCCGTGTTCCTAAGACACGAAAGATATGCGAGCTGCTTATCCAGACTGTCTGCAAACGATGTCTCGGGGAAAATACAGATAGCCCGCGCCGACCACCCATGCTCCTTGTTCGATGGCCCACCTTTTGTGAATGGCTCGAAATCCAGTACCTCGCTGAGTTGATCTGGAAGGTGATCGCGCGGATCGTAGACTTGCTCACCTTGCGCAACGCCTGAAAGCGCGAAACCAGCGTAAAGGCAGATCATTAGACCGCACCTGATCATCCCGCATCCTTCCCGCGCCGGATAGACAGCACGCCTGTGCGGCTCACTTCGACAAGACCGAGCGGCTCCATCAGGTCGGTGAACTGGTCGATCTTTTCCGACGCGCCGGTGATCTCGAAGATGAAGCTCTCATTGGTCGTATCGATCACGCGGGCGCGGAAGATTTCCGCGATACGCAGCGCCTCGACGCGGGGTTCGCCCTTGCCGGCCACCTTGACCAGCGCCAGCTCACGCTCGATGCCGCGCTTGGACTTGGTAATGTCGATGACAGCCGCGACGGGCACGAGCCGGAGCACCTGCGCCTCAATCTGCTCCAGCATATGGGCCGTGCCGGTCGTCACGATGGTGATGCGCGAGCGGTGCTTGCCGCGATCCACCTCAGCGACGGTCAGGCTCTCAATATTATAGCCCCGCGCCGAGAAGAGGCCGACGACGCGTCCCAGGACGCCCGGCTCATTGTCGACCAGGATGGCCAGCGTGCGGCGCTCTTCAGCCTCCTCGGCATGATCCATGTCATAGGCGCTGGCGGGGATGGGTTCCTTGCTCATGCGCGGGCTCCTGCGGTGTTGGGCGTGACGGCTTCATCCTTCGACAGGCTCAGGATGAGGCGGCCTATAGCTGCCCGATCCGCAAAGAGAAACCTCATGGCCGGCGTCTCAAGCCAGCTATGTCTGGATGCCTGAAAAATCATCGCCTCACACCATCCTGCGGCCGTCTTCGCCGATCTCGTCGCCCGAAATCTTGCCGAGGATCATCTCATTGTGCGGCGCGCCCGACGGGATCATGGGCAGGCAGTTCTCCGCCTTTTCCACCAGGCAATCAAAGATCACCGGCCCGTCATGGTCGATCATTTCCAGGATCTTCGCGTCAAGTTCAGCCGGGTCAGAACACTGGATGCCCTTGGCGCCATAGGCTTCGGCGAGTTTCACAAAGTCCGGCAGGCTTTCTGAATAGGAATGCGAATAGCGCTCACCGTGCAGCAGTTCCTGCCACTGGCGCACCATGCCCATCCATTCATTGTTGAGAATGAAGACCTTGATCGGCAGCTTGTGCTGCACAGCGGTCGAGACTTCCTGCATGACCATCTGGACCGAGGCTTCGCCGGCAATGTCGATGACGAGGCTGCCCGGATGCGCTGCCTGGATGCCGACCGCCGCCGGCAGGCCGTAGCCCATCGTGCCGAGGCCGCCCGAGGTCATCCAGCGGTTCGGCTCCTCGAAATGATAGTGCTGGGCGGCCCACATCTGGTGCTGGCCAACTTCGGTGGAGATATAGGTGTCGCGATCCTTGGTCAGCTCATAGAGCCGCTCGACGGCATATTGCGGGCGGATCGCGCCATTGTTCGGCGGATAGGAGAAACAATCGACCGCCTTCCACTTCGCGATCTGCTCTTTCCAGTCCTCGATGTCCGGCTTTGCCAGCTTGCGGCGTTTCCAGCCACCGAGCAGCGCTTGCAGCGCCGCCTTGCAGTCGGCGACCACCGGCACGTCGACGCGGATGATCTTGTTGATCGAGGAGGGGTCGATATCGATGTGGATCTTGCGTGAGCCGGGGGAGAAGGCCGAGACCTTGCCCGTCACGCGGTCATCGAAACGCGCCCCGATGCAGATCATGAGATCGCAGTCATGCATGGCATTATTGGCTTCATAGGCGCCATGCATGCCGACCATGCCCAGCCAGTCCTCATGGCCTGCCGGGAAGGCGCCGAGCCCCATCAGCGTGGAGGTCACCGGAAAGCCGGTCGCTGCCTGCAGCTCCCGCAGCAGCTTCGAGGCTTCCGGCCCGGAATTGATCACGCCGCCACCTGTATAGAAGACAGGCCGGCGCGCCGCCGCCATCATGTCCAGCGCGTCGCGGATGGCGTGGTCGCTCGGCTCGGTCTTCGGCTGGTAGGTCGGCTTGTAGACGCCTTCCTTGCCGATATAGGGGCCCGTCGCGAACTGCACGTCCTTCGGGATATCGATGACCACAGGCCCCGGACGCCCTGACGTGGCGATCAGGAACGCTTCGTGGATCGTATGGGCAAGATCGTCCACATCAGTGACGAGATAATTGTGCTTGGCACAGCAGCGCGTGATCCCCACCGTGTCGCACTCCTGGAAGGCGTCCGTCCCGATGAGGTGGCTGGGCACCTGGCCGGTAATGACGACCATCGGAATGGAGTCCATCATCGCGTCGGTGATCGGGGTGACCATATTCGTCGCGCCGGGCCCGGAGGTCACCAGTGCCACGCCGCACTTGCCGGTGGAGCGGGCATAGCCTTCGGCGGCATGGCCGGCGCCCTGCTCATGGCGCACCAGGATGTGGCGGATGGAATCCTCTGAATAGAGCGCGTCATAGATCGGTAGAACCGCCCCGCCGGGATAGCCGAACATCGTGTCGACCCCCTGTTCCTTCAGCGCCGTGACGACGATCTCCGCACCGGTCATCGTGCGCTTCGTGGTCTGCGTATCTGTCAGGGTATGGGTATCCATGATCTGCTCTTTGCCTGGTTTACTAAATCACTTCTGTGTCCGGGCGGTCCTGCCCAAAAAAGAAAAGGGCCTCCTTGGAGACCCTTCCATGCGCACCCGCGCCAGCATCTAATGGATGCTGGTCACGGGCTGATAAGTACGACGACAATCTGATTGCGCAAAACTGTTTCCTCACGGTGCTGAAGCCGCAATAACGTGCCTCAAGCTAGCGGTCAACCTCCTTGTAAAGGGCAGAAATGACCCGCATGCGGATATTTGTCTCTGCCGACGGGATGCGCGGCCAGAACGGAAACTGCCGCCCGATCCAGGTGAACTGGCGCTTGGCATAGCGGCGGGTGTCGCGCTTGGCGTTTTCGGCGGCCGTGGCCGAGTCGATCTCGCCGCGAATAAAGGCCGTCAGCCAGGGCATGCCATGCGCCTTCATGGCCGGCAGCTCCGGATCGATGCCGAGCCGGTCGAGCTCACGCGCCTCTTCCATGGCGCCCTCCATCAGCATGCCTTCGAACCGGCGGTCGATACGCGAATAGAGCTTGGAGCGCGGCGGGGTAAGCGCCACACCCAGCCATTCATCAGGGTTCAGGACCTGGTTTGTCTTGTTGTTCTGGAAGCTGGTCAGCGGCCGGCCGGTCGCCAGCCAGACCTCATAGGCGCGGGTCAGCCGCTGGCGGTCATTGTCGTCAATGCGCGCGGCCGCGTCCGGGTCGACCACCTGCAGGCGGATCTTGAGGCCGCGCACGCCCTCGGCCTTGGCGATCTCCAGCACTTCGTGGCGGGTTTCCTCGGGCACGGGCGGGATATCGGAAAGCCCTTCGGTCAGCGCCAGCAGGTAAAGGCCCGTACCGCCCACAACCACGGCGGTCTTGTCGCGCTTCTGTATATCCTCGATCACTGCCCGTGCCTGCTCCAGCCACTCGCCCGTCGAAAATCGCGTATCGACCGGCACATGGCCGAACAGATGATGCGGCACGCCTTCCATCTCTTCTTCAGAGGGGCGGGCTGAAATCACCTTCAGTCTGTCATAGACCTGCATGGAATCGGCATTCACGATCTCGCCATCGAACTTGCGGGCAACGCTGATCGACAGCGCTGTTTTGCCGCTCGCTGTTGGTCCATGGATCAAGATTGCGGGTTTCATGCGTTTAGACGTAAGGACTCTCTCTGTGAAGGTTAAGTAAGGACCGCCGCAATGGATAGAAAAACCACTGACTTTGCCCATGTGGCGGTCATCGTCGCACGGGCAGACAAGAGCCTGCAACACATTGGAGACAGGCTGGAATCCGTGCTGGCCTCCGCCACTGACGGCGCACGCGCACCCGTCCGCATGCTGAGCGGGGAGCGTGAATTCACAGCCATCGAACAGGCCGGCAATTTCGAGGACAGCCAGGCGGTCCGCAAGGCGCTCGAGGCTGAATTCGAGGGCGAGGCAGACATCTGCATCACGTCGACCGAAGACCGCCGAAAGCGCCTGCTTATCTGCGATATGGATTCCACCATCATCCAGCAGGAATGTCTGGATGAACTCGCTGATTTTGCCGGGCTCAAGGCCGAAATCTCGCAGATCACCGAACGCGCCATGCGCGGCGAGCTTGAATTCGAGGCGGCCCTCACCGAACGGGTCGGCAAACTCAAGGGTCTGGACCTCAGCGCACTCGAACAATGCCACCGTGAGCGCATCACGCTGACGCCCGGCGCAAAGACGCTCATTGCCACCATGAAAGCAGAGGGTGCGCGCAGCGTTCTGGTCTCGGGCGGCTTTTCCTTCTTCACCTCCCGTATCGCCGAAGCTGCAGGCTTTGATGCCCATCGCGGCAATACACTGCTCGATGATGGCAACGCACTCACTGGAAAGGTGGGCGAGCCCATCCTCGGGCGCGAAGCGAAACTGTCCGCCCTGCAGGAAGAAGCAAGAAGCCTCGATATCCCGGTTTCCGGCGCGCTCGCCATGGGCGACGGCGCCAATGACCTTGCCATGATAGAGGCAGCCGGTCTTGGTATAGCTTACCGCGCAAAACCCGTCGTCGCCGCCGCTTCGGACTGCGCGATCAAGGTCACCGACCTGACGGCCGCGCTATATTTCCAGGGCTATAGCGACAGCGAAATCGTCTGGAAGCACTAGGCGCCGCGCCTATCGGTGGCGGTATCGCGCCTCATTGGCGGGAAAGACGCCCATGATCTTCAGCGAGGTCGAGAAGAAGCCAAGCTCCTCCAGCGCCAGCTGCACGCGCCGCTCATCAGGATGGCCCTCGATCTCGGCATAGAACTGTGTGGCCGTGAAGGAGCCGTCGATCTGATAGCTCTCAAGCTTGGTCATGTTGACGCCATTGGTCGCAAAGCCGCCCATCGCCTTATAGAGCGCGGCCGGGATATTGCGCACCTGGAATAGGAAGGATGTCACGGCGCCTGCGCCGACATCTTCATGTTCCAGCGGCTCGGGCGCCATGATGAGGAAGCGGGTCGTATTATGCTCTGCGTCCTCAATGTCGCGGGCGAGGATGTCGAGCCCATAGACCTCTGCAGCCAGTTCCGGCGCAATCGCCGCCGTTTCCGGGTCGCCGAGGTCGCGGACAATACGGGCCGCACCTGCCGTGTCGGCGGCGACGACGGGATCGATGCCGTGCTCTCGCATGAAGGCCCGGCACTGGCCAAGCGCCATGATATGCGAATGGGCGCGCTTCACCTCCTCCAGCTTCACCCCCGGCAGGGCCATGAGCTGAAAGCGGATCGGCATGAAATGTTCGGCGATGATATGCAGCGTCGTTCCGGGCAGGAGGTGGTGGATATCGCCAACGCGCCCGGCAATCGTGTTCTCCACCGGGATCATGGCAAGGTCGGCTTCGCCGCGCTCAACCAGCGACAGGACATCCTCAAACGTCTTGCAGGCGACCGCCTCCATTCCGGGAAAGGTCTCATTGCACGCAATATGGGAATTGGCTCCCGGTTCGCCTTGATAGGCGATACGGCCTGTTCGCGTTTCCATGGCGTGTCCTCGTCCTGACTTGTCGCTTGTGGCAGAAACAGCGGCCTGCCATGCGGGAGGCGCGAGCATTTGGCAAGCCCTGTGGCAATAGATGCCGCGCGCAGCCATGACGCCCCCCTGCGCCCTTTCGCCGCTGTATTCGCCCGCGCATCCTTCAACACATCCGCTTATATTGCCAGCGACTCGATAGCGTGCCAGAAGGCGCGCAAAGACTGATTACAGACACAAGGATGATCCCGATGGGCGATCTCTTCTGGAACAAGGTATTCGGCGCACTTCTCGCTGTTGTTCTCGGCGTCATGGGTCTCCAGACCCTTTCGGACATGGTTTTCTCCTCTGGCGAGGGTGGCCATCATGGCGAAGAGGAACAGAGCCTGAATGAATGGGCCCAGAGCCGTTTCAACTATTATACCGAGATTGCTGAGACCGGCGGGGCCGGCGGCGAAGCCGAGGAAGAGGTCTATGACCTTGGCGCCCTGCTCGCCGCGGCAGACCCGTCCAATGGGGAGCGGACCTTCCAGGCCAAGTGTTCCACCTGCCACACCATCGCAGATGGCGGCGCAAACGGTACCGGTCCGAACCTTCATGGCATCATCGGGGCCAGCCACGCCCACATGCCGGGCTTTGGCTATTCCTCCGCCATGCAGGCGACCTCCGGCGAAACCTGGAACTATGAGAATATCGACCACTGGCTGGAGAACCCCTCCTCCTATATCCGCGGGACGTCCATGGCCTTCGCCGGTCTTCGCCGCGACGATGAGCGCGCCAATGTGATCGCCTATCTTGCGCAGAATACGCCGAACGCCCCGGCCTTCCCGGAACCGCTTCCTGAAGAGGAAGAAGGCGGCGCTGCGGCAGAAGGCGAAAGTGAAGGCGAAGCGACCGACGCAGCCGCAGAGGGCGAAGGTGAAGCTGTCGAAAACACGCTGGAGTCCGAAACGGTCGAAGATTCACCGACCGAGGCGACGGGTGTCATCGAGACCCAGGACGTCGTCGACGATGAGGATTCTCAAGCTGAGGGCAATGCCAGCGAAGTCGAGATGGCCCCCGACTCTACTCTTTCGGAAGAAGACGATCTCGACACGATCGAACCTGAAAACGAGGAATAGGCGCTAGCTGTTCCGGCCATCCGCCAGCCAGTCTGGCACGCGACCTCTTTCAAGCAAGATATCGATACGGCGGGCCCCTGTGGGCTCGCCGTATTCTTTTGCGATCCTTGGAATCGCCTCCGAGAGGGGCTCCTGCGCAACCGCCATATGATAGCCATTGGCGTGAAGCAGCACTGCCGCGTCCAGCATGATGCCGACATGGCCCTTCCAGAAAACCAGGTCATTGCGGCGCAAGGCCCCGGGCGCCGTCCAGTCTGCTATGGCCTCCCCGCACCAGGCAAACTGCATGTCGCTGTCGCGCGGCAGCGTGACGCCGCAGGCTTCGAAGGCCGCCCGGGTCAACCCGGTGCAGTCAAGGCCGAGGCTCTCGCACCCGCCCCAGAGATAAGGCGTATGCAGAAAACGCGCGGCCGCCGCAGCGGGATCATCTTCTGCCTCATCAAGAGGCGCAGCATGACCGGATGTGACCCACCCGCCGCGCGATGTCCGAAGGAAGCCATTCTCCTCGCCCGTCACCGTAAGACGGCTTCCCATGGAGATCAGCCCATGCGGCGCGGATTTCAGGTGCGGCTTCGAATATATATAGGTGCGCAGCGCAGAGACGCGATGCGTAGGCATCGTCACCTCATCGCTCAGCCCGGCCATCCGAGTCCAGCCGACATAGCGGTCGCGGTCCAGCTGAACGAGGGCGAAGTCCCCCTCTTCCCTGATCAGGCTGACGGTTTCGCCGTGAAGGGCCTGCGTCACCATCTCAGCGTCAGCCACAGGGGCATCGCGGAGTGACGCCACACTGGCCGTCACCTGCATCTGCAAGCCGCGCCCGTCACGCGGCGGGCTCAACCGGGGATCATTGAAGTCTGGCACAGGGCTACCTCAATCAGGCGGCCAGCCCCTTGTCCAGTGTCGCTTTGTTAACCGCTGGCCGGCCTTCTTCGCCTCTCTCGGCGGCGATGATAAGGTCCGCGAAATCACGCAGCCAGGTCATGCCCTCGACGGTCCGTTCGATAAGCACGCTGCGCAGATCGTTTTCGTCCCGGCGGCGGCGCACGAAGCCGGCCTTCTCCAGTGCATCGAGTGCGCGCGTCACGGCGGGCTTGGCGAGGTCGAGGTCTGCGGCAAGGCCGCGAACGGTGTGCGGCCCCGCAGAGAGGGCCACCGTCATGAGGATCGCCTGTTGCCGGGCGGTCAGATCGCCATCGGATGTCCGCACATAGGAAGACAGGGCCCGCCGCCAGAGATTAAGCGCGTCTCTTTCACTCATGCCCATGTGTCGAACTCCTACCGGACACTCCTCTCCCCACAGGAATGATGAAAGGGTGATTTGCCGGTGGCGTAAAGACACAGAGACCGCGCCGCTTTACCAGGCACCTGAACGAGGGCTATCGCTCAGTATCGATGGTAAAAAACATGGTTTGTCCGGCGCGGCTGACCCGCACCAGAAGCGGCGCCCCTGCCGGCGCATTGCCGGGCTCCAGCGCCTCATAGGCATCCTGCAGGGAGGCGATCCGCTCAAATCCCATCTCGATGATGACATCGCCCTTGCGCAGCTTGCCGAAGCTTGGCCCGTTCGCCGCCACGGAGTTCACCAGCACCCCTTCGACACTGCGCGCAATGCCATAGCGCCGGCGCGCATCGTCATCGATGGATTTGAGCTCCGCGCCCAGCGGGTTCTGCGCCAGCGCATTTTCCGGCAGCGGCTCACGCGTCTCGGACTCATTGTTTGAGGCAAGCTCCCCCACCTCAAACCGTACCGTGCGCCGCTTGCGATCGCGTATGAGGTCGACCGCAACACGCTTGCCGATCTCGGTCTCGGCGACGATCCGGGTGAGGCCCCGGACATTTTCGATCATCTTGCCGTCAAAGGTCAGCAAAAGGTCGCCAACTTCGAAGTCGGCCTCGGCGGCCGGGCCGCCCTCTTCGATATTGGTGACGATAACGCCCTTCTCATCCTGCAGCCCATAGGCGTCGGCAAGACCCGCATCGATCCCCTGAACATTGACCCCGAACCAGCCGCGGCGCGGCTTGCCATATTCAAGGATCTGGCTGGACACCTGTTTGACGAGATTGGCCGGAATGGAAAAGCCAAGCCCCACAGACCCGCCCGTGGGCGAAATGATGGCTGTGTTCACGCCGATCACCTCACCGTTCAGATTAAACAGCGGCCCGCCGGAATTGCCGCGGTTGATCGCCGCGTCCGTCTGGATGAA
>NVWP01000049.1 GCA_002733705.1 Henriciella sp. | reverse complement strand
TCGGCGACTTCGACGCGGACGGGTATGTCGACCTTTATGCGGGCGCGACCATGCCCGCTCAAGCATCCCGCCTGTACAGGAATGTCGGCGGCGAATCCTTTGTCGATGTTGCCGCTGCAGCGGGTCTGACCTTTCCCGGACGGTCGTCACGTCAGAACAACTGGGTCGACTTCGATGCCGATGGGGACCTTGATCTCTATGCGGTCGATCGTATTGCCGAGAACAAATTGTTTGAGAACGAAGACGGCGTCTTCGAGCAGGTTTTTGCCGATGGCGGGCCTACAGACTCCCGGGCAACGGTGGGCGCATGCTGGTTCGACTATAACCAGGATGGCAGGCTGGACCTCTTCCTCGCCAATCAGTCGGGCGCAACCGATGCCCTCTGGCGAAATGACGGCGATACTTTCACGGATGTCGCGGCCGAGGCCGGTGTAGACAGTGCCGGGCGTGAAGAGGGAGAGGGCGGCGTCGGCTGCGCAATCGGCGATTACGATAATGACGGCGATTTCGATATCTTCCTGGCAGCCTACGGACCCAACCGTCTTTACAGGAATGAAGCCAATGGCACGTTCACAGATGTCTCCGAGACAGCGGGCATTTCGGAACCGGACCATGTCGTCGGCGCGGACTGGGGCGACTTTGACAATGATGGGGACCTCGACCTCTTCGTTGTCGGATATGAGGGCCCCTTTGGTGAGCAGACACCGCTGAACAAGCTCTACGTGAATGATGGCTCGGGTGGGTTTGAGAACATTCTCACGCTCGACTCGCCGCTCAACGCGGCAGATCACGGCGTCGTATGGGTCGACTATGACAAGGACGGGGATCTCGACCTGTCGGTGACGGATGGCTACGGCCCCGAAGGCGGTCACTTCGTGTTTCGAAACGATATGGAAGCCAGTCTGGCTGGTCACGCGCTGGAGATGATGGTGGTGACCGGCGAGGGGGCTGTCGCAGTGCCTGGCGCCGAGGTCCGGCTGTTCAATGCCGCAGGCGACCTGCTTGCCAGCCGTCTCATCACCTCCGGAGGGGGCTACAATGCGCAGAGCGTCATCCCCGTTCATTTCGGATTGCCCAGCGAGACTGTCGTGGATGCGGAAGTGACCTATTTCACGCCAAGTGGTGCAGCGAACCAAAGACTAGACAATGTCGACGTCTCCCAGTGGCAGGGCAAGGTTCTCAAGATAGAAGTCCCCGCCGGGGACTGATCACGATAGCTGGTAGCTGCAGCAACGCCATTCCACGCTAACGAACCAACGCAGGACGGCGGGGGCGTTTTTGCGGCGCGAGCTCTCAGCGGACTCTCATTATCTTTGACGAGCGGCCGGAGCTGCTGCAGACAGGCCCGCAACGGCCTGACAACCAAGGTCAGTCGGACAGTCACGATTCCAGGCTCTTGCCTGGAAGGGAGAAAGCCAATGGGACTCCATATTAAACGCGTGCTGCTCGCTGCGATCACAGCCGCAACGGCAGGAACACTCGCACCAGCGCCTGCCTCGGCGAGCTATGGCTACTATGTCGGCAAGAACCTCACCGAGGATGGCAGCGTTCTTATCGGTGGCACGGGAGAGGAGGTCTCCAGCCACTGGCTGGAAATCGTTCCGGCCAAAGACCATCCGGCCGGCGCCACAATCTCGGTTGGCGTGACGCAGGATGCGGCCATCCCGGGCGAGCTCATCGAGATTCCGCAGGTGCCGCACACCTTCAAATACATGACGATGAATTATAGCGACTATATGGGCTTTCCCGCGCCGCTGACGAATGGCGGCCTGAACGAACATAAGGTCGCCATACGCGACATCTGGTCGAATTCGCGCCGCGAACTCGTGGAGATGACGAAGACACCTCAGCACGGCGTTCAATATAGCGATGCGGCGCGGATTGCGCTTGAACGCGCAACCACGGCACGTGAGGCAGCCGAGATTATTGGCGGCCTCGTAGATGAGCATGGCTGGGCCACCTATGGCGGCAATTCGCACATGATCGCCGATCCGGACGAAGGCTGGGTGGTCCTGCAGTTTGCCGGCAGCCAGGGGCTCTGGGTCGCCGAACGTCTCGGCCCGGACGATGTCCGCGTGTCCTATCCCGGCTATATCGGTGACATACCGGATAATTATCTGGAGAGCCCCGATTACATGGGGTCTGAGAACCTCATTTCCTTTGCTGTCGAGCAAGGCTGGTACGACCCAAACTCAGGCGAGCCATTCAATGTGCATGAGGTTTATGGCGAGCAGGGCGTGCCCATGCGCAGCGGGGTCAAATACTTTGCCATCGCAGATATCGAGCAGGCGCTTCAGGAGAAGGCCCCCGTAACGGTAGAAGAGTTCATGAGGCTCGTCCGTGATCCGCGTATCGCTGACGAGGAAGCCGGTTATGGCCAGGTCGTCTCGCTCAGGAGAAATGTGCCGGTTGAACTGACCACCGTATGGATTACGCCGACGAGTTCGGTGACAACGCCTTTCATCCCCTGGTACTTCGGCGCCACCGACGTGCCGCCTGAATTCGGCCAGCACCGGTATCTGTCAAAGAATGCTGGATCGACTTTTCTTGATCCCGACTTCCAGGAGCAGGAAGCGACGGTTTTCGCAGGCCGGGTCTTCAAGCGCTTGCTTTATTATACCTGTTCACGTCCGGAGGAATTTCTTCCGGAAGTCAGGGCTGCTATGGAAGGGTTTGAGCGCAAGGCACGTGAGGACAATATCACCGTCTCGAAGATTGCCTCAACGCTTTACGAGTCCGATAAGCCCGACCTCGCGGAGAGCTATCTGAACTTCTACAGCCAGACCAAGGCGATGGAGGGGCTTCGTCTGGGTGAAGCACTGCTGATGGGCATCGAGGCGCGGACTAAGTGGCAGTATGGCATTCGCCGCCCGGAAGGCAGCCGGATGAATAGTGCCGGAGGGGAGACGCCCAACTGCCTCACCGGTCATGACCCCGATACGGCTGAGGACTGAGCCCCCCTCTTTAGTCGAAGGCGCTCTGACGGCGATCCTTACTTGTTCGGCGATGAAAATCCCTCATCGAAGTCATCCTGCTCAACCACGGATGCGCAAGTAAGGCCTATGGATCTATGGTCGGTTGCTGAAAACAGTACGGTAACAGAAGCGCCAAACTTGCGTGCTACTGCCAGCCATTGGACTGAGCGGAGTAGGGTAAGGTGCGAGCAAAGGCGGCCCTCTATGCGATCTGTAGCGTGGTCTTGCTCGCCCTGGCGTCGCCGGAATTGGTCTATGCGCAACAGGAAGCCGGAGGAGACCGGATTGCTCGCGAAGTGACGCTCGGCGGCGGGCGGCTGGATCGCTCGCTCGCCCGCCTTTCTGATCTCTATGGCATCAATATACTGGTGGCTTCGAGCCTGATCTCCGGCGCAAAGGCGAAACCGCTCAATGGCCGGTACACTTTCACGCAGGCGCTGGATGAGCTCATCGAAGGTCACGGCCTGAATGCGGTCCAGGTGAACGACGTCACCGTGACCATTGTCGCGGCAGAGGTTTCACCGGAGCCAAAACTTACCCCCAAGCGCGAGCCAGCTCGGCCTGCGTCACCTGTTTCGCTCCCAAGGCCGGACCCGGTCCGCCGGGAGGCGCCGGTCATCGTGACGGGCACCCGCGCGCCGGCCCGCACTGCCTTTGAATCGCTCGCTCCCATTGATGTGATTGGCGATGACGATCTTGCGCGCAGCACCTCTGATGAGTTGCTGGACAGCCTGTCCCAGTCTCTGCCTGGCTTCACGGCGTTCCGATTTCCATTGAATGACGGCAATATATTCAACCGGCCGACAGCGCTAAGAGGGCTGAGCTCCGATCAGACCCTGATCCTCGTCAACGGGCGCCGCCGCCATCGCTCGGCTTTCCTTGAGACATCGAACGGGCAGCCGGTCGACCTGTCCCAAATTCCGGTCACCGCCATAGAGCGGATCGAGGTGCTGCGCGACGGCGCTTCGGCGCAGTATGGTTCGGATGCAATTGGCGGCGTGATCAATGTGATCCTCACAGAGGAATTGGAGCCAAGCGCCTTCGCGCAATATGCCTCCTACTTTGAAGGGGACGGTGTTGCCTGGCGGGGCGGCGCCCGGACAGGCCTGAAGATCGGCGAAGAAGGCTTTGCGGTGCTGAGCACCGAACTCTTCGACACCGAACCGACCTCACGCACCCGCCAGCGTGCCGACGCCATCGCCTTTCAAGCGGCCAACCCGGAGCTGGACGTGCCAAACCCCGTACAGCGCTGGGGACAGCCAGAGCGCAGCGGCTGGCGACTCGGCTGGAATAGCGAGGTGCCCGTCAACGGTGTTGACCTCTATCTCTTTGGCACATTTGGCGAGACACACGGGCTCTCAGACTTTAACTGGCGAAATCCTGATGTCGCCAGTGCCTTCGAGACGAGCCCCGCTTTCCCCGACTTTGACTTACGCCAGGTCTATCCGGCCGGCTTCACTCCGCGTTTCGGTCAGGACGAGGTGGACGGGTCTGCCTTTTTCGGACTGCGGGGCAGGGCGGGGGAGGGACTCGAATGGGATATGAGTCTCGGCTACGGCCTCAGCCAGATCGACTACATCCTTCGCGAAAGTATCAACGCTTCGCTTGGACCAGATAGTCCGACTTCATTCCATCCAGGCAAGCTGCGGGAAACTGAGCTGGTCTTCAATACGGATATCCGCCAGCCCATCGCAGCAGGCCGTTCGGCAGGCGCGGGTAATCTCGCCGCCGGTATTGAGCTCCGACGCGAACGCTATGGCGTCGAAGCTGGCGATCTGGCGTCCTATGCTGTCGGACCCGGTGCAATCGATGGCTTGCCGCCTGGCTCGAACGGCTTTCCCGGCTATTCGCCGGAACAGACAGGCACCTTTGAGCAGGACAGCTATGCCGGCTGGGTCGATCTGGAGTGGCCGTTGACGCGTGCCTGGACGATGGGCGCCGCGCTTCGCTATGAGAATTATTCGATCTTTGGCGACATGTTGACGGGCAAAGCCTCAACTCGTTTTGAAGTCACGCCTGAATGGGCGCTGCGCGCCACCGTCTCGACCGGTTTCCGCGCGCCAACGCCGGGTCAGGCCTACACCCAGCGAACGAGCCAGTCGCTGGATACAGAAACGCTCGACATCCGCACGCGAGGACGCTTCTCACCGCTTGGGCCTGTTGCGGAGATTATCTCAAACCGCGAGGGGGTCGAAATACGGCCGCTGGAAGCCGAACGGTCAGAAAATTACTCGCTCGGATTTGGATATCGCGGAGGGCATGGTCTCAGTCTTACGGTGGATGCGTTCCAGATCAATGTCGATGACCGGTTCGACCTTGTTGGCGGATTCGAGTTGACCGATAGCGAACGCACCGAACTGGCCGCGCTCGCGCCCAATATGAATCCCAATATCTCGTCTGTTGGATTTTTCCAGAATGTGTATGATTCCCGCACACGGGGCCTTGAGATTGTGACGACATATAAGCGTCCGCTTGGCAGCGGTGATCTCAGCCTGACCGGCGCCTACACCACGATTGATAGCGATGTGACGCGGGCCGACAGGCCCCTCGACGAGGCTGAGCGCACCTTTTTCGAAAACCCGGTGCCCGAGCACCGTGCAACGATCTCGGCCGTTTATGAGCGTGGATGTCTCGAATGGTTCGCGAGGCTGCGCTATTATGGCGCCTGGTCGGATGTGAACGGCGACGTTGAAGCCGATTACCAGAATTTCGGCGGCCGCCGCTTTCTCGATCTCGGTATGACCTGGCATGTAAATGAGGCGCTGGCGTTCAAGGTTGGCGCCGAGAATGTTTTCGATGTCTATCCCGACAAGGCCCGCCGCCAGTCCAATCGCGGCCTGATCTATTCGCGCAATACACCCTATGACACAGATGGTGGGCTTCTTTACGCACGCCTCACCTCCCGTTTCTGACGTGTGCGGGCTCCCCGTGTGAATGTTTCGTGAAATCTGAATTGTGCGGCGCAAGAAATGACACCCGTTCCGTCTTCCCCCTTGCAGGGCGCGCTGACCTTCCTTGAGCGCTGCAGCCCTGTGACGGTCAACCGATTGAGGGGAATTCAGACATGTTCCGTACAACTTGCAAGGCAGCACTTCTGCTTGCCACCACATCCTGCCTGACACTGGGCTACGCCGCCCATGCGCAGCAGAGCGAAAACACCAATGAAGCGGCTGGCGATGAGTCACTGGTCGCCGATACCGTAATCGTGACAGGTACGCGCCAGGCCCAACGCACCGTATTCAGCTCTCTTGCGCCGATCGATGTCGTGTCCGGTGAAGCCATCGAAAGCACGTCATCGGAAGACCTGCTCGACACCGTTGCCCAGCTCGTGCCGAGCTTCAAGGTCCAGCGCCTTCCAATGGCCGATGGCAATATCTTCGTCCGGCCAGCCACGCTTCGAGGTCTGGGCCGCAACCACACCCTGGTTCTAGTCAACGGCAAGCGCCGTCACCGTTCTGCCTTGCTGGGCGCTGGTACGGACCTCGCTTCCATCCCGTCCTTTGCGATCAAGCGGATCGAAGTTTTGCGTGATGGTGCGTCTGCGCAATATGGTTCCGACGCGATTGCCGGCGTGATCAACATCATTCTCGACGATGAGCCCGGCTATGCGGCCTACGGCCAGTTTTCCCAGTACTATGAAGGGGACGGCACAAATTATCAGGCCGGCGCACAGGCCGGCTGGGAACTGGGTCTGGGCGGACACCTCGTCACCACGCTCGAATATTACGACGCTGAACGCACATCACGCTCGCGCCAGCGCCCGGACGCCATTGAGCTGCAGGCCAACAATCCCGATCTCGACGTCCCGAACCCTGTTCAGCACTGGGGGCAGCCGGACCGCAGCGCGACACGTTTTGCCTTCGATACGGGATATGACTTCAATCCTTTCGTTTCGGGCTATGCCTTCGGCACATATAATCAGGGGCAGGGCGTTTCGGACTTCAACTGGCGCAACCCGACCTCAGGCGTCTTCAACACGTCCGATGTTTTCCCGGACTGGGATCTTGCCGACATCTACCCGGCAGGCTTCAGCCCACGCTTTGGCCAGGAAGATGAAGATCTTGCTCTCGCGGCGGGCCTGAAGGGTGAGCTGGCTGAGGGGCAGTTCACCTGGGATCTCAGCGTCAATCATGGGCGAAACACGATCGAGTACTTCATGTATAATTCGATCAACGCCTCGCTCGGCCCCAATAGCCCGACCTCCTTTGATATCGGGACACTCGAGCAGCGCGAAACCAACATCAATGCCGATTTCGTCTATCTTGCCGATCTCGGACTTTCCTCGCCTGTTAACGTTGCTTTCGGCGCAGAGCGCCGCGAGGAAATCTATGAGATTGGGGCCGGTGAAGAGGCTTCCTGGGCCATTGGGCCGGGGGCTGCAGACGGGCTGCCGACAGGCTCCAACGGTTTCCGTGGGTTTGAGCCGCGTCAGGCAGGAGAGTTCGATCAGGAAAGCTATGCCGCCTATATCGACATTGAAGCGCCGCTCACCGAAGCCTGGACAGTTGGCGGCGCCCTTCGCTTCGAGGATTATAGCGAGTTCGGCGACACGACGACCGGCAAGCTGTCGACCCGCTATGAAATCACCCCTGAACTGGCTGTTCGGGCCACCGCTTCGACGGGCTTCCGCGCCCCGACACCGGGCGAGCTGTTCTCCGAATCCACCGGGCAGGGCCTGGACACCAAGACACTGGAAGTCTTCACGAATGGCCGTTTCTCTCCGGAAGGGCCCGTCGCGGCGATCATTGCCAAGCGCGAAGGCGTGACGCTAACCTCGCTGGAGCCCGAAGAGTCCGAAAGCTACACGCTGGGCCTCGCCTATCAGAATGATGCAGGTTTTTCGGGCAGCATTGACCTCTACAAGGTCGAGATCAGCGACGCGATTGGTTCCTCAGGTGGGTTCACGCTGACCGCTCAAGAGCGTCAGGCACTTCGCGATGCGGGTGTGCCAGGTGGCGGCACCTTCAGCAGCGTGTCCTTCTTTCAGAACCGCGATGGCAATGAGGTCCAGGGCGTCGATGTGGTCGGCAGCTACCGTATGGGGCTGAGCTCGGGCGACCTCAATCTGACCGGTGCCTATAACTATAATGAGCGCAAATCCACGTCGGACTCCGCCGATGAAGATCGCCGTTATGAACGTCAGTTGCCGCAGCACACGGCGAATCTGACGGCGACCTACATCACCGGTGCCTTCGAAGTGTTCGGGCGTGTTCGCTATTATGGCGAATGGACGGACTTCTCCGACAATGCCGACGGCCAGATCTATCAGGATTTCGGGGCGAAAGCCTTCGTCGACATTGGTCTGACCTACAATGTCACCGATAATTATTCGGTGCGGGTCGGTGCGGAAAACGTCTTCGACGAATATCCGGATGAAGCGACCTATCAGGCCAATCGCGGTCTGATCTATTCGCGCAACGCGCCCTACGACACCGATGGCGGCAATTACTACATCCGCCTCGATGCCAAATTCTAGTCGTGGCAGGGGCCTGACCTCTCCTTCCCCCCTCTGACGGGTTGGTCCCAGCTGCTTACGGGGGACGTTTTCGGACGTCCCCCGGCCCTTTTTCACAAAACTGTCGAGTCTCCCGGATTTAAAGCGCTCAAACCGATCCGGTTCTTAGAGGAATGACGCCATGTTCCAGATGTCACGCCGCAATCTGCTCACTGCAACGCTTGCAGCCCCTTTGGCCACCCAGCTCACAGGTTTCGCGGCGGCTCAGTCTGCCGGTGGAAAGAGCTACCCCGCCGGACCCGACGATGAGAGGTTCTGGGCCGCGATTGCTGCAAATTATGATGTCACAGATGACATCACCAATGTGGAAAATGGAAATTGGGGGCTTATGGCGCGACCAGTCCTCGATGCCTACAAGACCCATACCGAGCGCGTGAACAGGGAGAATTCCTATTTCGCCCGCCGTGCCTACTGGCCGATCTATATGGGTGTACTCGAAGAGACAGCGTCGCGGCTTGGTGTTACACCTGAAGAAATCGCCTTCACCCGCGGGGCGACAGAGGCCCTGCAGAATATCATCTCCGGCTACAACAAGCTGAAACAGGGCGATGCAGTCATGATCGCCGATCTCGATTACGGCTCGATCATGAGCACGATGCGCTGGAAGGCCAGGCAGGTGGGTGCTGAGACCGTTGAGATTTCCATCCCGGAGCCGGCGACGCATGACGTCGTAATCGAGACCTATCGCGCCGCCCTAAAGCAGCATCCCAATACACGTCTCTTGCTGCTCACCCATATCAGCCACCGCACGGGCCTGGTCGTGCCGGTGCGCGAAATCGCCGAGATCGCTCACGAGCGGGGTGTCGATGTCGTGGTGGACGCCGCCCATTCATGGGGCCAGATGGATTTCGAGGCGCCGGACCTGGGCGCCGATTTCATCGGCTTCAATCTGCACAAATGGATCGGCGCGCCGATTGGTGTCGGTGCGATGTATATCCGTCCCGATCGTCTCGGTGCTATCGACCCCAACATGTCAGCCGGTCCAGACGAAGCCAGCTCCATTCACGGCCGCGTCCATACAGGGACAAGCAATTTCGCCGCCTATATGAGTGTGCCCGACGCGTTTGCTTTTCAGGACAGGATGGGATGGCCGCAAAAGGCAGCGCGCCTGAGCTATCTGCGAAACCTCTGGGTTGCGCCGTGCCGGGCAGTTGACGGGATTGATATCCTGACGCCCGACGATGAGCGTATGCATGCCGGGATTACCTCTTTCCGCTTTCGGGGGATGATCTCGGAGGAAGATAACAAGGCGATAGCGGCTTATCTGCTCGACCGGCACGGAGTCTTCACCGTGCACCGCAACGGTGTCACTGCGGGCGCCTGCGTGCGTGTCACGCCTAGCTATTACAACTCAGCCGAAGACATGTCCCGGGCGGCAGACGCTATTCTCGATGCCCGGACCCATTTCCTTGGCTGATCGGGTCCGGACAACACCGCTCTTGATGACACTGCACGATCCGGTCGAGCTTCTATATCGCACGCAGTCGGCAAAGCTGGTGGGGTTTGCTCGCTCTAAAGGCGCGAGACCGGAGGAAGCTGAAGAGATTGTCCAGGATGCCTTCGCGCGTCTGGCGCGTTATGGCGCGCGCGAAAAAATACACAATGACATCGCATTTTTGCGCACGATTATCGTCAACCTTATACGGGACAGGTTTCGCTCCCGTGCGGCTTGCCCGCCCCATATAGATTATGACGAGATGGATCATGATCCACCAAGCGGCGCTCCGGGCCCCGAATCTGCCTATGGAACGAAGCAGGATCTGCAACTTGCGCTGGAAGACCTTGATGCCCTTCCGGCCCTGACGAAAGAGGTATTTGTTCGCTATCGACTGAAGGGGGAAACCTATGAGCAGATTGCTCGCGATTGTGGACTGACAGTCGCGGTTATCCGCAGGCGCCTGCGGGATGCCATGATTTTCCTCGTTAAACAGCGTGGCCAGCGTGAAGATGGATAAGAGATCCCCCACACTTGATGAGGTTATCCTCGAAGAAGCTGCCGGCTGGCTGATACGGATCGAGGAGGCGCCGGAAACGCTCACCAGTGCGCCCTTCGAACACTGGTTGTATGCGGACCCGCGTCACGTAAACGCCTTCACCCGGATGGCCAATGAATGGGGCGCGGCTGCAGCTCTCGTGGTCGAAACTCCCACGCAGAAACCGTACGTTCGGTCCCAGTCCCATGCTGGGGGGCTGCGCAGATGGGCCGGGAAGCTGCGCGCGCCCTGGCTGGCTGGCGGCCTGGGTGCACTAGCAGCGGCTGCAGTCGCGCTTGTTTTCCTATATGTTCCAATGTCGGCCCCCGCAGGCGAGGCCATTCTTTACACGACCGATATAGGGGAGATTTCGCGGTTCGACCTCGCCGACGGATCGAGTCTCGTGCTCGATACCAACTCCTCGGCCCGTGTGTCTCTGACCAGAACGGGCCGTGAGGTTTCGCTGGAGAGAGGGCGGGTCTTCGTCGATGTGAAACCAGATGCGGACCGCCCGTTCAGTGTCGGCGAGGGCGAGGTTTCATTCACTGCGCTTGGCACGTCCTACGCTGTGGAGCGTGAAAGCGACAATTGGCGGCTGGAAGTATATGAAGGCACCGTCCGGCTCAAATCACTCAGGGAGTCTGGGGTCTACGGTGCGGGCACAGGTGCCAGCTTCAAGCCTGCCGGCCTGACGAGCTTTGATCTGCCACAAACACTGGAGCCCGGTCAGCCAAACTGGACGAGCGGACGTGTCGTCTTCGATGCCACGATGCTCGCTGACGCGGTACAGGCTTTTGAAAGCTACAGCGACAAACATGTGACGCTGATTGGCGGGGACCTTCAAACCTATGAGGTAAGCGGCGTCTTCAGACTGACCGATATGGAGGCCTTCCTGCAGAGCGTCGTCATCCTGACCGGCGCCCGGCTCAGTGAAACCGGCGATGAGGTGGAGCTTGAAGCGGAGTGAAGAGTTTTACTCTGAGTTCGCGCCGCTACCCGACCTCGGCTTCCCGGATATAGACCTTTCTGGCCATCAGGAGGCAGGCTGCGGACGGTGGCAGCATGCTGATCGATACCAGGGCAAGGGCAGGGCCGAGGGCTGCTTCGCCCGTAAAGAAGGCCTCGGCTAGCCAGGCGACAAGCGGTGGACCAATCCCGAGGCCAATCAAGATTGTGCACATGAACATGATCGCGATGGCCGTCGCCCTGAAATGAGAGGGGACGGTGAACTGGTTGGAAATGACGATCACATTGCTGCAGCCCGACAGGGAAAAGATCATGACTCCCAACGCGGCGACCGAAAGTTCCGCGGTCGGCATGAGGGCGGCGAGACAGGCCGACACGCATCCCAGGGCTGAAGCGGCAAGCGCAGCAATGACCAGCCCGTCCCTGTGCCCCTTGCGGATGAGGAATTCGGACAGCTGCGTGAAGAAGAGCGTGCCCAGCGCGCTCGCCACTACGCCTGTCGCACCATAGGTCAGCCCGGCCGTCTCGACCGACCATCCAAATGTTCTGTGAAGGAATTCAGGGGCCCAGGCACCATAGGCGAAGATGATGACGGTGATGAAGCTCGCGCCGATGAACAGCCCGCCGAAGAGCCGGATGCGGGCGGCGAAAAAGCCGATGGCCGCTTTCATGTCGTCATGACCATCGGACGACTCGCGGCGCCGGGAGGGCTCGTAGGTTGTGCATAAGAAGATCAGGGCCACCAGAATGCCAGGCAAACCGACGATGAAGAAGACCATCTGCCAGGTGTCGAGGCCATTGAGGTCAAAGAAGGAGGCCGCCGGCGGTGTGGAAATGGCTGCGAAGATGCCCGCGCCCGCGATATAGGCGCCATAGGTGCCGATATTACCGGCAGCTGCATAGATCGCGGCGGGCAGGGCACGGCGTTCAGGCGGGAAAAAGTCGCCGATCATCGAATAGGCCGCCGGCGACAGGACGGCTTCCCCGATGGCGAGCCCCATCCGCAATATGACGAGCATCCAGAAGGCCGTGGCCAGCCCGGAGGCGAACGTGCAGGCACTCCAGATCATCACACCCGCGAAGATCAGGTGCTTGCGATTGCCCCGGTCGACGGCGCGGGCAATGGGAAGGCCGAGTAGCCCGTAAAAGACGGCGAAAGCACCTCCGAACAGGAGGCCGAACTCGACATCGCTTATCCCGAAGCCTTCCTTCAGCGGCGTCACGAGAAGGCTGGGGATTATCCGGTCGATATAGGAAATTACATAGAAAGTACAAAGCAGTGCAACGGTCCACCAGGCACATGCCCGAAAGCCGCTCTTGGCCTTGTCATCTTTCGTGCGCACCGCTGAAGCGTCGCTGCTGCGGGCGCCAGTTTTCCTTGAGACGCGCGAAGGTCTGGCGCGCATCGTCAGCGCCCCGCACGAAGCGGCAAGGACCTTGGCAGGGGTCTGGATGCGGGACGAGTGTGGGCCGTGGCGGGCAATTCCCTCAATCGCTGGCGATCGAGGACTTGCTTGGCACGGCGCGAGCGGGTGATCCAAGTAGTTTCATACAGCAAATGACAAATTGTCACTCGCGATCAGGCATAGGGAGCCCAAAACTAACGTAGAAATTACAGGGCCGCACCCTCGGGATAAAAAGGCCGGCCGGATGATCACCTGTTCAGGGTAGGCTCACTTCCGACCGGCAAACTTTATCCAGGAGCTGGATAAATATCAGTACCTCACTCGGCTGGATCGCCGATCAGGTGAAGGCGTGTCTGGCGTCCGTCGATATAGGTCACCTTCTCCCCGTCAAAGAACGCGTCTTCCTCGGTGCGGAACGTGATTTCCTGCCCATCCCATTCAGGCACAGCCTTCTTGGCATAGAGTTCGATTGAGAAAGCTGTGTTCGGCCGCAGGCGGTATTCGCCCTTGTCGGTCGGGCCCTGGTTGTCCCAGAAGCCGATGGATGGGCCTGCACCATGCCCGTGGAAGCCAATCGGGTGGCTGTAGATGCTCGGCTCCAGACCAGCTTCGATGGCCTTTTCGCGTGCGATTGCTAGGATCTCATTGCCCGAGCGGCCCGTCTTGAAGGATGAGGTCAGGGCGTCCTGAACGCCATTGCTGGCACGCAGACCGGCTTTCAGGCCTTCAGGCGCATCCGTTTCGCCGTCCTTCAGGACATAAGCGAGATGCTGGGTGTCGGTGTTGAGGCCCATATAGACGATCCCGAAATCGATCCAGAGAAGGTCGCCCTTCTCAATGACCGCATCGCCCATGAGTTCTTCTTCCTCGCCTTCGCGGAAGATGTGAACCGAATTGTGGAACCAGGCATCAAGGCCGAGGTCGGAGATTTTCTGACGCGTCCACCAGACAACATCATCGGTCGTGGTTTCGCCCGGTGTGATAACCTTGGTCGAGAAGGCTTCGCCGATGATGCTGTGCGCGACGCGCACGATGTCATCATAATAGTCCATCTCGGCCGGAATCCGTGTCTCCAGCCAGCCAATGGCAAGATCGAAACCTGACACGATCCGGTCGCGGTATTCAGGGTCGAGCGCCTCGGTCAGGTCGCTGTACTGGCTGGCGGTCAGCCCGTCGGCGAAGGCGGAGACCGGAGAGATATTGAGAGCGATTTTCTGAGGGTCACGCTCGGCAACGATGTCTGCAAGGCGCGCCCACTGATCGTGACCGTCCTCTTCCGGCGTCCAGGCGGATTTGAAAAAGTCGCCAAGATCATAGCGGCTGACCGTGAGTCGCTCGACCGGCTCGCCATTGCCCGGATCACTGAAGACCAGGATGGTGCGGCGGCGGGCCCGCAGGCTCGTCGCATTGAGCATGGTCGCCACGACCGGGTCTTCCAGATATTCCCGCGCGACGAGGACCCACATGTCGATCTCGTTTTCACGCATCAGCTCTGGCACGATCGTGTCGAGACGCTCGGCCAGCCAGGCATCCTCCACTTCGGCGCGCTCGCGCAGCGTCAGGATTTCCGGCGTTTCTGGTGACAGGCTGGCTTCGCCCTGTGCAGGCTCGGCGTCCTGGGCCAGGGCAGGGCTGGCTGCGAGGATCGCAGCGGCTGAAAGGCCATAGATAAATTTGCGCATGAAGCACTCCTGGGATTGTTTAGCCAAATGGGGCATCGAGAGAGTTCGGAGGTTGGGTGAAATAGACCGGTCCGTCTTCGGAGATGTAGAAGCAGTCCTCGATCCGCACGCCGAAAGAGCCGGGAATATAAATGCCGGGCTCATTGGAGAAGCACATCCCCGGTTTGAGGATGGTCGTCTCGCCGTGGACCAGGTTCACCGGTTCATGAATGTCGAGGCCGATGCCATGTCCGGTACGATGGGACAGGCCCGGTAAATCGTAACCCGGCCCGTACCCCATGCTTTCATAGAGCGCGCGGACGGCATCATCGACGGTGCCAGCCATGGTGCCAGGCTGGGCCGCCTCCATGGCTGCTTCCTGGCCGAGCCGGACCTGACGGTAGACCTCTTTCTGGCGCTTGGTGGGCGTCCCGAAGACGGCCGTGCGGGATATGTCGGCATAGTAGCCGTCCACGGTACAGCCGCAGTCCATCAGGATAACCGACCCATCCGAGACGGTTTCGCGAAACTTCGACCCATGTGGCAGGGCAGAACCTTCATTGATCTGGACTCCGCCAGACGGGGAATTACCGCCGAAGCCTGCAATCGCGGCGGCCATCAATGCAAAAACGTCATCGCCGTCCATGCCCGCCTCGATCTTGCCGTCGAGGCTGCGATAGGCGGCATCGACAATGTCGGCAGCTTCCTGAAGCAGGGCCAGTTCCGAAGCGGTCTTGATCATCCGGCAGGCTGTGACGATGGGCTCAGCGGAGACCAGCTCAAGGGAAGGGTTCTCTTTCCGCAATCCGTTGACGGCGAAGAACCGGACGGTGTCCTCGATGGCAACCGGACGGTCATTTAGGCCCTGTTCCTCGACCCAGTCCGCCACCAGCTTGTGCGGGTTCTGATGCTCGTTCCAGATACGGACCTCGCCGGCCACGACGAGCATTTCCTCAATGGACGGCTCTTCGAACTCTGGCGTGACGATGCAAACCTCACCTTCGGCCGGAATGAGCGCTGCCGTGAGACGTTCGCTGCGCCACCAGTTGATGCCGGTGAAATAGAAGAGCGATGAGCCCGCCTCGACAATTGTGGCGCCAATCCCCTGCTGGCGCATGAGCTCCTGCACCTTGGAGAGGCGCGCCTGGCGCTCCTCCGGCGTGATCGGCTTTGCCCGCCGGATCTGCGGGCCGGCGCCCTGCGCCCCCGCCGCGTTCGCGATGAGCGGGGCAGACAAGGTCGTGGCGGCCGCTGTCCTCATGAACCCGCGACGGCTCACCCCGCTTGCGAGACCCCGGCTCATTGGTCGTCCTCACCGGCGAGGTCCTTCAGAAGGACATCCCAGAAGGTGAGCTGCTCATAATAGCTCTCGAGGGGCAGACGCTCATCAATGCCGTGCGCGCGGAAATCATCGGGGCGCACCAGAGTGATCGCGCCGGCGCCATAGGTCGGGATACCGGCTGCCCGGTATTCCTTTCCATCCGTACCGCCAGAAGACATGGAAGGCTTTACAGGCGCGTCCGGATAGATCGCGTGGACGGCGCCCCGTATCGAGGCAAAAAGCTCTTCATTGATGGGCGATACCGGGCTTTCCAGCGGCTCACCGACAAGCTCGACCGAAATCTCCGGATTGTCGACGGCTTCGGTCAGCGCATCCTGCACGCTCTGAACCGACGTGCCTGGCAGGATCCGGCAATTGACGGTGAGCTCAGCCTTCTGTGGCAACGCATTCTCTGCCGAACCGGCCGAGAGCATGGTGGGTACACAGGTGGTGTACAGGAAGTGCGTGCCGGCATCGTTTGCTTCGACGATGGCGCGCGCATCTTCGTCCTGAGGATTCTCGAGCAGTGTCCTCATGGCCGAAGCGAAGTCGCCGCCTTCTGCGTCGGCAAGATCTTCGGCCATCTGCCGGGTGATGTCATTGAACCCTACCGGGAAGCTCAGCGAGCGGATGCCTTCGATGGCGTCGGCAATGTCGAAAAGGGCGTTGTCGGCGCTCGGGGCCGAGCTGTGGCCGCCCTCATTTGTCGCCGTCACATGGAAGGTCGCATAGGTCTTTTCGGCTGACTGGATCGAATAGGACGGGTTCAGTCCTTCGCTGTCCACCGAGCCGACACCCGCGTCGGAATTGAGCGCAAATTCAGCCTCCTTCACCCAGGGATGCTGGGTCAGCATACGGGTGGTCTGCATCCCCGTTTCCTCATCGGCCGAGAAGGCGATGATCAGGTCGCGGTCGGGCGTATATCCGTCTTCCTTCAGGCGGATAAAGGTGCTGGTCAGCAGCGCCACGCCCGCCTTGTTGTCCACAGAGCCGCGGGCATAGAGGTATCCGTCTTTCTCGATGGGCTGGTAGGGATCGCTGGCCCATGTCTCGGTGGAGGCGTCGACGACGTCCATATGCGCGATAAGCGCGATTGGAGCCTCGGTGCTGCCTTCCTCGCCGGGATAGCGAACGACGAGACTGGCGACCTCTTCGCCTTCAATCGTCATGGTGGGAATATCGATCTGGTCTTCGGTAAAGCCTGCGGCCCGCAGCCGGTCGGCAAGCAATTCGGCCTGCGCCCTGGTCTGCCCATAGCCTTTGGCTGTGCGGATCTTGAGGATGTCTTCCAGAAGCTCGCGGGCGGCCTGGCGGTCGGCCTGATCCACATCTGCTGCCGGCGAGGCATTGCCCGGCGTTGCAAGGGAGAGGCCGATGGCGACGGCAGAGGTACAGGCTGCGCGTATGAGGGGTGTGCGAGGCATGATGCGATCCTTCCGGTCTTGGCTTCGTAGAAGTTGAACGGCCCCGGGCAGCTGGAGGACTACCCGGGGCCGAACGATGTTTAGTACCGCCAGCTGGTGAGGTCTGCACCCTCGGGCGCAGCGGCCTCAATCCGCTCTAGGATCTTGGGTACGTACATCGTGTTGTAGCGCAGGCGCGAGATCGCATTAGGCAGGTCCGGATCACCATTCCAGCAATGCTCATCGCGGTCCCCATAGGTGACTTCGCCCTGATACGGCGGGTCGGTCTGCTCAAGGAAATCTTCCATGAGATAGACGGCATTGTTCAGGTAGAAATTGTCCATGTCGCCTGCATAGATATGGATCTTGCCCTGAAGCTTGGGACCAAGCTCGTCCCAGTCACGCTCGAGGATGTGGCGAAGATCGTAATTTTCGCGCCAGTACTCGGCGACCGTGTGGTCGATCTCACCGGTCAGCTTGTTCCAGATGCGCTGCGGATAGCCATCTTCGCCATTGGGTGAGAAGACCGCTTCCCAGATGTCCCACTGCGCGCCGGACCGGGTCTTGTCGCCAAGCACCAGCTCCCAGCGGTTTTCCATTTCAACCGTATAGGGGACCTGGCCGAGATAATTGCGCTTGCCGGGCTTCTCGACGCGGGTGAACGGGCCTTCGTAATAATAGGCGTTTTCTTCTTCATAGATGTCCGTCAGCATGAATTGGCGAAAATCGATGGGGTCAGGGCAGGCGGCGAACGCGCCATTATATTCGTCGGGATATTTGACCTGCACGGCCAGCGCTTCCCAGCCACCGGTCGAGCCGCCATAGACGAAACGCGACCAGCCCTCACCGAGACCGCGGAACTCTTTCTCCAGCGCCGGGACGAATTCATAGGTGATCGCGTCACCATAGGGCCCGATATTGGCGGAGTTCACCGCATAGCTGTCGTCATAATACGGATTGGAATGGTCGATCTCGACGATCAGCATTCGTGGAAAGTCATCTGACGTCCACTGCTTGTAGAAGTCATAGGCTTCCTGCTGCTCAATGCGGTTGTAGCAAGGCTCGTCGAAGCGTTCGCTATATTCGCATTCCAGATCCGGATCGGGCGGGGTGGTCCTGAAGCCGCCGAAATTGGCCGGGAAGTGGCCGTGGAAGATCGCCAGCGGGTATTCAGCTTCCGGGTGCTCGTCAAAGCCTTCGGGAACGAGGACGTGGCCGCGAATATAGACGTCGGTGCCCCAGAACTCCGACAGCATGTCGCTGCGGACCTTGATGTGCCGGATGTATTTGGTGTCCTCGGGCTCTTCAATCTCGGGCAGGACCGTGTCGAGGGTGACGTCGATCTGCTGGTCTCCCTGCGGGTCGAAGCTGACCTTTTTCGGTGCGCTGATCACATTGCCCGGCTCAAGGCGCCAGTTCTGGCCCGCGCCGCGTGCGGCGGGCAGCTTTACGGTCTTGCCGTTTGAAAGGTCAAAGGTGTCGTATTTGTGCAGGACGGCCTGAACATAATACTCGCCAGCCGGCACTTGCTTCATGTCCCGTGCCGGGAAACCAAGGACGCCGGGGGCAATCTCGACGCTGCTTCCCGGTTCCATCCCGTCGACATTCACGCCGAATATCTGAGGTGCGTCATAGGACTGCTTCACCTGGAAGCGGGGTTCCGAGTCGCCGTCCGGCGTGATGATCAGGATGACCCGGCCATCATGGGCTTCCTGCACGGCCTGACCGGATAACTCGATATTGAAGGTATCTGCGAATGCGGTGCCTGAAAGCGCCCCCAAGATTGCGCCTGCGCTGACCGCGCCTGCCAGTTTCCTGTAGATCAATTGCCTCTCCTCTTTCGGCTTGCGACGACTCCGAAGAAGCAATTAATGCCCCTTCCATCCCTGCGGACTGTACAAAAGCCTAGCGCACGCATGTCAATAAAAAAATGCGATATCCGAAAATTAGTTCGAGAAAGTTCGCAGTCCGATTAAAACTTGTGCGCCGCACAAGATTGCATCAGTTTTGAACGATATGGCGTCACATTAAGGCCACTAGGCCCATAAAATTTGCGATTTGACACTTTTTTGACCCTCCCGCTGTTGACTTTGGCTCGAGCGGTGATGTGAAAAAGCTCCATCTTCATAGTTCGATATACGAAGAAAATGCGGATAACGCACAAACTCATGAGCCAGAAGGGGGTTTTCATGTCTAAATCGAGTGTTTGCGCAAGTGAACGGAGCGCGAGAGGCGCGCGGTCACTGTTGAGGGGGGCGTCCAGAGCGCCGCTTATTGCGCTGCTGGCGGCGGTGCCGCTTGCGGCGGCCGCTCAGGATGCTGAACGCATTGAGCCAGCAGACGAGGAAAGCCGCGTCGAGCAGACCATCGTTGTGACCGGTTCGCGCATCAGCAATGCCAACCTGACCTCGCCGAGCCCCGTAACGACGGTGGGCGCGGACCAGATCCAGACGCGTGGCACGGTCCGCGTCGAGGACATGCTGAACACGCTGCCCCAGATCAACCCGTCAGAGGGTGCCGGACGCGCAAACGAAGCGGCCGGTACGGCGAATGTTGACCTCCGTGGTCTCGGCGCGGAACGCACGCTCGTTCTCGTCGATGGACGCCGCCTTCCATACGGCTCGCCAGTTTCCGCACCTGCCGACCTCAACCAGATTCCTTCCATGCTCGTGGAGCGTGTCGAGGTGCTGACCGGCGGTGCTTCGGCTGTTTACGGTGCTGACGCTGTCGCCGGTGTGGTCAACTTCATCATGAAGGATGACTATGAAGGCCTGATGATGGACGTGCAGGTCGGCGGCTATCAGACCGCCAACAGCAGCGACCTTCTTGAGCGCACCCTGCGCGAGTTCGACCAGCCTGTGCCGGATTCCACCTGGGACGGCGAATCGGTCGACGTGAATCTGATCTTTGGTCTGAATGGCGACAATGGCCGGGGCAACCTTACCGGTTACTTCAACTACAAGAAGCAGAATGAAGTGCTGCAGGGCGACCGCATCAGCAGTGCTTGTGCGCTTGGCTTCAGCAATGGTGACTTCACCTGTTCCGGGTCCGGTACGACTTTCCCGGGCCAGTTCACCAGTTTTGGTGGCGGCGCCGTGCCGTTTTCCTTCACCCTTGATGAAGATGGCGGTATCCGCGACTACAATCCGGCCACGGACACCTATAACTATGCGCCGCTGAACCACTTCATCCGGCCGAACGAACGTTATTCCTTCGGTGCGATGGGGCACTATCAGATTCATGAGAAGGTCGAAGCCTATGGCTCGCTTTCCTTCATGAATGACATAACCACTGCGCAGATTGCTCCGGCTGGTAACTTCTTCCAGACGACGACGATCAACTGTGACAACCCGCTCCTGTCGCCAGAGCAGGTTCAGGTGATCTGTCTCAACAATGGCTATAGCCCGACGGCTCCGGACCTCGAAGACCGAGATGCGCCGCTCCAGATCGGGCGCCGCAACGTTGAGGGCGGTGGACGCCAGAACGAGACCGAGCACACCTCCTTCCGGGTGCTGGGCGGTTTCCGCGGTGATCTGAACAATGTCTGGTCCTACGACGTGTACGGCCAGTATTCTCAGGTTCAGTATAGCGACAAGGCCGAGAACTTCTTCAATCTCGACCTGGTGGCGAACGCGCTTGAGGTCCGTATCGATCCAGAAACCGGAGAGCCGGCCTGTCAGGTCGCAATCGACGGGACGGATCCGAACTGTGTGCCTTATGACGTCTTCTCGCTCGACGGTGTGACGCAAGGCGCGCTTGATTACATTCAGGCGCCGGGCTTCCGCGAAGGTGAAGTTACCCAGGAAATCTTCAGCGCTGTCATGACCGGTGACCTCACCGACTATGGCATGGTGATGCCGTGGGCGGAGACCGGTGTGCAGACGGTGTTCGGTGCAGAGTACCGTGACGAATACCTCACCCAGAGCAATGATGCCCTGACCCGTAACGGCAAGCTTGGCACGGCACGTGCCGATGTTGCGGGCGGTGTCGCTGTGTATGAGTTCTTCACCGAGGTGCAGGTGCCGCTCGTTGAGAACCGTCCAGGCATTGATGAGCTGCTTGTCACCGGCGCGTACCGTTTCTCGGACTATTACGACACGACCGGCGACCAGAGCACCTATGCAGCCGGCCTCGCCTATGCGCCGGTGCCGGATTACCGGTTCCGCGCCCAGTATCAGCGCGCAACCCGGTCGCCGAACCCGCTGGAACTCTACGCCCCGCAATCGCCGTTCGAGTTCACGCTCCCGACGGGCGCGAATGGTCTCTATGACCCGTGTGCGGGCGCCAATCCGGCCGCAACGCTCGAGCAGTGTGCGCGCACAGGTGTCACAGCTGCCCAGTATGGCAGAATTCCTGACAACCCGGCAGGCCAGTTCCGCAATATCAGCGGCGGTAACCCTGACCTGGAAGTCGAGACCTCCGATACGTTCACGGTCGGTGTCGTTGCCACGCCAGCCTTCGTCCCAGGCCTGACTGTGTCTGTCGACTATTTCGACATCACGGTTGAGGACTTCATCGGCAGCGTTCCGGAAGAACAGTCGATCAACCAGTGTCTGACCACCGGTGACGAGTTCTTCTGTGGCCTGATCAATCGCGGCTCCAATGGGGAACTTTGGGCCAGCGAGGACGCCTTCGTCATCGCCACCAACCTCAATACCGGCTCGCTGGAAACCTCCGGTGTCGACGTTGCAGCAAGCTACGGCTTCGAAATCGGCCAGTATGGCTCGATCGATGTCAGCTATCTGGCAACCTTCCTCAGCAAGCTCGACAAGGAGCCGCTTCCGGGTCTCGATGTGATTGAGTGCGCAGGCTACTTCGCCTCGACCAACGCATCGTGCGGTACGTCCAAGCCGGAATACCGTCACAACCTGCCGGTGACCTGGAACATGCCATGGGGCGATGCATCGCTCACCGCCACCTGGCGTCATATCGGGTCTGTCGACCTGGTCGGCGCAACGCAGAGCAACATCAACACCACGCTTGAAGAGCGCAACTATCTCGACCTCTTCCTGCGTGCCTCTCTGCGGGAAAATATCGGCTTCCGCTTCGGTGTGAACAACGTGTTCGACAAGAACCCGCCTGTCAGCACCAATGTCGGCTCTGCCGGTGGCTCATTCGGCAACGGGAATACCTTCCCACAGGCCTATGATGCTCTTGGCCGCTTCGTCTTCGCTGGTGTGAATGTCGAATTCTAGACCAGTGCAGGATTAACCTTGCCAGATTGGGGGCGCAGCACTTGCGCCCCCTAACTCTGGGTGCAAGTAAATTGAACCCAGATAGGAAGCTGGCTTAAAAAGTGCTGAATTTATTGTAGAATAGAGGCCCGGTTTGGGTGCTGACCATTCAGACGAAAATTCATTGATTTGAAGCGGCAGCGTGGCCAGCTAGCTAGCTTCTCCGGTGAGAGAGAGATACGTGCCCGATAATGTAAACGATCAAATTGAAGACAGTGATCGCGACTATGTTGCGACGCTGGCCCGCGGGCTCGACGTCATCTGCGCGTTCACGCGCTACACACCTCGCATGACTTTGAGTGAGGTTGCCAAGGCAACCGGCATGACGAGCGCCTCGGCGCGCCGGATCCTGCTCACCCTCGTGCGTGAGGGTTACGCGGAGAAGACCGACAGGGTCTTCTCTCTTCGTCCGAAAGTGCTTCAGCTCGGCTATTCCGCGCTTTCCTCTGTCGGCATGCTCGATGTGGTTCAGCCCATCATGAATGAGCTCAGCCAGACCACACAGGAATCCATATTTACCGCCGTTCTGACGGGCGACGACGTCACCTATCTCGCGCGCTCGACGCCCGATCAGGTCATGGCCGTCAGCTATAATGTCGGCAAGCGGCTACCGGCCTATGCGGTCTCGACCGGCCGGGTCCTGCTGGCCTATGAAAGCGAGGAAGCCCAGGAGCAGTACCTTGCCAGGGTCAACCTCAAACAGTTTCAGTCCAATACCGTTGTCTCAAAGGTCCGGCTTCGGGAAATCCTGATGGAGACGCGCCAGCTTGGCTATTCGCTCGTGGATGAGGAGCTGGAGCCCGGCGTGCGCTCGATATCCGTGCCGATCCGCGATGTGAATAATCGCGTCATTGCCGCGCTGAATGCTTGCTGCCCATCGGTACGTTTTTCGGTCGAGGAAATGCGCGGCCAGCTTGTTCCGAAGCTTCAGGACGCGGTCTCCAAGATCAACCGCTCCTTCGTCACCGGCCCCAGTTTCTAGCCAGACTAGTCTTCAAAGATGTTCCGGATCACATTGCGGATCCAGCGAAGGCCGGGATCGTCATTCTTCTCGGTCGGCCAGGACAGGAACATCTTGAAATTCGGGTAATCGAATGGCGCCGGCAGGACGCGGAGCCGATAGATCGGCGCCACCTTTGTCGCATAGAGCTTCGGCACCGCTGCGATAAGGTCGCTTGTTGCCACGGTGATCGCAAGGTCGGACGCGTTGGGCAGAATGCAGACTTCCCGCCGGTTCAGTCCCTCCGCAAGGATCATGTGCGGTATCTGCAGGCGTTGCTGGATCGGCTTTTGCAGCACCGCATGGCCTGTCGTTTCAAACAGCTCCCGCGTCAGCTCATGGCTGATCGTGGGGTGCCCTTCGCGAACGATGTAGGCGGCTTCCACCGTCCCGAGGGGGTCGTAGGACACTGCGGGATTCTTGGTCGGAAAGACGTCCAGCATCAGGTCGGCCTCGCCATTGGTGAGGCCTTCCTGGGGGCGTGTCCAGTCTGGCGTGATGACCTCGATCTTGCAGCTGGACTCCCTGTGATCGAGCAGCTTCAGCAGCGGCGGCAGGAGCCAGGGCACGCTGTAATCGTGCAGGATCAGCTTGAAGTGCCGGTTGGCGGTCGTAACGTCGAAGTCGGCTTCGGCCTGAAGGCCGCTGCGCAGCAGGTTGAGGGCGTCGGAAATCGGTACCGCGAGGCTGAGCGCCAGGGGCGTCGGCCGCACGCCGCGGTCCGAGCGGACAAACAATTTGTCGGAAAACTGCTCGCGCAGCCGGTTCAGCGCGTTGCTGACTGTCGGCTGTGCCATGCCCAGTGTCCTGGCGGCATGGCTGACGCTTTCGGCCTTGAAGATCGCTTCGAAGACCAGAAGCAGATTAAGGTCTATCCGCCGCAGGTCGCGCACATGTGGCCCGCTTAGATCGTCATCAGCCATTTTTAACCCCCTATTCCCTGCACGAATATCGCAGGCGAAAGGGGGGCGTTTTAGCGTCAACCTTCATTTCTGCAAGTAGATCAGCAGAATATATGATTTTCCACCTTCGGTAAATGCCAAATATTTACCATTGAAATATTTCCTATTCAAATAATAGCCATTGCCACTTTCCCTCAAGACGGGCTTCAAGGCCGTTGGCGGACGCCAGCAGCTTGCCCGCGCAAGCCTGTGCAGGTGCGTGGCCTAAAGGGATTGGTAGAGGCGTGTTTCAGCGAGTTTCCGGCGATGATCGACAGCCCGCGCGAGGTCCGCGTGCGGGTCTGGCCACGCCTTTGTCTCACCCGGTCCTCAACCCCGAACTCAACTGAAACTGCCGCCCGCCCGGCTCGAGGCGCTGAACAGATCAAGGACAAAGACGATGAAAAGATCCACGACGAAGGCTGTCAGAGACCGCCTGATGATCTCGACGGCCCTTATCGCGTTGGCGGCACTCGCTCCAGTCAGCATTGCTTTTGCGGAGTCAGGCGGCGACGGCGGCCTGCGCAGTAGTACCACATTTCCCGGCGGAGAGGGCGGTGAAAGCCAGACAACCGGTCAAGGTGAGGATGGTGGGACCGGCAGTGTTTTCACGACGGGAGGCGGCGGCGGTGGCGCTGGCGAAACGGGCGGCAGTGGAGGCGCGCAAAGCGGTAGCGCAGCTCTAGGCGGACAGTCTGCAGGTGCGGATGGTGAGGATGGCGCAAGCTCTAGACTCATAGGAGGCAATGGCGGAGGTGGTGGCGCCCATGGTGGCGTTGGTGTGGCCTTCCCGGTAGCTGACACAACCGGAGGCACGGGCGGCAATGGCGGGAACGGAACGACAGGCGGCGCCGGCTCATCAGGCGGCGGTGGCGGTGCTGGCGGTTATGGCTATGTCGTGACAGGCGACGGAGCGCTCGGTACCCTGTCAGCAAATATTGCAGGCGGCGCTGGCGGAGACGGAGGTGATAGTTTCAATCCGTTCAATGGCGGCGCACAAGGGGGAGACGGGGGTAAGGGCCTGGTGGTTTCTAGTTCTGCAGGTTCAACTTTTACCATCTCAAACGGCGTATCGGTCAGTGGCGGCCAAGGCGGGCAGACGGGTGCGGCGGACTCATCTCTCAGTGTGGCGCCCAGCTCCGGCGGCACAGGTCTGGAGGGCGCCAACCTCAACGTGACGCTTGCTGGCACCGTGGCGGGCGGTGCGGGCAGCGATGGCGCGCTTGCCAACGCCTTCAACTTCACCGGCGGCACAAACACGCTTTCAATCGCCTCGACCGGCATAATCACAGGTGGCATCCGCACAGATGGCGCTCTGGACATCGCCCATGACGACGCAACCTACACGCTGTCGAACATCATTTCCGGCACAGGCTCGATTTCCAAATCAGACAGCGGCACGCTGATACTGACCGGCGCCAACACCTATTCGGGCGGCACCACGATCGCAGGCGGCACGCTCTCAGTTTCTGCCGACAACACTCTCGGCGCATCATCGGGCATCATAGTGCTGGAGGGTGGCACGCTGGCAACAACAGCGAGCTTCGCTTCTGCACGCGACGTATCACTCCTGTTCGGCACCGGTGGCAACGATATCAATGTCGCCGCCTCAACGGAGTTCGCGCTTTCGGGCGACATTTCAGGTGGCTTCGGCTTCGCAAAGACGGGGGACGGCACACTTGTCCTCAGCGGCGATAATACCTTCCTCGGTTATCTGAATATCCGCGAGGGCGTCGTGAACATTCGCAGCGATCAGGCTCTGGGCGGGGCATTTGAAACCGCGGTGAGAGACGGCGCAGCACTTGAGCTTGAAGGCAATATCACGACCGGCGAAACAGTGGTGCTTTTCGGAGATGGCGTTTCCAGCGACGGGGCGATCCGTAATGCTTCGGGGGCGAATACAATCTCAGGCGATCTCGTGCTGAATGCGGATTCTCGCGTCAACTCTGAAGCTGGAACCTTGACCCTCGCCGGTGAAATCAATGGTGAAACGGGGGGTGGCAGCCCGCTGAACGCCGATCTCGCACTCGGTGGTGCAGGAAATGGGGTCGTAAGTGGGACTTTTGGCTCACAGATCATTGAGCTTCTGAAGGATGGCGCCGGCACCTGGACGCTCAGCGGCAATAATCTTCATACCGGACAGACGACCATACGGGCAGGCGCGTTGCGTGCTGAAAGTGGCGCTGCACTCGGTAGCGCAGCGCAAGGCACACTCGTGCAGAACGGTGGCGCTCTGGAGCTGGCTGGCGGGATCAACATTGCAAACGAAACGCTCGCCCTTAACGGTACCGGCGTGTCAAACGGCGGCGCGCTGCGGAATATCTCAGGCAACAACACGTATGGCGGTGATATCAGCGTCGCCACCGAAGCGCGCATCCATTCAGACGCCGACCGGCTGACCTTGGCTGGCGCTATTGACGCGACTGGCGTTATTTTCTTGGGTGGCGCGGGCGACGGGACAATCTCCGGCGCATTGGACACGACCGCTTTGCTCGGAAAGTATGGCGCAGGCACGTGGACTTTTTCCGGCGCTGACAAGACGGTTAGCAGCTTCAGGTTATTTGGAGGCGAACTTATCGTCGACAATGCGTCCGTGACACAGAATGGCTTCCAAACCATTGTCGGATTGGGCACCACAGTTTCCACCCTCACAATCAATGGGCCGAATGCGAGCTGGACAGGCGCGAGAGACTTTTCCGTTGGTGCCGCTGGTGGACAAGGCCGCCTTGAAATCCTGGGCGGCGGCACGCTGTCCACGGACACTTCCAATATAGGCAATGGCGGGCCTTCAAGCGGAAGCGCCCTTGTAAGTGGCAGTGGGTCAAGCTGGACCGCAACTGACACTTTCTTCCACGGCCTTTCGACGGTTGCGGATTTGACCGTTGCCGATGGTGGGGAGGTTTCGGCAAATACCTTCCACATCGCGCTCAATCGCGGCGCTGAGGCGACCACCCTCGTCACCGGCGCCGGGTCGCAATTGTCCGCTACGGGTGACTTCACTCTCGGCTATGGCGGCCAAGGCTCCCTCACGCTCGCAGAGGGCGGCACTGCTTCCGTCTCTGGCGGCACAGGTCAGTTGGTCGTGGCGCGAGAGGCCGGATCGGTCGGCACACTCAATATCGGTGCCGCGCGGGGCAACACTGCGGCTGGCGTGGGCACAGTTTCGGCTGCTTCTGTCCAGTTCGGCGCCGGCGATGGCGAGATTGTCTTCAACCATACAGGCACAGACTACGATTTCGCGCCAAGCATCAGCGGTAATGGCGACCTATCTTTCCTCTCCGGAAAGACCACTCTCACCGGCAACAACACCTATACCGGCAATACGACGATCTCCGGCCCCTCTCCGGTTTCTGGCGCGGTTCTGAACGTCCAGAGCGACACGGCACTTGGCGCGGCGTCGGGCAGCATCGATATTGAGAGCAGCGGTGTTCTGGAGCTTGAAGGCGGAGTCAGCGTCGACAAGCACGCCCTGAACATCAGCGGCGCCCGGACGGGCGCGGGCCCGATCAGGAACGTGTCTGGTGACAACACATTTACCGGCGTGGTCAATCTCGGCGGCACGACAAATATCGGTGCCGAGGCGGGCTCTCTGACATTGTCAGGCGGTGTTTCGGGCAATGGCGTGCAACAGAACCTGACAATTATCGGAAGCGGCGACACGACAATCGGTGGTGTCTCCGACATCAGCATTCTTGAGACACGCGGATCTGGCACGCTGACGCTTTCGGGCACCAGCACGGTGAATGCCGGCGTGGGGATCATCGATGGCGAGATTGTCCTTCGGGACGGTACGATGACCCGGACGGCGGGCCGCGACCTGATCGGGACTTCAGGCGGATCCGGGGTTCTCACCGTCACCGGACCGAATGCGACCTATAACGCAAACGACATGTCTATCGGCGTCAATGCTGGCGGGCTGACCACGTCCAGCAGACTACAGGTGCTGGATGGCGGCCGGCTGACGGCCAGTCGGCTTGTGGCTGGCGATGGGGCAGGCGCTTCGGGCGCTGTCCTGGTTCGCGGTGCGGGGTCTTCTTTTAGTGCCGACACGCTCATTGTTGGCGCCTCCGCCGATGGACAGCTGGATGTCCTTGGCGGCGCATCTGTAGAGTCGGATACTGTCTTCATCGCCCTCGGCAGCGCAGGAACGGCAAATGTCTCGGGGGCCGGCTCCATACTTCGCGCCAACACGGGCTATTCCATCGGTGCCGGTGGGGCGGGAACGCTTACCCTAAGCGATGGAGGTGTGGTCCAGGCCGGTGACGGAACCGGTAGGATGAATGTCGGCCAAGGGACGTTCAGTACGCTGAATGTTGGCGCGGCAGACGGCGCGGCCGCAGAGAGGGCCGGGGCGTTTAATGTCGGGACGATCGAGTTTCTGGCCAATGGCGGCGAACTCGTCCTCAACCACACAGATACCGATTACGTGCTCTCCTCGAATGTGACCGGCAATGGCACTCTTCGCCAGCTCAGCGGTACGAGCATTCTGACGGGCCCAAACACCTATACCGGCGGAACGCAGATTTCCGGCGGAACGCTGCAGGTTGGCGATGGCGGAACGGGCGCATCGATTGCAGGCGACATCGTCAACAATGCCGGACTTGTCTTCGATTTCGGCGACCAGCTTGATCTTGATGGAGATATCAGCGGCTCTGGCACGCTGACCAAGCGTGGGTCCGGCACGCTGACCCTTTCTGGCAACACCTCACAGGCTGGCGGTCTGGTGGTTTCGGATGGCCGCCTCTTCGTGAACGGCCAGATTCAGGCGGGCGATGTGCTTGTCCAGTCTGGTGGCCTCCTCAGCGGATCTGGCTCGATCATCCCTGCGGTAAGCATCGCCGACGGCGGCACCCTCGCTGGCGCAGCGGGGCGC